>JAHJCZ010000052.1 GCA_018812705.1 Candidatus Omnitrophota bacterium
CATCAATATATATTTCACCTTTTTGCGGATCAATAAATCTGATCAACAGATTCATAATAGTGGTTTTGCCAGCTCCACTTGGGCCTACTATTCCTATATTTTCTCCTTCTTTAACAGAAAAATTAATATCTTTAAGAACACGCTTACATTGAGAATAGCAAAAAGACACGTTCCTAAATTCTACTTGTCCTTTTATTGACACAGGAACTAAAGGTGATTGCGATTCCTCAACCTCATCCCCACATGCCATGATCTCATTAATACGGCAAAGTGCTGCCGCTGCTTCCTGATAAGAGCTGTTAATAACAACCATCCGAATAAGAGGAGTGAACAGCATTCCTAAATAAGAATAAAATGCAATTAATTCTCCAGGCGTCATCCGTTTATAAATAACATCTAATCCTCCTATCCATAAAACACCGATAACGCCCACTGTTGTAAAAAAATCTATTGCCGTCCACAAGCTTAGATTTAAGGAATGATTTTTTTTTGCTATATTCATTATTTCATTCTGTCGTGCAGTAAATTTGTTTTTTTCGTGATCTTCCGCTGTAAAGATTCGAACAATCGCCATACCGCTCAGAACCTCGTTAACTCTTGATGCAAGTTTCGCATTAACATCACGTAAACTCTTATACCCCGATTTAAGGCGCGGCAATATCCTGAAATACATAATAGAGAATATCGGTAAAGTTAATAAAGCAACCAGCGTTAATCTGGGGTTTATCCATAAAAGAATGATCGTTATGAATCCCAAACTTAAAATTGCATAAATAAAGTCTATAGCATCGCTAAAAATAAAACGGCGAACACTTTCAACATCTCCTGTAATACGGGTAAGTATCTGTGAGGGTGTAATTTTTTTAATACTTATTAAAGGCATCTTTTGAGCATGCCAGTAAATTTTCTCTCTTAAATCGCAGACGATTTTCTCGCCTATCATATTACTTATCATTTTCCGCAAGAAATTAAAACCTAATTGTAAAATAAGAATTCCAACTAACGCAAATATAATAATATTCAGCAGCTGGACATTTTTATTTATAAGAACATCATCAATGATTATTTTAATACTCCATGGAAGAGCAAGGGATAAGAGATTTGCTATAAGTATAAAAAAAAGAGCAAGCGCAATTCTTTTTCGGTATGGTTTTATAAAGGAATAAAATGTCATTTGTCTTTGGGAATCAATGCTTCATATTCTCTTTTTATAAAAACAGGCGCCATTTCATCTAAATAGCGCTTTTTGCATGTTGGTTTATGAAAATTTTTGTTTTCTAAAAAAGCCATGAAGCGGCATCCCCCGCTGCACATTGGAAGATAAGGACAATCCTGAGGACAGCTCTGCCAGGGTGAAAGATTTAAGAATTTCTGGTGTTGAAAATTATACTCATCGCTGAAAACATCCCCAACCGAAAACTCCTTATATCCCAACATGGAATTGCATTTATAAATATTTCCCCTCTGGTCAATGGTTACGCCTCCATTTTCCATCGTCAACGGACATGCCGTGATCGTCATACCATTCTTTATGGGCAATCCTTTATGTTCCATTAATTGATGAATTTTCCCGGCAGCACTGATAATTACATCATCATCATAATTGCACATACACGACATCTGTCGGAATAATTCAGGATGGCTCTTAGAACCAAAAGAAGGATGTATCGGAGAAAAGATGAAATCTCCCAATTTATGCAAAATTTCCAGGTCATCAAGATAATCAAGAAGGTCTTCAATATGTTTAATATCATCTTTATCATAACTTACAGAGAGGCCAATCTTTACTTTATCAAGACATTCGACAATGTTATCCATGATCGTATAAAATGTTCCCCCACCGCCTTTTAAAGGGCGATTCTTATCATGAATATGAGCCAGGCCGTCAACCGAGATCCTCACGCTGGATAATCCTAATTTTAAAAGTTTATCTATGTACTCAGGCGTAATTAGATAACCGTTGGTTTGCAGCATAAACCTAAAACGCACTTTTCTTTCATCGCACCAATTTTTCATTTCAGAAGCTAAATATTCCAGAGCAGGCTTGTTAACTAATGGTTCTCCTCCGTAAAATGTTATATATAATTCTTCGTAACCTAGACGTTCAACTTTATTTTTCATCCAATCCATAGCATGATTACAAGTTGGCTCTTCCATATTTATATTTTCTCTTGCCCCTTTCTCAAAACAATATACGCAGTCAAAATTACAGGCATCAGTTGTAAGAAGCGTTACATGCATAAAAGACCTATTAACACCATATTTTAATTGGCGGAAGAATGACCTTAATTTTTCCCGATCCTGATCCTCATTCTCGACTAGAATACCCATCTTAAAAAGCTGATCCAACTCATTACAATATTTAGTTTTTAATGAAAATTTCTGCGGGTTGTAATAATCAGCAATTATTTCTTTGAGCCCCTGCTCGATCTTAACCATTGCCTGCGTTCGTGTGTTAAAAAGAAGATATTCCCCTTCTTTTGGATAATTTTCAACAGTAATTGTATAATCGGATAGTTTCATAAATATTTTCTTCAGAAATTTATAGGGATGCTTGTATTAAATCCAAGCATCCCTATAAAAAACAACCTAATTCTATTCTGGTTCAGGCGAAGTATTACTTCTTGTTCCGGGCGGCCAACAGCAGGATAAAACAGCCATCTCCAATACATCTTCTGTTCCCAATTTAATAATTTCCATTTACCTACCTCCTTTCGATAAATAATTTTTTAATGCAGAGGTTATGTTAGAAATTGAAAAATCAATCGCTTGAAATATACCAATTCTTTATTGTATATACCTGCATATACATACTGAAATAATCATCTATATTTTTAAATTTAGACGAAACCGCATGATAACTAACCGGAAAGAATAAAAAGCAAGCAGGTTGATCTTCATATACTATTTTATGAATCTCTCTATAAATTTCTGCTTTTTTATTTTTATTAACAGAAACCCTCCCTAATTCAAAAAGTCTATCAACATCTTCATTTATATAATCCCATATTCTCCCAAACTCGCTTGACAACGAATACCAGCTACCAATTGCACCATAAATATTCTCTTCATATCCCCCATAAAATCTCAACCATGCCTGCGGCCTTTTTTCATCTAAAAATTCCTTTGTTAACTCTTCTTCATCTTTGTACAACTGTACTACAATTTTTATACCAACCTCTGCTAACTGCTGCCTGATAATTACCGCCATTTTTTTATAAAGATCGCTTCTTTCATCCACAAGCATCCTTATTTCAAGCTCCCTGCCGTCTTTTTCCAGAATCCCGTCATTATCCGCATCTATCCACCCTCTATGCATAAGGTCTATTTTGGCTTTCATAGGATCATATTGTAAAGGCTTAACCTCTTTATTAAATCCTTCTGATTCCGGATGAAAAGGCCCTAAACTTTCAATACCACCCGGAAATGTAGCTTTTATTATTTCTTTTCTGTTTATACTTTGAGCTATGGCCTTCCTTACTTCTTTATCACCCAAAATAGGATCTTCCAAGTTATAAGCTATTGCACAATATTTATCCCATGGAATTTTATATCCCCTTAGATCAGGATCTTTTTCTACAACCTTATAGTCCTCATGATTTATATACATAATAAAATCAACTTCTTCGCGCATAAATGCCGGCCAAAGTCCATAAACTTCCGGATATATTTTGACAATGATCTTATCCAGATAAGGCCTGCCTTCGAAATAATCTTCATTGGCAGCAAGTTCGATTTGATCAGTATCTCTATCCCAACTGCTGAATTTAAAAGGCCCTGTCCCTATAGGACTATAATTAAAAGAGGTATTTCTTAGATCTTGTCCTTCTAAGATATGTTTGGGAATAATCTCTCTATATGCTAGTTTTGTTAAAAAGACAGGAAAAGGACCAGATAAAACGAATTTAACTGTATATTTATCAATTATTTCTATTTTCTCTATCAATTCAAAATGTGACCTATAAGGAGACTCATTTTTAGGATCAATTATCTGTTCATATGTGAATTTAACATCATCAGCTGTAAATTCAACACCATCATGGAACCTAATTCCTTTTTTTAAACTAAAAACATAGGTAAGGCCATCTTCTGATATTTTCCAATTCTCAGCTAAGCCTGGTTCAATTTTGCCCTTTGGGCTCATCCTAATCAAATGATCAAAAATAAGATTCATTAAATCCAAAGACACAGTATGCGTTGTAAAGATTGGATTAATGATTGTCGGGACTTCTCTTGCCCCCATAACAAGCGTTCCGCCGTAAGGATAGTTACGGGATTCCTTTTTAGCTTCTATTACTGAAGGAAATGCAATTACCAAACTCATTATCAATATGAAAAGTATTGCTCTTTTTCTAACTTTTACTGACATTATTCTACGTCCAAGTTTAAAAACATGTTTATTATATTACATTAGATATATATTTTAAGAATAGGATAACAACCCTTTTAACTGACTTTTTTCGACTTTTCAGAAAAAAGCTTTAAAAACTTAGTAATTAAAATTTCAGGGTAAATCCTCCTTCAAAATATCTTTTTGGCAATGGATAGGTAGGATCTGACCAATATTTACTATTGGTAAGATTATAGACATTAAAGAAAAACTCAAGGTCGATATTCTCTTTCACATCTTTAAATTCCTGCTTGAACTTAGCATCAAATATAAATTTACAATCATTAGCCTGATCAGGATCGGAACTCCATCGGTTATAATATCCATAAAGATCAACGCCGAAACCTTTATCATTTTCATATTTTCCGCCCAAGTTAAAACTCTGTCTTGCTATGCCGGAATCACGAACGGTCTGTTTCGTTTCTCTATTTTCAACATCATTAAATGCCCCGCTCCCATAAAAGCTTAAATCATCATTTACCTTATAATTTAAAGAAAGCTCTGCCCCCTGGCGCCTTAATTTCCTGAAATTATCCATCATAAATTCCGAATTATTATAGGCAATAGCGTCTTTTACATCGGAGCGATATAGATCCAATTTCATTTTCGTTGAGGAAAATAACTTTGTCTCAAAGCCAATTTCATAAACGATCGCCCGTTCGGCTTTTAGATCCAGATTAGGGTTAACATATGGAGGCAAATTATTGTATATCCACATTAGCGGCGGAGCATTAAAAGCACGCGAAATTTTGGCCCGGACTAACGATCTATTAGGATCCTTAAAATGATAAATTATTCCAAAGCTCGGACTTGTCTGTGAACCAAATTGCTGATTATTATCAAACCTTACTCCAGGAATAAAATCCCAATTATTTAGTTTCAATGTGTAATTTGCGTACGGAGACTGCATGCTGATACTTTTTCCTGTATCTAGATAATTTGATGATTTAAATCTATGCCAATCAAAATCCGAACCAAAAACAAAAAGGTCTTCTTCTCTTAATTTTAAACTTCCATTTAAACTAATTCCCTGATAAACATTGTTATTTACAGTTGAGCTGTTTTGAACACCCGTTAAAGCATCGTAATTATCGCTGATAACATCCTGATCATTGTATTTATATGCAATACTGAAATTTAAATCATCTTTATTAAAATCCAGTTTAACTTTTCCGTAACGTGCAATGTATGGCATTGAATCCCATGTACCATCAGAATTTACCCCATCATGAACATTAGCTCCGGTATATCCGAACGAGCTTATTATCTTTAAAGCATCATTTATAGAAGCCGAAACCTTGCCGAAAATCTTTTTCTCCTGAGCATCTGATCGGGACTTGATTCCATCTGTCTCCAAATAACTCCCTGAGACAAAATATCCCACATCAGAAATTTTTCCTGCTAACTCAAGACTATTCTTTGTTGTACTGAATCCAGCAAATGTGGTTTTAAATTTACCTTTAGGAACTACAGAATCCCCTACATCTTTGGTAATAACATTGATTACGCCACCTAAGCTGGAACCCCAGACACTTGATGAGGCCCCTTTAAGAATCTCTATACGTTCAATATTTTCAACCGGTATTATCGCAGGATCTGCCTGGCCTGAAAGCTGAGTATTAAAAGGGATCCCATCGATCATTAATAAAACCTGGCGGGAATTTGACCCGTGAATAGATAAAGACGTTGCTTGACCAAACTGATTTGTAACAGATACATCAACACCCGGTATATATTTCAATACCTCTCCTAAATTGTTTGCGGATGTTCTCTCAATCTCTTTTTTTGTATATACTGTTACATTTTCAGCAGTATCTTCTCCTTCTGAGCCAACACGCTTAGCTGATATCAAAACAGTACCCAGCATTACGGGATTGGAGAATAACACTTCCGAAGATTCGTCAGCTGAAATACTTGTGATAGAAAGAAGAATAAAAACAAGAAAAGCTATAAAGATACTTATAGTGTACTTGAACCCAATTAAGCTGTTATTTTGGCATGAAATTTTCACAAGCTAGAAGCAACCTTCAATAAACAAAATTCTTCCTTTTTGAAGTTAATAAGAAGAGCACTATTGCGCAGATTAAAATAGAATAGTATAAATTTATTATAATTCAAGGCTCAATAACTACTTTCAAAGACTCCTTTGCCTCAGCAACCAATCTGAATCCTTCCTGAATGTCTTTCAAAGGTAATTTGTGCGTAATAAGGATATTAATATTTATCCTCTTATTATAAATAATATCTAACGACTCAGCGAGGTCTACTGACGCAGCCCCATATGATGAGACAATACTTAATTCATTGCGCCAAAAATCGACTGTAGGGATCTCAATATTAACACTTGGTATTGCAAAAAGAAGAATTGTTCCTTTTTTGTCAATGCACTCAAAAGCCTGCTCTACAGCTTTTTTCGCTCCGGTGCAAATGATCACCTTGTCAGCCTTACGATCTATTTTTTGACTTGCATGAACAACTTCGTCTGCCCCAAACTCCTTAGCCTTTTGTAATCTATACTCATCAATATCTGTTGCGATCACATGGGCACCACTTAATTTAGCAAGCTGAATGTTCATTAAGCCTGAAACGCCACTTCCAAGTATCAATACTGTCTGACCCTTGCCAACACCAATTATTCTCTGGCCACGAACAACACAAGCAAGCGGCTCGATCATTGTCCCCTCAACATATGAAACATTTTCAGGAAGAACATAAACACCCTTTTGGACATTTAACGTTGGCACACGAACATATTCAGAGTATCCGCCAGGGTCATAATTTCCGCCATGAAGGGTATCGCAAGCAGTATGGTTTCCGGCTAGGCAATATTTACATTCATCACAAGGAACGTGATGACTAACAAAAACCCTGTCTCCAATTTTGTATTTATCCGTCTTAGATTCAACGATATCCCCTGCAATTTCATGTCCAAGTATACGTGGCGCCTTCTTAATGCGATACCATTCCATAACATCCGTGCCACAAATACCACTGGCTACCACCTTGACCAAGATCTCGCCTTCACCGATCACAGGCCTTGGCATCTCTTCAATACGGACATCATCATTTTTATAATATTTTGCAACTAACATACATTTTTGTCTCTTGTTTTTTTCTGCCGGAATTTTTGTTCATGAAAGAGATTAACTTTTCAAGCTAATCTCTTCTTTAAAGATCTCGTGAGCTTGCCTAACACTAACATTATCATGAATTATTGCCTTTAACGCTTTTGCTATCGCAACCGGGTGAGGGCTCTGCCAAACATTTCTGCCTAAATTTATCCCAACCGCACCCTTTTGCATCCCGTCGTGCACAAATTCTAAAACCTCCAATTCGGTTTCACATTTTGGGCCACCGGCCATAATAACCGGAACAGGACATCCCTGAACAACTTTATCAAAATCTTTTTCACACCAATAAGTCTTAACAACGCGAGCCCCCAACTCTGCAGCTATACGGCAGCACAATGCAAGATAACGCGCTTCTCTTTTTTTCATCTCTTTACCCACAGCTGTTACAGCCATAACAGGTATTCCATAATCTTCACACTCATTGACCATTTGAGTTAAATTGCTAAGAGTCTGCCTTTCATAATCACTGCCAATAAATACTGACACGCCAACAGCTGATGCATTAACACGGATTATTTCTTCTATCGACGTAGTGAGCTCCTCGTTGGCAAGGTCCCCTCCAACCATACTTGTACAGCCCGACACTCTAAGAACGATAGGCTTTGCGTCCTTTGTATCAATACATGCCCTTAAAGTCCCCCTTGTACAGAAAATTGAATCGACATACGGCAACAATGGAGCAATTGTTTCAGCCGGATTTTCCAAACCCCTAGTCGGCCCCTGAAAATATCCATGATCTATCGGCATAAAAAAGCATTTACCGTTTGGCATTAATCTATCTAACCTGTTTTTCATTCCCCAGTCCATAATTACCTCCAATTATTATCTTTCATATTTTGGTTTTTAAATATCCTTTTAAATTGATAGATAATAATCTAAATTACTTATTAAAATTGTCAAGGGAAAAAGGCATCCGACTTTGTATCAAATAAAAGGGACACAATACTTATTACTGATTTAAGCATTGTGTCCCTTTTACTTTTTATTAATTTCTTTTCTATTCAACAAACCTACTGCTTTTTACCTACTAAATAATATGCGATTAAACCAACAAGAGGTAAAACCAAAATTACAATGATCCAGAGAGCTTTTTTTCCTCCAGTTTTGTTGCTTTTAACACAATCTAAAATAGCAATAACATCTAATACTAGAATTATCAAACCAATTAATTTTCCCATATTCTTCTCCTATCTTGTTTGATTATCGGCCTAAACTTTCCATCTTTTTCTTTAATGCTGCTTTTGCTTCTTCAGCTTTTTTCTCAGCCAGGGCTTTGATCTCTGCCTGAGCTTTTTCGATTATGCTTTTTGCTTCTGCAGAATTACTATCTAATTGAGACAATACATGTTTTGCAATTTTGATAGCTTCGTCAAATTTTTCACTGCTGATGTATGCATTAGCTTCACTAACAAGGTACTTTACTTGCGCTTCAACATCCTTTAATTTTTGAGCCTGTTGAATAGCATCACCTGAATTTGCTGATTTAGGTTGTTGCGAGCAGCCTGCCCATCCTGCTACAAAAACTAAGCAGATAAACAATGCTACAAACTTATTGCTTTTCATTTTCTCTTCCTTGTTAATTTTCAAATTCTCTAACTGACACAATCCTAGTATCATTCTGTATCTTTGTCAACAATTTTATTTTTTTCCTGTTTTCTCCTCATACACATGAATATCTCTTTGAGGAAAAGGAATGGTAATTCCCCCATTTTCTAAAGCCTCTTTTCCTTTTTCTAAAACATCAAAATAAACAGCCCAATAATCTCCCGGCAATACCCACGGACGGCAAACAAGGTTAACGCTACTATCTCCCAATTCAGAAACAGCGATAACCGGAGCTGGATCTTTCAATATCCTAGAATCGCTTTTTACTACTTCTAAAAGAATTTCCTTAGCTTTTTTCATACTATCCCCATAAGAGATGCCAAAAACCAAATCAATTCTTCTGTTCTTGATAGCACTAAAATTAGTAATACTGCTTCCCGTGACCTGTGCATTAGGAACGATTACCCGTCTGTTATCTGGAGCATTTAGGACAGTATTAAAAATTTGCACTTCATCAACTGTACCCATAACACCGCCAGCCTGAATAAAATCCCCGACCTTAAATGGCTTAAAAATAATAAGCAAAACTCCCGCTGCAAAATTTGATAAAGATCCCTGCAATGCCAAACCAATAGCTAAACCAGCGGCACCTATAATTGCAATAAAAGAAGCCGTCTGAATTCCTAGTTTATTAAGGGCTGCGATTACCACAACAACCATTAACCCAAAGTAAACAATATGACTTACAAAACTTGCTAATGTTTTTTCTACCTTTGACTTAGCCATCAACTTTTCAACAAAACGAGAAACAACCCTTGCAACCCACTTACCAATTATAAAAATCAATATTGCAGCCATAAGACTTATCCCGTAGGTTATGGCAAATTCATAAATCTTATCTAAGATCTCCTGCTTTTGCATTTTGCTTCTCCTGCTTGGTTATAATTATTGTTTGAATTCTTGAAGTATTTATAATTGAACTGAGGATTATTTTAATCCCGAAGTTAAGCTATAACAAGAAAATTTTACCAGGCCCTTTTAGTATCCTATTATCTGGAAAATAAGGAACTCCTCTGGTCTGCTTATTCCTCCTGCGGCAGTTCATATTTTTCTATTCTTTCCTCATAATCTAACATTTGCTTCTTGTAATCTTCAACCAGCTTGTTGTGCTCTTCAAGCTTCCTATTATATTCTTCCGACTGCCGGCTGTATTCTGCCATTTGCCTGTTGTAATCTTCTGACTGTTTTTTATAATTCTCGATAGCACTGTTATATGCTTCCTGCTGCTCCTTATAGACCTTCTGCTGCTCTTGATAGTTTTTCTGTTGCGCCTCCCAAGTGACCATGATCTTCTCTAATCTAGTTTGCTGCTCTTCGGTTTTTTTTATTACCTTTTCAATTCTGTCAATATCTACACACCCTGTTAGCCCTAAACACAATAAAATAGCTAGAACAAACTTCATTTGGCTTTCCCCCTTTTCCTTTGGTTGCAATAAGTTATATGGCTTGCATCTCAAATAAGAACAATCCTTATTTTATATACCAACGTTTTAGATCTTTTAATACTGTTTCAGCAGCAGTTTTCTGTAAATATTCCGCCTTTGTTTTTCCTAAATTAAGATGATCGCCAATACCTTCCGGGCTTTCTTGAAAAATTGCAGCATAAATAACGCAAGCGGCTAAATAGGAGCCCATTAAATTAGGATGACTATTATCCGAATTCCAAAAATCAAGCAATGGAGCACCCCTCTTGGCATTTTGCCATGCATCCCCCACCGGAGCTACGGCTGCTTTCAAAGTCTTCGCCACTCTTAAGTAACAAACAGATAATTCATTTTGCATGCTATTAAAATCTTTAAATCCATTTTCTTTCAAACCATTACGCCTTCCCCAGGTCATGAACAAAATAGGGGTTGCCCCCTTGTTATTAATTGCACTTATTAATTTGCGCGCTGCCGGCAACATACGATTTCCACATTGATCTTTCATGACAGGAATCATACTTTGCTCCTGCAAAATAACATAATCCCACCGCTTACTATTTATTTTTGATAAAGTTTCTAAAGAATTGGCATGCTTGGCAAGCGACCATCCCGGTCCAGTAACCATTGCCGTTTCAACGGCGTATCCCTTGTATCTGGCAATATCAGTAAATATTCTCGGAAGATCGTTCATATATACATAGCTGTTTCCTACAAAAAGTATCTTTATAGTCTTTTCACCAAAAGCCATATTTTGACCGTTAGCAACAAATAACAATCCAAAACTCAATAAAGATATTTGAAATATTTTTTTATTAAAACTCATACAGTTATTTCGCGCTTCTCATGATTGACGGTCAGTACGCGTAATCTACTAATTTAGTAAAATATTCAGGGACTTTTGCCTCAATCGTAAGCCGTTCTTTAGTTACTGGGTGATTAAACGCTATCGACCGCGAATGCAGCGCCATGCCTCCGTACTTAGTCCCGCTATTACCATATTTTACATCACCCACGATAGGATGCCCCAGGTCTGCAAAGTGCACCCTTATTTGATTTTTCTTGCCGGTCAAAAGATCAATTTTTATCAAACTGAACTTGCTCGTTTCTTTAAGCACCTCATAATCTGTTAAAGCCAACTTCCCTTTCTTGGTATCATCTGTCGAATGCATTACATACTCATCATCTTCAATTAAATAGCTCGATATTGTTCCAGCTCTTTGAGCAAGCCGTCCATGCACAATAGCATAATAAGTCTTTTTTGTGGCCTTCCAATTATCTTTCAAAAAGCTTTGCGCCTGTTTCGTTTTCGCAAAAATAAGCACACCTGACGTGTCCTGATCTAACCGATGTACGACATAAACACATTTTCGCGATCTTGAATTACCTTTACGAACATATTGATTAAGAGCAGAATGCACCGTTTTCTCTCTGTTCCACAGTGCGGCAACAGTTAAAAATCCCTGAGCTTTATTTCCGACGATAACATATTTATCCTCATACTTGATCTCGAAACCTTTCGGCTGATATTTTTTGGGTATCTTTTTTATCTCAGGCATAATTATTTTAAAAAATAAAACCGCTCAATAGCATATTAATTTAATGTAATATTCTATATTACCTCCAGATCAAAAGCAAAAGAACTTTGTTGCTCTGAGAATTAGAAGAATTTTTGTGCTTGATTTTATTTATACTATGAAAGACTTGGGTTGCAGGTTACGAATTTTTGTTTCGCCCTAACAGAAAGGCTGTTCCCAATAGATTAATTAAAAGAGCTTTTGATCGAGAGGACTTAAATTCTGCTAAATATCTTTTTCCTTGTCTTCACTTTCTTCATTATATGAATCTACTTCCAACTTGTTAATCCCTTCCTTTAAAAATGAAAATTTCTCGCCTTCTTCTTCTTGAACTAACTGGTGAAATTCACATTTATAACAACCTATTATTTTCTTTGCATAAGTCCCTTGTATTTCACCTTCACAATATGTACCCGCAACGACCCAACAACATCTTCCGCCATTCTTTCCATCATTAAGACCATCTAAACATTTTAAGACTGAAGCTGGGCAGACTCCGAATTCTTTCACGTTGTCTCCGCCATCCTCCCTGCCACATTTCTTGATTTCCCAACAATTCTTTTTAATTTTATGCTTTTCCATAGATTTATCCTTTGATAATTTGTTATCCTTTTATGCCAAAACTGGTAAAGAAATCATGAACTTTGTTCCTTTGCCAACTTCACTCTCAACTTCAATTTTACCACCGTGATCTTCTATGATCCCATATACTATTGACAAGCCAAGGCCAGTTCCTTTTCCACCTATACATGGGACAAGTATAACATAGGATATCTTCGGTCTTTCACTTATAATCTTCTTAATCTAAGGCTGGATAAATTAGCTTTTAATCTTTATTTTACATTATTAACAGCTTTTTCTAATCCGCTAATGATCTTTTGCGCATTTTCCGTTGATAACCTAACTTCAATGTCGCCGCCATTTAATACCGATAAGTAAATTGAGACTTCCTTCTCTGATGCCTTGATGATAAACACTCCTTCGCTTTGAGATTTATTATCTGTAAATGTTAGGGTGGTGATCTCTCGCATCTTTCCCTCCTTTTACCGCATTACGCGATCATTTATCCTGCGCCTTGCTACGCCTGGCATTAAATACAAATTCTTTTTTATCAATATCAACACTAATACAATCTTTTTCCCTAAACTCTCCCTCAAGGATCTTAAGTGCGATCGGGTCTTGTATATATTTCTGTACTATTCTCTTTAATGGCCGCGCTCCATAAGCAAGGTCATATCCAAGCTCACCTAGCAGATCCTTTGCTTGATCTGTTAAATCTATATCAAAATTCTTTTCGTTTAATCGATTTTTAAGTATGCCCAATTGAATATCAACGATCTGACGGATATGCTCCTTATCTAATTGATTAAAGACTATGATCTCATCAACACGGTTAAGGAACTCAGGACGGAAGTGCCGCTTCATAACTTCCCTGATCTTTATATCAATGTCTTTTTTTTCTTCCATTTCCATGATCAGATCTGTCCCGATATTCGAAGTCATTATAATAATGGTGTTTTTAAAATTAACGATCCTACCTTGTCCATCCGTTAACCGCCCATCATCAAGGATCTGAAGCAAGGCATTAAAAACATCCTTGTGAGCTTTTTCAATTTCATCAAATAAAATAACAGAATACGGCCTGCGGCGAACAGCTTCAGTAAGCTGTCCTCCCTCTTCATAGCCGACATATCCGGGAGGTGCACCTATTAACTTTGAGACGCTGTGCTGTTCCATGTACTCACTCATGTCGATGCGTATCATGGCAGTTTCATCATCAAATAAAAACCAAGCCAAGGATTTCGCCAGCTCCGTCTTCCCAACGCCTGTCGGACCGACAAAAATAAAAGATCCGACCGGACGATGCGGATCACTTAATCCAATGCGTGAGCGTCTAATAGCATTTGCAATTAAGTCGATCGCCTGGTCCTGTCCGACTATTCGGGTCTTTAGACTTTTTTCAATGTTTATCAGTTTCTCTGTTTCCCCCTCTATTAATTTTGAAATAGGTATCCGTGTCCATTTAGAGACAACTTCTGCTATATCCTGATCATCAACTTCTTCTTTGAGCATTGAGCCATGTTTTTGCAGGTTAACAAGTTCCTTGTTTTGGACCTCTAGGTCCTTCTGCAAATTAACCAGGATCCCATATTTTATTTCAGCTGCCTTATTCAGATCAGCATTTCTTTCAGCCTTGCTTTCCTCCAGTTTCTGATGCTCTATCTCCGACTTTATTTTTCGTATCTTATCAATTAAACTTTTCTCTCCCTGCCATTGCAAACGAAGCTTCTTGTTCTCTTCTTTAAGGTTCTCTAATTCTTTTTCTAATTTTTGCAGACGTTCTTTTGATGCTTCATCTTTTTCTTTTTTTAAAGCCTGTTTTTCAATTTCTAATTGACGAATGCGTCGCTCATTGATATCCAATTCCTGCGGCATGCTGTCAATTTCAATTCTCAGCTTTGAAGCTGCTTCATCTATAAGATCAATAGCTTTATCCGGCAGAAATCTTTCTGTAATATATCTATCAGATAGTGTCGAAGCGGCAATAATAGCTGAATCCTGTATTCGCACACCGTGGTGAACCTCATATTTTTCCTTTAATCCTCTTAATATTGCAATGGTATCTTCAACCGATGGCTGATTGACCATAACCTGCTGAAATCGTCTCTCTAGCGCAGCATCTTTTTAAACATATTTTCTATACTCATCCAAAGTCGTTGCGCCAATACAACGTAATGTCCCTCTAGATAAAGCCGGTTTTAGCATGTTCCCTGCATCCATGGACCCTTCCGTCTTTCCTGCTCCGACAATTGTATGCAGTTCATCAATAAAAAGTATCACTTGCCCTTGTGCAGATTCTATTTCCTTTAACACAGCTTTCAACCGGTCTTCAAATTCTCCCCTGAATTTTGTGCCGGCGATCAATGCTCCCATATCCAAGGCAACAACTTTTTTGTTTTTCAATCCTTCCGGAATATCCCCTTCATAAATTCTTTGTGCCAACCCTTCAACAATAGCCGTCTTTCCAACTCCGGGCTCACCGATCAAAACAGGGTTATTTTTTGTTCTGCGTGACAAAACTTGAACAACACGCCTTATTTCTTCATCTCGTCCAATAACAGGGTCTATCTTGCCTTGTTGCGCAAGGGCTGTTAAATCGCGTCCATATTTTTCCAATGCCTGATATTTATCTTCTGGATTCATATCTGTTACCTTTTGCCCTCCCCTTATTTGTTTAAGAATGTTAAGGATATCCTCCTCTTTAACTCCATGACTTTTTAATTTTTTGCTTATGACCGTATTTTCATCTTGAGATAAAGCTAAAAATATATGCTCTAAAGCAACGAATTCATCTTTCATCCCAGATGCGATCCTTTGCGCTTCATTTAATATATTATTTAAAGTGTTGGATAAAAATGGCTGAGTGCCGCCCTGTACCACAGGCTTTTTATCAAGAACGGATTCCAGATCATTTAAAATCTCCGCGACTGGTATATTAAGCTTTTCCAGAAAAGAAATGATGAGGCTGCCTTCAATTTTTAGAAGAGAATATGTTAAATGTTCCGACTCAATTTGCTGATGCCCAAGCTGCATCGCAAGCTCTACTGCTTTTTGAATGGATTCCTGGCTCTTATGCGTAAATTTTTCAAAATTAACTGCCATCAGCTATTACCCTCCCCAACAACTTGCCCAATTGAATTTCAAATAAATATATATTAATCCATATACAAAAAAACTCAACTTAAATTAAAGCACAGGAGATTTAATCTAAAAACGGTTAATAATATTTCAATTAAGGGTTACCAGTCGATTGGGTGATAATCTTTTAAAAATTTTCCACACCAGTGTTTCCCTGTCAAAATGCCGTCGAAGAAAGGGTCGCAGACACGCGCAGCACCATCAACAATATCCAAAGGTGGCTGGAAATCATGTTTCTCTTGTTTATACGTTGCTAAGGCGACAGGATCCTCATCAGTTACCCAACCCGTATCAACCGCATTCATAAAAATGCCATATTTTACCAAGTCACTGGATGAGGTGTGCGTCAACATATTAAGCGCAGCTTTTGCCATATTGGTATGCGGATGACGATCAGCTTTTTTAAAACGCAGGAATTTTCCTTCCATTGCCGAGACATTGACAATATGTTTTTGTCCAGTATTGTCACGCTTCATCATCGTGCTTAAACGATTACACAATACGAACGGCGCAATAGCATTGACCAGTTGGATCTCAAACATTTCTGACGTAGGAACTTCACCTAATCGCAATCGCCAGCTATTGGTCTCTCTTAGGTCTACTTGCTGAAGATCGGCATCAAGCTTGCCTTTTGGGAAGACTTTTTCAACTGCCAGATTATGATCATAAGAATAGGGTATTTGCGATAATTGCGCTGGGGCTCGCAACCCAATGCCTTGCATTTTACCATCCCATGCTATCGGCAATGATGCTTCACAAGAGAGGTCTTTTTTTGCATAAGACATCAATTTGTTTTTACATTCTTCATAATGACCTAGAAGCCATTGAGCTTCTTGAGGCAATTCATCTATGTGTTTTGTTTCATTATCCATTAAATGTGCGTAAAAACCCGGGGGCCGGCGCACTGTTTGAGCCGCGTTGTTGATCAATAGATCAAGCCGGTCATAAGTCTGCTCCACAAAATTACAAAATATCTCAACGCTCGGAGTATGGCGCAGATCCAATCCGTAAATGTGTAACCGATTTCGCCACTGATCAAAATCAGATTCTTTTGAAAAACGCAAAGCTGAATCAACAGGAAAACGCGTGGTCGAGATCACGGTCGCTCCTGCTCGCAGCATCATTAAAGAAGCTTGATACCCGATCTTTAGACGCGATCCGGTTATTAAAGCAGTCTTTCCTTTTAAAGACGCTGTTTGAAATCGCTTTTTATAATTAAGATCCGCGCAGGAAGAGCACATTGCGTCATAAAAGAAATGAAGCTTTGTATATTCTTCTTTGCATACATAACAATTACGGGGGCGCTCAAGATCTACTTCATCTTGCTTTCGATCACAAGACATCTGAGGTATTTCCAGCGGTGCTCTAAACACTTGTGCTGCCCTAGCACGTCGGATACCTGTTGCTTGACGCGCATTTTTTTCTTCTTTTACAACACGTTGCTTTTTTTTATATTTAATATCATGTATCCGTTTGCGGACTTCTATTTTATCCGGGCGTGAAAGCTTGCCTGCAGCAGTTAAAAGTGCCACACGCTGCTCATGAGAAAGAGATGCCAGGTGCTCACTGTTACCAACAAATTCATTAAGAAGTAAAATAGCTTTCTGTATTTCTTCATCAGAATATTTTACTCCATCTTTTTGATCATTTTGACTCATTATTCACACCATTTTTTCATATAATATCCCGGGCCCTGCTTAAAGCTACATCAATATTGCTGACCACATTATCCTCACCAATTAAAGAATACAACCCGGATTTTTCTAATGAAAACAGCGGCTGGGCCCTTACTCCTGATAAAATCAGAACGATTCCATTGCGCTTTGATTTTTCATAAACCGTCCTTAAAGCGTTCATAGCTGTTGCATCTATGCTTAAAACATGGCGCATGCGCAAAATCCGCACCTTTGGCTTTTTTTCAATATTATTCATCGTTTCAACAAACGTGTTTACAACGCCAAAAAAGAACGGTCCATTGATCTCGAAAATTTCAACACCTACAGGAACTATTCTCTTGCTTAAAGCGTTAACATCATCCCTCTCTTCCTCATCAACAAACTCACCTGTGATCATATTTATATTTGACGTTAATGCTAAACGTCTCATAAAAAGAAACGCCGCCAAAACCATACCTACCTGAATAGCGACCGATAGGTCTAAGACCACTGTTAAAGCAAATGTTACTAAAAGTACGAGCACATCACTTTTCGGAGCTTTCAGGATCATTTTAAAAGATTGCCATTCGCTCATACGATAAGCGACTATAACCAATATTCCGGCTAATGTCGCCATAGGTATCAATTTTGCCCACTTTCCTAAAAACAGCATAATTAACAAAAGCGTCAAAGCATGAACAATTCCTGCAACAGGTGTCCTTCCTCCATTATGAACATTAACCGCTGTCCGCGCAATTGCTCCTGTCGCCGGAATTCCCCCGAATAAAGGAGAAACCATATTAGCCACTCCTTGAGCAATTAATTCCATATTGGAACGGTGCCTGCCTCCGATCATCCCATCAGCAACAACAGCGGATAACAGGGATTCAATTGCGGCTAAAATCGCTATCGTAAACGCAGGCTGAACAAGCTCAGAGAGCATGTGCCATTGGATCTTTGGTAACATCGGATACGGAAGGCCTTGAGGGATATCTCCAAAACGCGCACCTATTGTCTCAACCGGCAGCTTTAGCCAAAACACTAAACCTGTCGTCACAATAAGAGCAATAATGGAACCAGGGATCTTTTTTGATATTTTTCCCCACGATAAAACAATGAACACAGTCAAACAAGCAATTGCCAAGGCATGATAATTGGTGGAATAAATATTCTCCTTATACATCACACATTTTTCAAAAAAATCTGCGGGTAACGCCCCTATGTGTAAACCTAAAAAATCTTTTATCTGTGAAATAAAAATTATCACTGCAATCCCGCTGGTAAAACCAACTGTTACAGGATAAGGAATAAATTTGATCACAGCGCCAAATCCCGCTAACCCCATAATGATCAGCATTACTCCAGCCATGAACGTAGAGACCATTAGACCGTCAATACCATACTTTTGAATTATGCTATAAACGATCACGACAAAAGCGCCGGTTGGCCCCCCTATCTGAACACGGCTACCGCCTAAAGCAGAGATCAAAAACCCGGCAATAACAGCGGTGATAATACCTTTATCCGGAGAAACCCCCGAGGCAACCGCAAAAGCAATTGCTAAAGGCAAAGCCACAATGCCAACAATAATGCCGGAAGTAAAATCAGCCTGAAATTGCTGAAAAGAATAATTTTTAAGCGTAGTGAATATTTTTGGTTTTAACATCTATCTTCCTTTTTTAGATAAGACAATTGTCCTAAAGATGGGATATCTTCCAACTCAATAGATACTATCAAACTATTTTAAAGTAGAGAAGATTTTAAACATAATACTTTGCAGGTAAAACTTTCCCAAAAAGCAGCTTACTTCTTTGAAATACAACTACTGGCGGGGAGATCCCTCGCGATCATTTAGAGGCTACTCAATACAAACCCCATCAATGGACCTTGGAAGGCTTAATATTCGTCTAATAAAAGCGGGAAATGCTTCCTCCATGCATGCATACTTAGAGGAATAATTTTTTTGCATTCAATTGCGCTAAACCAAAAATATATTATTTTTTCTTTGCTAATGCGCTTGCTAATCTCTGGTATCTTTGCAACATTGCGGGATCATTAAATAATGCTTTATTCTGAGCCAAGAACTTTTGTGCCCTAAGAATATTCTCAGCGTTAAAATTGATCTTTTTTTCTTGAGCAAAAGATTGATTGCATAAAAATAATGCTAAAATATTTAATCCGATCACTAATTTAAATTTCTTGTTCATTTTGATAATCTCCTAACATTTACGTGCTTCACTACTTGACTAACTTCCCTGCTTTCATAAATAGTTCTTTAACTTGACCCAAGTTCCCCTTCCTACTACACCATCGGCTGATAAATTATTTGCTTTTTGAAATGCCTTGATACCCTCCTTTGTCTTAGTTCCGATCTTTCCATCAACTGGGCCTTGATAAAAGCCTGCATTTTTTAATGCTAACTGAACTTGATTTGCAGATACATCATCTACCCTAACAATGTCTCCGAACGCATCATTATTTATCTTAGAGATGGAGATTGTTTCATCATTCTTTCTTTTCGAGTATATTTCAGCAGAATCATTTTTCTTCACACAATCCTGTTTTAATTGTCTCAGTTCGCTTCTAATGCTTCCAATTTCTAGGTCTTTTGCACTCATTTCATCTTCCAGAAAAACAATACGGCCCTGCATGCCCTGCAAGTCAGTATTTGCAGATCTTTGAGTCGTTGCACATCCAGATAAGACCAAACAACAAACAATTAAGCTAAGCCTTTTACCCATCATTCCTCCTGATATTATTGTTTATTTAATAAATTTCTCTTAAGCTCATCCCAAGTCTTAGGGCCAACTACTCCATCGGCTTTAAGATTTTTAGAAAGTTGAAATTCTTTAACTGCCCTTTTGGTCTGTATTCCTAGCTTGCCGTCAACATTGTTTTTATAGTATCCCAGTTTTTTTAAAGCCAATTGAATCTCCTGAACTCTTTCCTTTGAATTTACTCGCGAATTCACTATCTTATCCTGAATTTTTGTTTTATCTAGCAAATCATCCTTATTGATAGACTTCTTGCTAGCTTTAGATAATTGTTTCGACTCTTTGGAAAGTTGGGAAACAGTTTTTTCCTTTTTGGTTTTCTGAATTGAAGATTCCTTTATATTTAAGGCAGAAAGGGTTTTAGAATCAACTATTCCTGTAATAGTGAGGCCTCTGTCATCCTGAAATTTTCGTATTGCAAGCCTCGTTTTTTCATTCATTTTCCCTTCAATAGATCCAGCATAATGATGTAACTCCTGTAGGGTTTTCTGTATATCCTTCACCCTTGGATTCGTCATATCAACGCTCCCAATGACTTCTTTCTCTTGTCTTAGTAGCTGCTTATTAAAAACAGCTTTTTTGATAAAATGACGCACAGGCAACACAAAAATAAACAGCAGAACCCCTATTACCAGTATTCTTAATGCACCTCTGACCATGACTTTCCCCTCCTCTTTCAAATGTAATTTTATTCAACCGGTATAATAATTTTCCGACCCACTTTTAGTTTATTAGGGTCGCTTATTGCATCTTTGTTTAATTCATAAAGATATTTCCATCGATGGCCGCCACCAAGTTCCCTTTGTGCTATTTTTGACAAACTATCACCCTTTTGAATAACATAATCACGTGTTGATACTTTTGCAGATGTCTCTACCTTCTCTTTTATTTCTATAATATATTTTCCCACTTCAATCTCTTTTGCATCTTTTATATTTGCCCGCTCCATTTCGGGGATCATTATCTCTTCAACCTCCGCGACCATAAATTGGGCATTTCTATCCTTTTGCATACCTGCCAAATCGCTTACCGGAGCTATTGCATCAAGTTTTCCACGGCTTACAATAAGAATTCGATCTTCAAGTATACCTTTTTCAAGCATATATTCTTTAACATTTTCTCCCCTTGCCTTGCCAAGCTTCAGATTGTATTCATCCGAGCCCCTTTTATCACAATTTCCTGTTATCAAGATACTCGCCTCTTGATTTCGCCTCAAACTTTTAACAGATTGATCTAAAATAGCATAATGGTCCTCACGCAGTTGAGCCTTGTTATAATCAAAATAAATCTTTACGTTCTTAATTATTTTCTTAATGAGTAAAGATGGTTTTAATTCCGGAACAACTACAACAGGTTCTATTTTAGGAGCCTCAACTATTGTCTCAATTTTAGGAGACTCAACTTTTTGCTTTACTTCTACCTGTGCCTCTTCCTCTGCTTTATAATCATAAATTATTTTATAAACGTAAACATAGCCGCGATTACCCCAAGGTCGAACCTCTCCAGGCTCCTTCGGCCACCACCAATATCCACCGCGGTCAGAATCTTGAACCATACCCGGCTTTGCATCTGAAGGCCACCATTGAAACTTATTCTGAAGAAATTCCTTTTCCTTTTTTCTTTTTTCTTCTTTTTTCTCTTTTAATTTCAATGGCCTTTCTGCAAATGCAGGATTAACCCAAAAACAAAGAACAATAATAAGCATCAAATATCCAGATTTTTTTATGAGCATCAATATACTTACCTTTCTTGTGCCAACAATTATTTAAGAAGAAGCTCTGATCGTTTCTGACTTTTTGTTGCCTAAAAGTCTTGAAACTTTATCCAAAAGGATCTCAACAGATTGCGACTTATCAAAATAATCTGTTGCAAAAGGCAAGTATCTCTTTTGCTCTTCAATGTTTCTTACGCTGAATATTAGAACCTTTAACTGATCATTATATTCTTGAATGACATCCCACATATAAACTCCATCAACTTCCGGCATATTAATATCCAACATGATCAAATCAACATCTTTGGCCTTTATCATAGCCATTGTGCCTTCTGATGCATTTTTTGCTGTTAGAACAGAATAGCCTTCTGATTCTAATAACTTCTTGTAATAGCGAATAACTCCGATCTCATCGTCGATAATCAATATCCTGTTCATCTGGTCTCCTTGTTTTTAATAAATCACATAATGAATATATCAAAAATATATTAAGCAGGTATTAGAAGAATATTAGATTATTTTAATAATTTATGAGGTCGTGTATATTGCTTCTTGGGACTTGGGGGGAGAAGAAAGTATTGGAAGAATTACAGTAAAGGTGGTTCCTTTATCAACAATGCTTTGCACTTTTACCTTGCCGCTGTGAACCTTGGCCAAAGATTGTGCAATGCTTAATCCTAATCCAATGCCTCTAGTATGCGAATCAGTAGGAACTTTTTGATAGAATTGATCAAAGATTTTATTTATATCTTCAGAAGAAATGCCAATACCCGTGTCTGAAATTTCCACAATAAGATTGTTTTGATCAGCCTTAACAGTCAAATTGATCACCCCGCCCTTGCTGGTAAATTTGATCGCATTGTTTATAATATTTAAGAAAAGTCTTCTTAAGTGCAGAGCATCTCCTTTAAGCGTTCTTATTTTGGTAAGCACTTTTAATTTTATATCGATTTCTTTTTCTAAAGCTATTTTTCTCTCCTTTCCGCATATTTCTTCAAAGAATTCGTTTAGGTCGAATTCTTCAAAAACAAAATTCTCAGGAACATAATCTGCTTTAGCCAAAAGAAGAAGATCTTCGGTAATTTTTAGCATCTTTTTAGATTCTTCAAATACTGCTTTTAATGTTTCCTTATACTCATTATTTGACTGTTCTTTTCTTAGCGCCACTTCACATTCGCCATTGATAATGGCAATTGGAGTCTTTAATTCATGCGCAACATGCGAGTTGAACTCTGCAATATGACCAAACGCCTTTTGAAGCCGGTCGATCATCTTGTTAAACGCCGCAACCATTATCTTGATCTCTTCATCATTGTAACGGGTTTTAATTCTTTGACTTAGGTCTTTGTGCGTGACTTGTTCAGCGACACTAGCAACTTCAACAATTGGCTTAACCAGCCGATCAGAGAAATACTTGCTAATTAAGATCGCAAGAACGAGCACAAAAGGAATGCTAAAAAAGAGAATGTCCCTTCGTTCTTTCAGGACCATTACTAGTGTTTTCTGAGAAGTAGCAATTAATATTATAAATTTCAATTTGCCATTAAAGTAAACTGGCTCTTGGATCAGGCGAAAATATTCATTGTTGAGCCGAATGTTTTTTAATATTCTCTGCATTGAGTTGTTTTTATCAACGGTGTTCAAAAATACTGCTTTAATTTCACCATTAACATTTTTTGTAAATGCAGGAACGTTGCTATCTACGTTCAGGAAATAAATATAATCTTCGCTCAAGTCCAAATGATCAAAGCTCTTGAGCCAATCATTGTTCGTAGCCTTCAATGTTAATTCTCTAGACCTATATTCATCTAAATTAATGGTCATATCAATAGCATCATCAAAATTTTTATCTATATTTTCTCCAGGCTGAAATGTTTGCCTATTAAATTCCTCGATAAAATACTTTATCTGTTTGGTCTTGGTTTTCAGCTCAATATCAAGGTCTTCCCCTAAACCTCTTGATAATGTCAGATACAAATATGATGAATACGCGACCAGCAAAGTTCCTAATGCGATCGTGTACAAAATAGTTATTTTAAATTTAATTGATTGTATTCTCATGGGGCTATTTCGCTCAGCATATATCCGGTTCCGTACATCGTATGCAAAAGAGGCTTGTCAAAATCTTTGTCTATCTTGTTTCGTAAATAATTTATATACACTTCAATACTGTTGCTGAAAGAGTCAAAATTCCTGTCCCAAACATGCTCTGTAAGCATTACTCGGGTAACAACACGATTAACATTCAACATAAAATATTCCAACAAGGCATACTCTTTAGATGTTAAAGATATTTTTTTTTCTTTTCTTTTTACTTCATGAGAAAGTTGGTCTAATTCAAGATCAGCAATTTTGAGGGTCGTTTGTTTAGCTTGGCCATTTCTTCTGATCAGCGCCCTTATTCGGGCCAGAAATTCTTCAAAACAGAACGGCTTTGTTATATAATCATCCGCACCGCTGTCCAGGCCCTGGACTTTGTCAGAAACGCTATCTCTCGCTGTAAGCATAAGGATCGGCGTATTTATGCCATTTTTTCTTAATTCTCTGCATATATAAATACCATCTTTGCCAGGCAGCATGATATCCAAAATAACTAGATCATATTCATTCGCATCTGCCAGATGCAATCCTTCGTCTCCGTTATATGCCACATCAACGATATATTTTTCGGCCTTTAATCCTTTTTGTATAAAATTAGCTATTTTCTTTTCGTCTTCAACTATTAGGATACGCATGGCTTTATTTTTAATGAGTTTGTTTTAATTAAGATTCTTCAATTAATCTAAAATACTATTATCAATAAGGACATTATAGCAAATTAAAAAAAATAGAATATTCTAATGTTTTATTTCAAATCTAACCACTAATGCAGATAAGGAGGGTTCAGTTAATGCCTATCTAGATGCAGGAACTTTTTTATTTGGTTTGAATATCTTCTTCTCGTAAAAGCTGAATGAATATATCGGAAACTTTAGGGTCAAACTGCTTACCCTTACCCTTTTCCAGCTCGACCAAAGCTTCTTTTTTGTTTAATCCTTTCCGATAAGCCCGATCAGATGTCATGGCGTCATATGCATCAGCAACAGAAATAATAGAAGCAAGCCTATTAATCTCATCACCTTTTAATTTATCAGGATACCCGGTTCCATCATAACGCTCATGATGATAGCGCACTACAGCCAGCATTTGTTTGTCGAAAACTACTGGTTTTAGAATTTCTTCCCCAAGGACCGGATGTTCCCTAATAACATTCCATTCCTCATCTGTAAGCCTGTCTTTTTTGTTCAAAATTGTTTTCTGTATCCCCAATTTTCCAATATCATGAAGCCGGGAGGAATCTTTGATCAAATCCACTTCCGCTTCTGGTAATTCCATTTTCAAAGCAATCTTTTCAGCATATTCAGCAACACGGTCAGAATGCCCCGCAGTATAAGCATCCTTGGCTTCCAGAACCCTGATCAATGACTGCATAGCACGATAAAAATATTTATGCGTCTTCTTGTTGGAAAGAAATAGACTTTTGGCCATGATATTAAAATCATGCGCGAGCTCGCTGATCTCATCTCTGCCTCCTACCCTAACCTGATGCTTAAAATCACCTTCCCGAATACGTTGCGTGCCTTCGGCCAATTTCTTAATACGTTGCATGATCGTATTAGAAAACAACGTGCCTACGATCAAAGAAAGAATGATCCCTAAAATGAGAATAACGATCTCTCTTTGGTGAAATCCTTTTTGTACTGCATAGACATCATCGGCATTGATATCCACTCCAATTATGGCTACCGCTTTTCCCTTTGAGTCATAAATAGGGGCATACCCCGAAAGAAGCACCCCCCACTCGTCTGTCCCCATCTTTTTGTCTGCCGCAGGACCATCAAAAGCCTTCATCATCTCAGAAAAACGCGATGCATCGTATTTATCTCCAGGGAATGAAACGATCTCTCCATCTTTCGATTCATCCATGTCCGTATCGGCATCAACGATGAACTGCAAAACTCCCGGCTTATCCGTTTGGGTCATAGTATAAACATACTTGAGGATCGGATCTACTTTTTTGATCTTCTGCAATTTTTTAAGAATTATTTTAAAAGCCTCACTATTTACTCCCTGACGATTGAGCGGGATCTTCATGAGCAAATCACCATCAATTGACAAAGTTGCGGTTTGAGCAATTATCATAAGTTTTTCCCGCAGCTGATTAAACTGTGAATCAAGGGCATATTTGTAGAGGAGTAAATTGCAGAGACCAGCAGAAAGGATCATAGCCAATATTAAAAGCAGGGTGACCTTCATTTTGAAACTATTTAAAATTTTTCGTTTTCTCTTCATTTAAAATCACAGCAGATAGAAAACATTTCTGATTTTTCCTGTAACTACTACAGGATTCCACTAGGCTAATTTTTATCTTATCCCAAAGAGAAACCTTTCGCAATATGAATAAATAGGAATAAATAGGAATAAATAGGAATAAATAGTGTCGTTTCTCACAACTTCATATGCAGCTAAACTTTATAACTAAATTCCAGCTTTCCTTTAAATTCGGAAATTCTAAAAAATGTCCAAGGCTTTATTTATTGCACAAATCATTAACATACATATATTTATGAGAAACGACACTATTAATATGAGAAACGACACTATTAATACTATTAATAAATATTATTTATCTTTAACTTCAAAAACAACATCAGAAGTTTTAAGGTGAATGTCCCTTTGTGGAAAGGCGATGACAATGCCTCGTTCCCGGAAAAGTTTATTAATCGCAAAATGAATATTGCTTATCAACTCAAATCGGTTATGCGCTTCATTGATCCAGACATAAAGCTTGAATATAAGAGCGTTATCGCCAAACTCCGTGAAATAAACAACCGGTTTCGGGTAGCTTAGGATCCCTTTACCATGCGCGGCTACTTCCAGCAAGCTTGTCTTGACCAACTCCACGTCTGATCCGTATATAACTCCAACAGGAATGCAGCAGCGGATAACCTTATCGTTATAGCTCCAATTGGTCACCTTCTTTGTAATGAAATCTGAATTCGGCACGACAACGGAAATATTGTCAAACGTCGTTATAACCGTACCTCGCGCCTTGACAGCTTCCACGCGTCCGGGTAATCCTTCAAGATCGATCCAGTCACCAACCTTGATCGGCCGCTCAACAAGAAGAATGATCCCACTAATAAAGTTTTTGGTGATCTCCTGAAGGCCAATACCTATCCCAATACCGATGGTCCCAGCCAGTACGTTGAACGTGCTCATCTCTACCCCTAAGATCCTCAAGCCAATAACAATCCCGATAAATACAAGCGTATACTTGATGAACACAGAAATCGAGTATTGCATGCCTTCATCCAAACGGGTTTGGGGATAAACATTCTTATCTAGGAACTTGTTGAAGATATGTGAAAAGAAATTCAGCGCCCAAATAATCGAGCCTATCTTGATCACCAGCAACAAGGAAAAATCAATCTTTCCGACTTTAAAGAAAGAAAACCGCGCAATATCCATAAAAACGAACCATTGGTCATACTGGTATCCCCAAACATTAAGGATAACCGATGCTGCCGAAGCGGCTAAGATTACCCAAACAAGACCATTGACAGCGGCGTACACCGGGTTCTCGCTACGCAGATCGCTCTCGATACTTTTTTGGCCCCGACATAAGAGAAAAACAACAACACGGTTAAGAACCCTGCGCAGAAGATAGAAAACATAAAGCGCTATGACGGACAAAAGGACGCGAACCCCCATGAACCGGACCAGGTCATGAAAACCAAGAAAAGAAAACCCGTAATAGGCCATGTACGAGATCCAGGCCGTGATCACAGTAAAATTACCGACCCGCTTACATGCATTCGCAAATCGTCTAGCCTTATCCTTGATCGTACATATTCTCCGTTGGATGATGGAAAATGCCAGAAGGCAAACTAGCAATAAAAGACCTCCTGCGATATCCCGGGGTGTAAAATAGTGCGGTGTGTTCACCATTAATTTCTTTCGGAGACGTTCCATCCTTTTATTCTTCATGATAGAGATGTAGTCACCCACAATGGAGAGCTGGATGTCAATCAAGCTGATTTGCTTGTTCAATTGCTCAATCTCAGTTTTTGACAACTGCAATCTCTCCTCCTGGGCCGCAATGGATACATCGAAATACGAATCTGCCGTCTTCAGATTCGTCAATGTATTCTTCACCGCTATATCCTGTTCAAGCAGGCCAATCTCCTGTTCGACGCTTAAGACCCTGTCCAGCAATAATTTCCGCTCAGCATTCAAATCACGAAGGTCCGCCCACGTCTTTGAAATCTCGATATTCAGGTCCCGGACACGCATGTCTGGATTTTTAACAATAAGCAGTTTCTGCTCTACCAAACTAATGATCTTTTTATATGCCTCTTCTTTTTTTCTGTCCAGACTCTCTCGAATGGAAATAACCTGCTCCTGCTTTTTGACTGTTTCCAGTTTCTCAAGAATCACCTTCTTCTTTTCTTCGCTCTCAGCAGTAAATTGATTCTCGGTGACAGTTAATGTCTTTTCCAAAAGATTCTTCTGCTTTTCTATTTTGCTCTTGTTTAAATCAAACTCACCCGAGTAAGGCGCTATGACGTTTTCTGCATCCTGCAGCATACCTTTTATAGTCTCCTGCGCAAAAACAGCCCCGCTCGCAACAAAAACAAAAAGAAAGGCTAACAAGAATATTCTCTTTTCTATTAATGGTTTCATAAGCCATCCTTTAATAAAGAATAAATAAAAATAAATAGTGTCCAATAAATAGAATAAATAAATAGTGTCGTTTCTCACAACATCATGTGCAGCTAAACTTTATAACTATATTCCAGCTTTCCTTTAAATTCGGAAATTTTAAAAAATGTCCAATGCTTTATTTATTGCACAAATCATTAACATACATATATTTATGAGAAACGACACTATTTATTATATTTATGAGAAACGACACTATTTATTCTATTTATTTATTTAAGCCTTCGACTTCTTCATAAATTAAATTCTTCTTGTTCGCCATGTCTTTGATAAAGTGGCATCACCACTTTCCTTAATATAGGAATATTCTATAACCACATCCACCACGGAACTTTTTTGGCAAGATTAATTGCGACACCTAACAACTTGAATGGCACTGCTATTAAAAACCCAAGACCACTAGCCGCTCCACCTGCAAGTGGACCTAATGTTGCACATCCAGACAAAAAAACAACTGCCATTAAGAAAAATACAAATAAACATTTTTGTCTGTTTCTGTACATCACTTAATATATCACTTTGAGCCTTATCTGTTAATCTTTTTAAATATATAATTCCAAAATTCTCACTATTATAATTCAATAATAAACTATTGTTGGGTCAAAAATTATAAGTAATATGCATATATGGAAGGATACCCGCGGTCTTGGATGATAAATTATTAGGAGGATTATTTATAATGGTACTTAAACTAAATAATGGGGTCGCTTTATACGAGAGTTTAGAACTATTTTAATAGGTGAATCAGTACTTTTCCCCTCATTTGAGAATTAAAAAAGGCACCTCAAATAAATGAGATGCCTTTTGAAAAATACTTTTTTAAATCGCTTAAGCTTTGCACCTTCTTCTAATAAAAGCTCCGACCAATCCACTTCCCAATAATAACATTGTTGCTGGTTCTGGGACTGCAGCAGAACTTGTCCAAGATGTTTCACCTAATTCGTATCTAACATATCCCCAATCGAAAGGTAGTTTTCGTGCAGAAACGTAAATGTCTGAGATTACTATGCAATTATTTGCAGACCCACAGCCTCCTCCACCAAGTGCATCAGTCAAATAAATAGACCAGTCATTGATGTTTCCTGTAGCGTCCGTTCCAATTTGAAAAAAATTTTCATAAATTCCTGGAGTATCAAAAGTTAATATTTGATGCCCATCTGTGAAAGAATAATCAACGAGGGAAGAGCTAACGTTGCCGAGTGCCAAATTTGCTGCAAAAGGATTGGCGACAGTAAAAAATCCTGTAACTTTATCTGAGGTTGTGTAGACTCCATTAACATCATCAAAGGTTGGGCTTTCAAAAGAGTAAGTCACCAGTGCATGTGAAGTGCTAATATTTAGAATTAGTATGCTTAAGAAAAAAGCAAGTGTTAATAACAGTTTAATGCTCTTTTTACTTTTCATTTTTTTCTCCTTGAACATGTGGAAGTTTTTATTTTTCAAAGTATCATTAATTGATATTTACGTCAATATGACTTTGTGGGACTTACCAGGACAGGCTGAAATTAGGGAAAATTGAATCAATTAAAATGTTATTAGAGGGAAAGCCTAAAGCACTACCCTCAAATAAAGCGAAACAAAACTATGCTTTATTTCTAGACAAAGAAAAACCCTCCGCAACTTATTAAGATACTAATTAAGTTACGAAGGGTAATTTAAAATAAAAGTTCGAAAGTATGCGTACCGTCCAATAAGCGTTATTTTTGTTACAACTCAAATGACATCAGTCACTTGCAAAAATGGGGTGGCTGAGGGGATTTGAACCCCCGGCATCTTGAACCACAATCAAGTGCTCTAACCGGACTGAGCTACAGCCACCATAAATCTTCTTGAAATTGTTGGGTATTTTACCACAAATCCTTTTCTGAGCAAGCATTAAAAAAACAAGCCGTTACTTCTCGCCTATCCCGATCTTACCAGTAAGTGCAATATTATTAACCCGAATATCATCCATTTTTGTTTTAAATGAATAGTGCGCCCCTACCTCAACCCCCATGGACAACAAAGCACCAAACACCTGATCAGCTACACTGTTCATAGATGAGTTATTTTTATTAACTCCTAAAGAAAATTTATCAACATTTATATCACCCTGAACTAACATATCATTATTTTTTGAAACAAAATTTGCTGTCAGTCCAGCGCGACCATCAGATTCGAATAATTCCAACATTGCTTCCATATCCTTATTAACAATATCGACCCAGCCCTTTCCTTTAGCTTTACTTCCTGAAAGCGGACCATTGGCTTTGGTCACATTTGCTTGAAAATCAAAAGATATCTGTGACGCTCTAAACGGAAAATATAAGTTGCCTGATTTTAAGTAAAAATCATTAAGTGTAAAAAAGATATTCTTATCCGAAACGTTATCATTATATTCAACCACACCATTTCTAACATACATCTTCTCTATATAAATCTCTATTGGCTTCAGATCTTCTGCCTCTTTAGCAGTACTCACAACTTTTTCCTGCTTTAATAGAACTTCAACGTCCTTTTTCTTATCAGTTGATCTATCAGCGCCAACTAGTTTCATATTCTTTTCAATAAAAATATGCGGATTGATCAAGATTATTTCATTAACCTTGATCTGTTTGTTAAAAAGTCCCAATAACTCAAGCTGAACATTGATCTTTTTTACTTCTAGAATATTTTTACTTTTGGGTGTTTTGGAACCTGAAATTATAAAGTCTTGAATGCTTACACCCAACGGAAAATGTATAGACATATACCCCACATTAACATCCCTATTAAGCGAGATCTTTAAAGTATCTTCAAGAAGATATTTGCCGTGATATTGTAGATAAAAAGAGATACTGATTAAAGAGAAGACAATAAAAAGAAGGACTATTACAACTGTAACTTTCAGCAATTTCATAGTTTAATTAAGGAATAGAACGCGCCCAGCACGATTCGAACGTGCGACCCTCGCCTTAGAAGGGCGATGCTCTATCCATCTGAGCTATGGGCGCAAAATCTATAAAAAATTTAAATAGGGACCAACACTATTTAATGCCATGCTTAAAACTTAAAATAATAGTATCTATCCCTATTTAGAAAATCTTTTTTGATTGTATATTTCAAATGCATCTGCTAAACGAACAGCAGAATGCTCTAAAATCCCGTATTTTGAACTTCTAAATTTACTTTCCTGAAAAGAACCAGATATGTAAACTATCAAAAATCCTATCGAAACAGAAAACAGAAATATTACAGAATTCAAAAATGTAAAACTCTTTTTTATTTTAGTCTTAATTTTTCTGTTTCTTTTTTTTCTAGGCATATAGCGGACGCTATTGTTTATATATTGTTATAGTGTCGAGGACTCAACTTGCCAACAAATTTACTATAACACAGTAAAACATAAAGAAAAAGAATAAATGAAAACTTCTAGGTATAGACCGAAGCGCTCTGATTAATCTGCTTTTCTTGGCTGATAAACCGCACATTTATCTTTCAAACATGAAAAAGTAAATCTGGCAACTGCCAATGATTCCTTCTTGCTAAAATCAAATCCTTCAATTTCAGATCTAGAAAAACCTTTTTTTTCTACTAAAGTCAACACGACTTTAACATCAATGATCTCATCAATTAAAAATCTTCTTTCAAATTCAGGGATATATCCAAGAAGGCCTGAATGATAAGCCATTGCAAGCTCTTCAAACGAAACCAAAAAACTAAAGCTCTGTTTTTCATGTTCCAACAAAACATCATTCTCTAATTCAATGATCTTTAGCTGAACATATCCTATTGATTCTAATACAATTTTCAATTTATATTTATCGGACGATTGCCCGAAAATCTCGACTGCAATACCCAAATTATCATCGATCTGAGAAAGCTGGACACTATTAATCTCTAATATTTCTGATTTCAGCTTCTGAAGAGCTTTTTGTTTTTCAAGGTCACGCTTGAGCTTGAACTTTACAACAATAGCTGAAGCTAGAAATCCAAAAACAATAACACCGATGATCCATCTTATCAATAATTTCTTTTTCATTTATCTTCCAATAAAAAAGCTGTATTTATCGACTGACATGTTCATACTTAAAACAACATCTTGCCAATTTCCAAATACAGCCAGCAAAAACTATTAGTTTCATTGGTCGGGGAGCCGGGATTCGAACCCGGGACCCCATGCTCCCAAAGCATGTGCGCTAGCCAGCTGCGCTACTCCCCGAAAAAAGTGTTTTAATATATCACAGAGATTAAAAGAATGCAACGGTTTTAAAAATTTGACAATAACTTTTGTCAATGCTATATTTAATGGCATTTGCAGAGCTGATTCATTTCTTTTAAAACAAATCTGACAAATGATATTTTGATAATATCGCAAAGTTGTTATTTTTCTAAACGCTACTAATTTGTTTTAGGGGCTATAGCTCAGCTGGGAGAGCGCTTGCATGGCATGCAAGAGGTCAGGAGTTCGATCCTCCTTAGCTCCACAACTATGCTTCTTTTCAAGTTTGAATTTTTTTGCTGAAGTGGTGGAACTGGTATACACGCCGGTCTCAAAAACCGGTGGCTTCGCGGCCATAAGGGTTCGACTCCCTTCTTCAGCACCAGTTTTCTTTATTCTCTCTCAACTCAAGACAGTAAATCATTTCTGTTTTTATGCTAAGTAAACATACAAATATAAATAATTCCTTGTTCTATTGACCCTTGATGAAATATGCAATACACTTAAGTAAATGGAGGGTATAAAATCATGAAAAAACACACAGTTCTTACAGTTTTTTTAGCTTGTCTGCTTTTTACAAGTATCGTTCATGCGCAAACTTCACAAAAAATCATCACATTGAAAGATGGATCTATTATAAAGGGGACCGTTGTATCTGTTGAAAATCAAAAATACATCATAGACACCAACAACCTTGGCAAAATTGAAGTTGCAGATACTGATATAGTCAGCATTGTATCGCCTGGTACAGGACAAGTGCCTGCAAATCAGAATGCCTTGGGGAACCTTGGTGGTCTGGGGAATTTAGGAATGTCGGGACAAATGCAGCAAATGCAAAACAGCCTAATGTCCGATCCTAATATGATGGCAGAAATGCAAGCAATGCTTCAAGATGAAGAAATAATGGCACTCATTTCTGATCCTAACATTATGAAAGACCTTATGAGTAATGATCCTAGCGTAATTCAGAATAATCCCAAAATAATGCAACTTATGAACAATCCTCAAATGCAAGCTTTAGTACAGATGATGATGAACAAAGGTATAGGGCAAAAATAGTATACAGTCAATAGATACGCGGCTTATCAAAGTTTATTTATAGCCCCAAAAGACATAAAAAGCTTCCATCAACTTTTCTGCTTCATTATCCCTCTTGTTTGCTCTATACAATGTGAGAGCTCGCCCCAGATACATTCTTGCCTCTTTTTCCTTCCCCAGAAAAGCGTATATACCAGCTAAATTATAATAGCTCTCAGCAAAATTAGGATCGATCTCAGTTGCCTTTTCAAAATTCAGCATGGCTTTTTTAAAATTGTTTACCTCCATATAACTCTCAGCCAATACAAAATGTGCATCAGGATCATTCGGCCTTAGCTTTACGACAATTTCAAGCTCTTCAATAGCTTTCCAGGCTTCTCCATTCCTGAGGTAAAGAAATCCCAGCTTTCTATGCATAATCGGATGTCGAGGATTAACCCTTGCCTCAGCTTTATATAAAGAGAAGTCATTCTTTATTTGCTCATTACGCATCAATGTCTGTTTAAAAAAGAATCCTATATAAAATATCAGCGCTAAAATGCTCAAGAATTTAAAAATATTTTTTGAAAATATGTTTTTATGATTAAACGGAGCTAAGATCATAAGCGACAAGAGCAAGCAAAATGCTAAAGAACCAGGATAAAGATACCTCTCAGCAAAGTAACATTCGGTCGGAATAAAATTCATTACGGGCAAAAGACTAATGTAAAACCATCCAACGCAGAAAGAGACCACCTTGTTTATTTTATAAAATTTTATTCCTACAATAATTATTGCCGCAGTAAAAAATAGCGAAAGCATTACTTGAGGATCAAGAATTGACTGCATTAAAACTTCCGTTTTATCAAAATAGTGCCAGTTAACTGAGAATATTCCCGGAGATATCTCATGGTTCGATGTCAAAACTATTGGATAGAACAATATCACAACATACTTGGCAAGTGCCTTTATAACTACAAGCATTGTCAAATAAAAACTACCAAAAAGGTATATCCCTCTTGCCAGCGACCCGGCAATAGAAAACTTTAAGACTGCATATATAAAAGAAACAATAAAGAACGGCAAGGTTTTAAAGAACATACTCCTTTTTTTAGAGCAAGAACCATTAAAACAAAGTTCGTAGAATAAAAGAAATAAAGGTAAAGTGATAACAAGTTCATGCGTAAAGATCGCAAGAAGCGCAAACAATACTGCAAGGAAGTAATTCTTATCCCACTTACCTTTTATGCTTCCAACTTTGGTATAAAAATAGAACGATGCAAAAAACCAAACAACACCCGACGTATCAACGCTGCCAGTCGGTGGTGTTATAGCCTCAACGTGAACCGGATGAATACCAAAGAACAAACCGCATAAAAAAGCAGCAGGCACATTGGCTGTTAAGCGCAAAGCAATTTTAAAAACAAAAATAGTGCCTATCAAATGTATCAATAACCCGACAACATGATGCCCAAAGACGTTAAGCCCCCACATATTATAGTTAAAAGCGTGCAAACATGTTTTAAGCGGTGAGTAAACCCCCTCTTCTCCAACAGGCTGATTGTGCGGACCAAAAAATTCCGGAAAGTTATTCAAATCCTGGATCAAAGGCCAATCAACGATAAAGAGCGAATCATCAACAATGAACTCATTTCCCAAAGAATTACTGAACGCGGCTATTGTTGCGATCACGATAATAACAACACAAATTAGCTGATTATTGAATACTGAACTTATATTTAGTTTTGACATGAACTTTACAATCTATTGAACTTTAATTTTAATGTATCTATAAAAGTTGGCATTCCATGCTTTATTATACCAAAACTTCCCCTTTGCCAGCCTCTTGCCTCAAAAGGTATTTCTTTTATTGAAAAGCCTTTTTCTAAAGCTTTCTTAAAGATCTCTATATGAAAAACAAATCCCTCTCCAGCTAAATTAATCTCATCTAAGACGTTTTTTCTAAAAGCAACAGATCCAGAACCAATGTCACTAACTCTGATCTTAAAGAGCAACCTACAAAGAAAATAATAGGCTCTGCTGGTGGTCTTACGGATAAGACCGACTTGATTCTTTTTTCCCATATATCTAGAAGCGACGATAATATCGCTGTTTTGCAGCTCTTTTAATAGAACCTTAATAACTTTTTCTCCGAAAGGCAGATCGCAATCACAATAAACAACATTATCCCCCTTTGCATCTTCAAACAATCTTTTCAACGTAAAGCCAAGGCCCCTGTTTGTTCCATTTTCAAAATACCGGACCTTTTCAAATCCTTGTGATAACATTTTTAATATCTCACAAGATCCATCCGTGCTCCCATCATCTCTTAACAATATTTCATAATCAACACAAAGAGACTCCATATACCTCACAATTGAACGAATCGCTTTTTCCACCAAGTTCTTTGAGTTATATATTGGAATAACTATTGATACTTCCATAATTTTTTACTTTTCTGTTAGATTAAAATAGTCCCTAAAGGCTTTTTCCAGCTCTGCCGCTTGCTCGAGACGACCCTGTTTTCTAAAAAGTCCTAATGCCTTAATTAAGTTCTCTTCTGAAGACGTAGTCAATCCCAGAAAAGCATAGATGCCTGCTAAATTATAATAAGCATCGGCAAAATCTTTGTCCAAGGCTACTGCTTTGTTAAAATTTTTAATGGCATTTTTATACTGACCAACATCTTGATAAGCATTACCTAAAGAAAAGAAGGTCACTGGATCATCGCCTTTCAACTTCACGGATTTTTGAAAACTATTTATTGCATCATCAATCCTGCCAGCTTTAGAATAAACCAATCCAAGGTCATGCCTCATCAAAGCACTATCAGGATTTGCCTTTACCGCTGATTCATAAAGAGAAACATCATCAAACCATTCCTTATTCCTGATCAAAGATCTCGCGGAAAAAAAAGACACGGCGATCATTACTATCCAAAAGCAAGTTATTGAGCTATTCAGTTTATCTTTTTTATATATATTTCTCAGAATCAACCCTGACAATAAACAAACCCCGAGAAGCCCGGGATACATATACCTTTCACCAAACAACACTCCACTCGGAATAATATTTAACACTGGAAGTAAACTGATAAAGAACCATCCTATACAGAAAGTTATTAACCTATTGTCTTTCCAAGATCTTATAGCTATCCACAAGATCAAGCTCAATACTAACAATGATATTACAATTTGAATATCAAATATTGATTGCGATAAAACGGCTGCTTTATCAAAATCACTAAACGCAAAAGAACTTATTCCTTCGGATATCTTATGATTGTGTGTTAAAACAACTGGTAAGAAACAAATAAAAACATACTTTGCAAAAGCCTTTATCATAATAAGCAGAGTCAAATAAAAACTGTCATAAACATATGCGCCTCTAGTAATTTCATTTAAAACCGAATATTTGGCAAAAACATAGAATAGAACAATAAGAAAAAACGGCAAAAGCTGCAGGATCTTTTTGCCAAGAGCGATCTTTTTATCACCAAGGCAAATATCATACCATAGCAATAAAACCGGAAGAGAGATCGCAAGTTCGTGCGTAAACACAGCGATAATTGACAACAATAATGCAATATAGTATTTTTTGCTACTGAATAAGTTTTGGCCTTTATCATCTCTGGATAATACATAATAATAAACCGCGGAAAAAAGAAATACAATTCCTATCATATCAACACTTGCTGTCATATAGGTTATTGCCTCAACTTGAAGCGGGTGAACCCCAAAGAACAATCCAGCAATGAATGCAATAAAATTATCTTTCGATAAATGCAGTGATAACTTATAGACAAATAGGATACCTGTAAAATGTATCAATAAAGAAACAACGTGGTAACCATAAGGTGCTAAACCAAACAAGGAGTAATTTATCGCATGAAAAAATGTCTTTAGTGGAGAATAGATCCCTGCTTGCCTGGGCATCGGGACATAATCCACAAAGAATTTACTAAAATTATCCCAATTTTGTATCAATGGCCAATTTACTATAAAGTCATGATCATCCATAACAAATTGATTGCCAAAGATATTTATTCTCGACAATAAAACAATAATAAATATCGCAACAACAGCAAACATTTTATTATTTACTATTCTATCAATATTATTCATAATTTTTTTACGCATAAGCACTCTATGCCTCAGTTAAAACTTGATTTTGTTCCTCTTTCAAAATCTGCTTCTCATATTTGGGAGGGTAAAAACCATATTCTATATTATCAAGTATTTTAGTACCACCAGGAACTTTTATCGATAATTTATTCATAACAAAACGATACATATGATACAAATAGTATTTTGCATAAGAAGTATGATCTATATCGAATTTAGCTAAACCACAAACAAGGTCAACAATAAAAGTAAGTGCTCCACAAATACTGGCAGGAAGCTTCTTGATAACCTGAGCATTTAATTTCTTCCTTAAAGATCTAGGCATATTAACCATTAACTTAAAGATCAATTCATACGCCTTATATGTTCTTAATTTATCTGGATCAATAAGACGGTTGCTTCTAGTAAAAGTATCAAAATTATGTCCTTCTTCTAATCTATCTATTTCCTCATCCGTTATGATCCCTTCTTTGTGACATTGAGAAAGCATCTCAGTGCCTGGATATAAATTCACCCAATAAGTTTGCACTCGATAAGGAGGGTACTCATCATAGAACTGCTTCGCTTTTTCTTGAGCTTCGATCGGTTCTAAGGGTAGCCCGAACATATGATCAAATTTCGCGCGAATTTTATACTTATCCATAAACTTTATGGCCTTTTCTACATCGTAAATTGTTTCGCTGCGATTTAAAAATCTCTTTTTGTATTCATCGTCCATGCTTTGAACGCCAATTTGAGCTGATCTACATCCAGATCCCGAAAGCCACTTTGCAACATCTTCATCTATACATTTAATATGTGTAAATATCTGATAAGAAACACCTATTTCTTTTTTATATTTATCAGCAAACTCCTTTAACCACTTTTTATTAAGAGTAAAAACATCATCAAAAAATTCAACTAACTTGAAATTATATCTTTTCTTCGCGATTTTCAATTCGTACAAAAGATGGTCTACGCTTCTATATCTCACATATCCTGAGCTTGACTCTTGGGGCAAGTTAGCGAAAAAGCTATTAAAACAAAATGTACACCTATAGGGACACCCTCTTGAACCCATCGTTATATAAGTTTCATTATATTGCATATGATCTTCCCATATTGTCTTGTCAAATATCGGAAGCGAATCCAGGTCCTGAATAAAACCATCCTGCTTGCCGGCAATGATATTTCCGTCAGGCAATCTAAATCTAGTATTGATAATAGGATTTCTCTGCCCGCCTTGGTCTATTGCCTTTAATATTTCAAGAAAAGCAATATCTCCTTCACCAACACAGACATAATCTATTTCGGGATTTGCAATTACGCGATCAGGAACGGCCGTTGAGTGAACTCCACCAAAGACTATCTTCACTTTTGGTAGTGAACGCTTTGATTCTTTTGCAACATGTAGCATCCATCTATATGTGCCTGAAATGGGAGAAAAAACAAGGACATCCGGCCTGCGGCGTTCAATTTCCTTTAATACCGATTGCGTATCATCAAAAGCTGATGAAAGAAAATCATGGGTCAAATGACATCTGTCATTAAATAAAGAAACACTAAAAACAAGATCGACCTCATGGCCCTGCTCCTTTGCCAGTGCCGACAGAAGACTCACTCCAAGTTGTTCCCACCCTATTCCTACAAATGTTATATGCATATTATTAAATCTTTCTCTTCTGGCTACTGCCTTACTAAGTATGACATTGCTGTCCTATTGGCACAACAGAATTTAGGTTGTATTTTACTTCATTTGGCAGGTTTTGAAAAGAGTCATCTAATGCAACTTTAACATTATTTTTCTCAGCATTGACGACCTTTTGATTAGTTTAGACAGCTTTATACCATGATGTAAGCATAGCCAGTTCCCCCTAGACATTTTAAAAAAGAAGAGCAAAGTAATTTCATGTTCTATTGAAACAATAAATCCGAAGCATCTAATATTTCTTTTTCATCAATAAATTCAACAAACTTATTAATCCCTTCTTTCTCTGAAATTCTCTGAGTGACCTTTGCCCTTTCACCGCTTCTTTCGGTATATAAAATATATTTAACATCTTTAGTTTTCTCTATTCTCTTTAGTTTTCCGATAGCAACATCCCCGGAAATATCATTAAGGCCAAGGGCGATGACAACTAGATCAGGAACATCCATTATAATTCGCTTAATAGCTGAGGACGCACTTTGTGCAGTATTCACCATGTATCCTGACTCAAGAAATGCAATGGCGATCTTGTTTAATGTCTTTGAATCATTTTCAACAATACAAACTTTTCTGGCCCTTCTTTCATCAGAGCCCCTTTCTCGCTGGACCGACCCAGAGTACTTCTTTATTATAGCCCCTCCTTCTTTGAAGAGCTCATTTAAGTCAAATGGTTTTGCCATAAAACCATCAACATCTAGATCACGAAAAAGCTGTTCCATATTTGCCCGCGCGGTGAGGACAAGAACCGGATATTTCGGTTTCTCATTTGCACCTTTTATCTTCTCATAAAATTCCAATCCATTCATCCTAGGCATATTCATATCAAGGATAATGAGATCCGGCTTTACTGTCTCTAATTTTTCTAATCCGTCAAGCCCATCAACAGCAGTTACCACATTGAACCCTTCAGCTTTAAATTTGTATTCAATAGTGTCTCGCAAATCCTCTTCATCGTCTATAATCAACAATGTTTTAGGATTACTCATATTGACTCCTTTCGTCTTTCTTGAATAGGTAAAAGAAAACAAAAGCTGCTTCCTTTACCCTCTTCGGATTCAACCCAAATTTTACCTCCATGCCTGTTAACAATTTCTTTGCAAATGGCCAATCCTAAACCAGTGCCTCCTACATGTTTTATAGATTCTCCTATCTGCTGAAACTTTTGAAACAATTTATCAATATCTTCAACTTTTATACCTGGCCCGGTATCTTTTATACGTATTTCAATACTATTGCTTTCTTCTAAATTATTGCAAGAAATAGTGATCCCACCACTTTCTGTAAATTTTATAGCATTGCTTATAAGATTATTCAAAACCTGATGCATTTTATCTACATCAACCGGGACCTTTGGAAGCTCTTGTGCTATCTCACACTTTAGATACAGCCCCTTCTCTTTTGCTACATAACTTTGTGTTTCAACAACTTCATTAAGGACTATACCCATATCACTAAATATAATATTTAATTGTGTCTTTCCGGATTCCATTTTTGTTAGATCTAAGATATCATTTATAAGCCTGTTCAAACGGTCTACATTACTCCTTGTTTTGTTTAAGAATTTAGCCTGATCTTCGCTTAGCGGTCCTGGAGCACCACTTAAAACAAGATCAACTGTTGACTTAATAGACGCTAAGGGCGTGCGAAGCTCATGTGAAACCGTCGAAGAAAAGTCTTTTTGAACTTCATACATACTTTTTAATTTTCTATTTAAGATCTCTAGTTCTTCATTCTTTATTTTTGTTGAATCAAAAAGATTTCTATTCTCAATAACAAGGTCATAATGTTTAATGGCTTGGCGCACTGCTCCTTTTAGTTCATCGGAATTCCATGGCTTATTTATAAAACGGTATACACCGCCAAAATTGATAGCATCTTCAGCTGATTGAATATCCGTATGCCCTGTAATAAGTATTCTCATTACGTCAGGATATTTCTCTTTTACCTGCTTTAAAAATTCAACTCCGGTAATATCAGGCATGCGCTGATCACTCATCACAAGCTTGATCTTCTCTTTTTCAAGCATTTTCATAGCTTCCTTGTGATCGGTAGTGGTAAAAACGCCAAAATCCTCTTTGAAAAATAATCTTTCTAAAGATTCCAATATATTCTGTTCATCGTCTAATACTACAACTTTGATGTCTTTGCTCATTTTAAACTCTCCAAATTCTTCTCATTATAATTTTTTTCTTCATCTTTTTGGTGACACCTGATTTTCTTTTGCATAAAAGGCATTTATTACATCACGCCTACCGATAACGCCAATTATTTCTTTACCTGAAACAACCGGCAATGTGTGTATGTTCTTATCACACATCAACTTTAGAGCTTCAAAAAGCGACGCATCTTTAGAAGCAAAAAAAACCTTAGTTGTCATAATATCCTTAACAAAGACCTTTTCGCCTACCCGTTGTTCAGATTCATCTTTAATTTTTTCTATTATATTCCTCATTACTTCAAATAGATCAGTAGCTGTTACAATACCAATTATCTCTTTATTGCTATTTACCACAGGCACACCGCTTATTTTAAACCTCATTAATAAATGAGCTAGATCAGTAACTGACGTTTCTCTTGTTGTCGTTATAGCAAATCTCGACATTATATCTTTAACTTTAATCATATTAAGGGTTGTATTAATTTCTTTTAGGTTCTCAATATCCATATCAAATACCTCACTTGAGTTTATTTATAAAGGCAGCTTTATAGTAAATTTTGTCCCTTTATTGATCTCTGAAAATACCTTCATTTCACCATTAAACTTATTTATAATATCATAACTAATACTTAACCCTAATCCTGTGCCCTTTCCGACTTCTTTTGTTGTAAAAAACGGATCAAATATTTTAGTAATATGCTCTTTTGCAATACCGCTTCCTGTATCTGAAATTTCAATAACTACATTTTTGCTGCTCGTATATGTTTTAATAGTGATCACACCTTTTTCTTTTATTGCTTGTGCTGCATTAACAAGCAGATTAATGAACACCTGCCCAAGTTTCTGGGCATTACATTTCACCAAAGGAATTTCGCCATATTCTTTTATAAGCTCAGCTTTATATTTGATCTCATTCCAAACTATGCTGAGCACACTATCTATGATATCTTCAACATTATTTAATTCTATTTGACCCTCATCTTTCCTTGCAAATGTCCTTAGATCTTGAACGATCTTTTTAATCCTATCTGTCCCGTTTTTCGATTGCCGAATTAAATTTTCAATATCACCAGAGATAAAGCTCAAATTGACTTTCTCTTCAAGTACGTTGATCTCTTCAACCATAGAAACTGCCCTGTCTAGATCTTTAGATACTATCGCCTTTTTCAGCAAATCCATAGCTCTTAAAACTTCTGAATAACTATCAATATATTCACCAAGGATAACAATGTTATTATCAATAAATCCTAACGGATTGTTTATCTCATGCGCAATACCCGCCGAAAGCTGTCCTAGAGATGAAAGTTTTTCGGATTGAACCAATTGCGCCTGAGTGTTTTTTAACTCCTCATTAGTTTTTATCAGGTCAGCCATCATATTATTTAAAGCCTTCTCATTCGCAATTAATTCTTGATTAACTTTTGATATAGCTTGCTGGGCCTGAATTACTATTTGTTTTTCCTGTTTTAAATCATTTAGCAATAACTCAGACATTTCTAAAGATGTCGCTAGTTCTGCATTGCTAAGCAGCAATTCGCTTTCTGCCTTTTTTAAATCGGTAACATCTTTAGCCAAGAACACTATCCCTTTATTATTCTCGCAATGTTTACCACTCTTAGTGTAGTTCTGACAATCTTCTACCGGATACCCTCTTGGACAGTCTATTTCTCTTATTACCGAACTACTTAAGAGCACTGGAACTATAATCCCGTTTTTTCCACATATTTGAGCCTCAAAATTTATTAATGAACCCTTTTGGATATATTCTTCTATTTTTACACTATTAAAATATCTGTCTCCTTCAAAGAACAAAGAGCTTACGTCTCTTCCTATCAAGCTTTCCTTGTTGTATCCTAAATTATCAAAAAATGCCTTGTTAATAGTAGTGATCTTTCCTTCCACATTAATTACAATCAAATAATCCGTCATGCTTTGAAAAATATTATCCAAATAGTTTCTAGAAATAACCGTCTCTCTCAAATTCTTTGTCATTTCAACGAAACTTGCAGCTAACTCTCCAATCTCATCTTTTGACACAATATCTATCTTAACATTTAAACTACCCCTACCTATTTCAACAGTTACATCCTTTAACTTGTTGATAGGCGCAGATATTGAATGCGAAATATAAAGCCCTATGCCCATAATCAAAACGAACCCTATAGTAAATATAAAGAGTAAAGTTGCAGCCTCTTTTTTTGCAATTAGCAGAACATCTGTTACATCTAATAAAATAAATAAAACACCAACCTCTTCTCCTTTTACATCTTTAAAATGAAAACCACCCAAATAAAAACTCTTGTTCCCTATTTCAATTTCCTCAACAACAACTTTTCCTTTCACTAAAATATTGATATTTGCACCAATGTATTTTTTAATTTTTTCTAAGAATATTCCTTCTATATTATTTACCAATACATGCTCACCAAAGTCGTTCCAATTATCTTCCAAACCTTCTATTTTTCTCATTGCACTCCATTTTTCTTTATCCAAGAACCTTTTATTAACAATGAGTAAATTTTCACTAATCAAGCTATCTTTTAGATTGTTAAGAAAAATGTTAATTTCTTCTCCAAACTCCACATATCCTATCAGCTCGTTCCCATTATAATATGGCTTAACCACCCTCAGTGCAAAAGCTGTTTTTCCAAGCTCTACTCCTGATACCATTGTTTTGGTATCTCTAGCCTTTTCGAAAGTAACCCTAGTTATTTTATCATTATAAAGATCTTTATCGTGCAACCTCAAGAAGCAATGACCATCTGGCAAAATAAAATAAACATGTGTTATTCCATATTTAGTGCTGATATCCTCGAATAATATCTTTCCATGTTGATATAACTTCTCCCTGTCTTTTTCTAAATATAGATCCTTAATAGTTTGATCTTGAACAAATACTTCTAATGCATAAGATAAAGCCCTCATCTCATTTCTAATAAAAACATCAGAAAGTTTTTCCTTTTCAAGGATCTCCCTAGATATATTGAGATTAAGAAGTTTATCTTGAAATTTTAGCGCAATTTTAGCAATTAACCCTGTTAAGACTAGAACAGTTAAAAAGCCTAAAATTATTTTTTTCCCTATTTTCATTTATTTATTTCCTAAATTCGTATTTATTTTTTCCCTCATATTTCCACAATTATAAGCATTTTACACTGACAACATAAGTAATAACAGCAACTATAAACGCAAGAAAACTTACTGCAAATGCCTTGATCCCAGATTTAGTAAATATTTTTTTTAAATTTGCATTTAGCCCAATGGCTCCCATTGCAATGCTCCATAACACATTTAATATTATTTTGAATGCTGGTTTCAATACTTTGGCCAAATCGGGCATTAAAGTAAATATTATCCCCGCAGCTAAAAAAGCAAATAAATACCAAGGAATAGTTAGTTTCCCTTTGGAAAAACTGGCAAACAGTGGTATTAAAAACAATAACCCTACATATCTAACTGCTTTTACAGATAGTGCTACCATTTTTACTTCTTCAGAAAATCCCGATACAGCTGCCTTAACAAATCCAGTAAATTGCATTACAACACCGGAAAAGATCGCATAATCCAATTCTGAAAGATTAAAAACAGACGCTACAACTGGAAGGACAATGAATAACCCAATTAAAGCAGACAAAAAGACAACTATTAAACTAACTGAAACATCATCCGAGTCAGCATCAATAGCTTTAGTTGTTATCGCTATGGCAGATGCACCACAAATTGCCGAACCGGCAGTAATTAAATAACCAACTTTTTCATTCAGCCTAAACACGCTAGACAAAAAAAGACCGGAGACAATATAAACAATAAAAACAATAAACAGCGTGAAAATATAATTCGGATCAACTTGTATAAAACTAGTAAAGTTTAAGCTTACCGCACCGTAAAAGATCACACCAATAGGAATAAATAACGAAGGGGCTAATTTAAAGCCAGATATAATATCATCATCAAACTTTATAAAAGATCTTAGGGAAATACCTATGACCATAGCTATTACCAGCGGATCTAAAATCGGCCACTCTGCGAAAGTTTCAATTAATACAGCGGCTAATCCAACCAAAGTAGCTATTAGCACTCCTTTCCAAAACTGAATAAAACTATAAGCTTTCATATTTGTCTTCTCCTTGAAATAATTTATTTATTTTATTTCACAATAAAAATACCTCTTAACCGATCAATTTGTCTGCATTCTTTAAAAGATCTTCCTTGCTAAAAGGTTTATCCAGGCATATATTTGCCCCTAAGG
>JAHJCZ010000053.1 GCA_018812705.1 Candidatus Omnitrophota bacterium
AATTATAATTATTTATGTTGAATAAAATAAACCAATTAGTTTTTACATTTAATAAATGTAAGATCGATAGTCTTCTGGTAACATCTGATATTAATATTAGATACCTGACTGGATTTACTTCATATGAATCATGGCTTCTAATTTCTAAGAAAGGCTCTTTTTATATTACAGATGCAAGATACTATATTGAAGCTAAGAGTAAGCTGAAAAATTGCGCTGTTGTATGTTTTAAGGAATCAAAATATAAAACTGTTTTTGAGATTGCGAATAAAGCTAAGTTCAATTCTCTTGGCATTGACGAGAACGCTCTTACTTTGTTCGAGTATAATCAATTGCAAAAGAATAAAGAAAAACAGGTTAAGCTAATTAAAGCAACAGGCTTTATTGAGTCTTTTAGAGTGATTAAAGATCCTGCAGAGCTTAAGTATATAAAAGAAGCATTAAAAATTCAAAAAAAAGCAGTTGGTTATTTGCGAAGGATTATAAAGCCTGGGATTACTGAAAAAGAGGTGTTTTCTAAGCTGGATAAATATGTAAAAGGTCAGGGCGTTAGCTTTTCTTTTACTCCGATTATTGCATCAGGACAAAACTCTGTATGTCCTCATGCTGGATTAACAGATCGTAAAATTAGAGCAAAAGATGTGGTCTTAGTTGATTTTGGTATCGACGTTAAAGGGTATAAGTCCGACTTGACACGTATGTTCTTTTTAGGTAGAATACCCAAACCTATGAAGGAGATTTTTGACTCTGTTGAAAGGGCTCAACGTGCTGCAATCGAGATGATCAAGCCTGGAATAGCAGTAGCAAGCATTGATAAACAAGCGCGTAACTGTTTGTCAAAGAACAAGTTAGATAGATACTTTACTCATGCTTTAGGGCATGGAGTTGGCCTAGATATACATGAAGCACCAAGGTTATCGCAGAAGGATTTATCCATCTTCAAAGAGGGTATGGTTATTACCATTGAACCTGCAGTATATATACCTGGCCAGTTTGGAATCAGAATTGAAGACATGGTTTATGTAACCAAAAAAGGTTATGAGGTTTTAAGTGACGATATCAATTAATCAATTAACATCTGGAATGGGACTTCTTATCAACGATGCGATCTATGTTGTTGTTGAATATAGCCATGTTAAACCAGGTAAGGGAACTGCATTTGTAAGAGTTAAACTCAAAAATTTAAAAACTGATCAAGTTATTGAGAGAACATTTAAGACGGCAGAGAAACTTGACGATGTTCAACTGGAAGAAAGAAAATTACAGAATCTTTACAGAAGTGGAGATTCTTTTCATTTTATGGACAATACTAATTATGAAGAAATAGTTGTTGATAGGGCAACAATAGGAGATGCTTTAAAATTTCTTCAGGACAATTTAGAGGTTGTTGGTATTTTTAGTAACAAGCAAATGCAGAAGATGTTGCTTCCAATGTTTATTGAGGCAGAGATAATTCAAACAGAACCAGGATTTAAAGGTGACTCATCAAGAGCAGGCACAAAGCCCGCAACAATTGATACGGGAACGATTATCCAGGTTCCACTTTTTGTCGATATCGGTGATTTTGTAAAGATCGATACAAGAACTGGGTCATATGTTGAAAGGATAAAAAAATGAATTTAAAAGAAATTCGTGAAATGATCAACTTAATGAATGATAATGATTTGATCGAGATAGAAATTGAAAGATCAGGATCAAAAGTTAAGTTAAAAAAGGCTTCAGCTCAGGAGTTTGTTGCGGTGCAAAAAGTACCAGTTGAATATGCTGCATCTGTCCAGGCACAAGCTCAAGCTGCTGCACTTGCGACTGCAGCAGAACAATCAAATGCAGATAGAAAAGAGATTAATTCTCCTATGGTTGGGACATTTTATCGTGCTCCGTCTCCAGATTCTTCTCCGTATGTTGAACTAGGTCAGGTTGTTGAAAAAGGTCAAGTTGTTTGTATCATTGAAGCGATGAAGCTTATGAATGAGATCAAGTCAGAAGTCAGGGGCAAAATCGTAGAGATACCAGTAGAAAATGCGCAACCTGTTGAATTCGATCAAACTTTATTTTACATTGAAGCGGTCTAATTATGTTCTCAAAAATACTAATAGCAAATAGAGGTGAAATCGCCTTAAGAATAATTCGGGCGTGTCGTGAATTAGGTGTCAAAACAGTTGCTGTTTACTCAAAAGCAGATAGAGATTCTTTGCACGTGCGTTTTGCAGATGAAGCTGTTTGTATTGGGCCAGCAGCTAGTACTGATAGTTATTTAAACATTCCAGCAATAATTTCAGCAGCCGAGATCACTGATGTTGAAGCTATTCATCCGGGATATGGTTTTTTAGCTGAAAATGCACATTTTGCTGAAATATGTGAATCCTGTAAGATAATCTTTATAGGACCCAAACCGCAGACTATAAGATCTATGGGAGATAAAGTTGTAGCACGCGAAACTATGCGTAAAACGGGTGTGCCTCTTACTCCAGGAGGTAAAGGTGTCGTTAGAAATGTTGAAGAAGCTCTTGAAATTGCCAAGGAAATAAAATATCCAATAATTATCAAGGCTGTAGCTGGTGGAGGTGGTAAGGGAATGAGAATTTGTCATAATGATATGACATTGGCGAGTTCTATCACTATTGCACAAAATGAAGCAGGTGCTAATTTTGGCAATCCTGATGTTTATATGGAAAAGTATATTCAGGATCCTAAGCATATTGAGTTTCAGATTCTTGCAGATAATCTTGGCAATGTAATTCATTTGGGAGAAAGAGATTGCAGTATTCAGAGACGTCATCAGAAATTGTTAGAGGAGGCTCCGTCGCCATCACTTGATGAAGCGCTGAGAAAAAAAATGGGTGATGTGGCTGTAAAGGCCGCAAAAGCCGTGGATTATCAGGGAGTTGGAACAATAGAATTTTTGCTAGATGCTAATCGTGAATTTTATTTTATGGAAATGAACACTCGTATTCAAGTTGAGCATCCTGTCACTGAAATGGTTACTGGTGTGGATTTGTTAAAAGAGCAAATTAAAATTGCTGCAGGTGAAAAGCTTCAAATAAAACAAGAAGATGTAAAGATCACAGGTCATGCTATTGAATGTCGTATCAATGCTGAAGACCCTACAAATAATTTTATGCCTTCACCAGGAAACATTGATCAACTAAACTTGCCTGGTGGCTTTGGAGTAAGAATTGATACTCATATTTATCCAGGGTATAGAATTAGTCCATATTATGATTCAATGGTAGCAAAATTAATTACTCATGGTAAAAACCGCAAAGAAGCAATTAGCACTATGCGCAGAGCTTTAGATGAGTTTTATATTAGCCCGATCAAAACAACTATCAGTTTGCATTCAGAGATCTTAAAGAATCCTTTGTTCGTTGAAGGGAAAGTATCTACTCATTTTCTAGAGAACAATATGAAAAAATATTTGGAGGAAAGTTAATGGCACAAGGAAATTCAATTGATCTAGGTTCAATACAGGTTCATAAATCAGTTATTGAAGAAATTATAGATGCTGCTATAAGAGATATGGAGGGGGTAAGTTTAGTTGAAGAAAAACTGAGTGGAACAATATTTAGATTGTTGGGTAAAAAAAAATATCCAGGAATCAGTATAAAAACGCTTGATGAAGGACAATTGAGCGTTGAAGTTAAAGTTATTGTTCGATACGGTTTGAATATACCGGAAACTGCAAGGCAAATTCAAGATACGATAAAAATGTCATTAGATAAAACTGTTGATCTTGATCTAAAAAATATTAATGTAAATATCCATGGCATAGAGAGGGGGAGAAGATGAAATATTTTACCCGTATTGCTGTACTTTTTCATGTAACTTTGACATTGTTTGTTTGTTGCTTTTTAACATTTTTTGCTCTTCAATTTTTGAGTTTAACTGATGTCGAAAGTTTTTTAACAATTGCTTATACTGATGCAAGTTTGAAGAATATTATTTTATCCATAGCTGGTTTGATGTTTCTGATGAATTTTGTGTTCTTTAAAATGTTTTTTGTTAGTAATTATGGAGATAAGATCATAGCATTTGATAATCCTGCAGGAAGAGTGAGCGTATCATTGGTTGCTTTGGAGGAAATGATAAAAAGAAAAGTAATGCAAATGCCTGAGATCAAAGATGTAAAAGTAAGTCTTTCAGCGTCAAAGAAAGGCTTATATGTTAAAGTGAGATTGATTCTTAGTTCAGAAGTTAATATTCCAGAAATTACATCAAAGGTTCAGGATAAAATTACAAGAAAAGTGCAAAATACTATTGGGATTGAAGAGCAAGTTAATGTGGCTATATATGTAGGAAAAATTGTTCCTGAAAAGATGAAAGAAAAACGTCAAATTATTCAGCAAGAAGAAGAAAAAAAGGAAGTTAATGTACCATTTGAAGGTTATAGGGCATAAACCTATTGTTTTATGTGATGAAGGATAAAAAAGGAAATTAAATGAAAAAGATCGGTATATTAACAGGTGGTGCTGATTGTCCAGGATTAAACTCTGTTATTCGTGCAGTTGTTCGCAAATCCATGCAGGAAGGTTATGTTGTAACTGGCATTAAGAATGGATGGAACGGATTAATTGAGAATGATATGAGAGTTCTTGACCTAAGAGTTACTTCGGGTATTCTTGATCGAGGTGGGACGATTTTAGGTACTAGTAGAAGCATGCCTATTCTTGCTTCTGAGCAGATTAATGAAGCTGTTGAGAATTATAAGCGCAGTGGCATGGATGCAATTATCGCTGTTGGCGGTGAGAACACGCTAAGAATTGGTTATGAGCTATATGTTAATCACGGAGTAAATATTGTTGGTGTTCCAAAATCTATTGACAATGCACTTTCTGGTACTGACTATGCTTTTGGTTTTGATACTGCTGTTAATGTTGCTACAGAATGTATTGACCGTCTTCATACTACTGCTGAAAGCCATCATAGAATAATAGTTATTGAGGTTATGGGGCGTTATACTGGATGGATTGCAATTGAAGCTGGTATCGCAGGGGGAGCCAATTATACCTTGGTTCCTGAAGTTCCTGTTGATATTGAAGTGTTATGTAATTCATTAAAAGAAAGACATAGAAGAGGTAAAATGTTTAGTCTGATAGTTGTTTCTGAAGGGACTATTGTAGAAGGGTATAATGCTCCTTTGGAAAAAAGTATTGTTGGAAGTAATATTAGGTCAAGAAAAGTTGGAGAACTAATAGCTAATTTGATTGAAGAAAAAACAGGATATGAGACGAGAGTTAGTGTTCTTGGACATATACAGCGTGGAGGTACGCCAACTGCTTACGATAGGATCATTAGTACTCGTTTTGGAGTTAAGGCGGTTGAATTGGTTAAAGAAGGTAAGTTTGGTATGATGGTCAGCCTTTTGAATAATAAAATTCGTTATGTTGAGATCCAGGAAGCTATAAAGAAACGCAAGGCTGTTGATAAAGAGCTTTTTAAGATAGTTGAGGTTTTTTCTGATCAGTAGATAGATTTAGGGATAACAATGAAAGAAAAGATAAGAAGCATTTTTAATGAGTCTATAGAAGTTAAATATAAGACATTAGACCAGAATTTAGATAAAATTGTCTTGGCTATAAAAGAGATTAATAAGGCGGTTAATAAAAATAAAAAGATACTTTTGTTCGGCAATGGCGGGTCGGCTGCTGACTCACAGCACATTGCAGCAGAATTTATTGGTCGTTTTAAGAAGGAGCGAAGAGCAGTTGGCGCAATTGCATTAACGACAGATACTTCTTGTTTAACTGCGTTGGGCAATGATTACAGCTTTGATATTATTTTTTCCAGGCAAATAGAAGGCTTGGGACAAAAGGGTGATATTGCGATAGGTATTTCAACAAGTGGTAATTCAAAGAATGTAATTGAGGGCATCAAGAAAGCTAAGGATTTAGGGTTGACGACCATTACTTTGACAGGATGCGATGGTGGAAAGCTTTCTAAGATAAGCGATATAAGTATTATAGTTCCATCAAATGATACTGCAAGGATACAAGAATCTCATTCATGTATTGCTCATGCTATATGTGAGTTGGTTGAGAGCAGTATCTAATTTTTGAAGAATAAAGTGAATACAAAACATAAAATTGTAAAACTTCCTACTTTAAAGAAAAAGCTTTCTGATTTACGTAAGCAGGGCAAAAAGATAGTTTTCACTAATGGTTGTTTTGATATTGTTCATTATGGTCATATTAGTTATCTTGAGACGTCAAAGAAAAAGGATAGGATACTTGTTTTAGGCTTAAATAGCGATTTGTCAGTTAAGAAACTTAAAGGTCCAGGACGACCCATTATTTCTCAGGATAAAAGGGCTGGCTTGTTAGCTGCGATGGAATGTGTTGATTTTGTAGTTGTATTCAATGAAGAGACACCGTTGAAGTTGATTTCTAGCATAAAGCCTGATGTTCTTATTAAAGGTGCTGATTATAAAGATAAGGTTGTTGTCGGAAGTGATGTTGTTAAAGAGAATGGCGGAAAGGTTGAATTTATTAAGTTCTTAAAGAATTGTTCATCGACAAATATTATTGAAGAGATTGTAAATCGGTGCAAAAAATAGAAGAAAAAATGTTGCTTAGGATAGTTGATGCGAATTTTAATCGAGCTAAGGAAGGCTTGAGAGTTTGTGAAGATATTTGTAGGTTTATTATTGATAACAAAAGATTGACGATAAATTTTAAGAACGTTCGCCACGACCTCACTAAGATAATTTCATCTTTAAAGTTTAAGACGGTAATAGTTGCTAGAAATATTGAAGGTGATATTGGTAAAGGCTCAACAGTTTCTGAGTTTAAGAGAGAAAAGCTTTTTGATGTTTTTATTGCCAATTCACAGCGCGCTAAGGAATCGGTAAGGGTTTTAGAAGAATTTTCTAAGTTGTTGAATAAAAAATTAGCTCAGGACCTAAAAAGCCTACGGTATAAGATTTATGCTTACGAAAAAAAAGTTATTGAGAAACTCTAGGCTTTATTTGATCTTGGATGCGCAGGTAAATAGTTATAGTGAGCTCTTTGAAATCGCTAAGAAAGCAGTTCGAGGCAAAGTTGATATAGTTCAGCTTCGCGATAAAAACGGGAATACTAAGGGTATATTGAGCTTTTCTGAAAAGCTGAAAAAGCTTACAGATGGTAAGATACTTTTTATTTTAAATGACAGGCCAGATCTAGCGTTGGCTGTTTCAGCAGATGGTGTTCATCTTGGGCAAGATGATATCCCCATAAAATGTGCAAGGAAAATATTAGGTAATAATGCAATGATCGGTGTTTCTTGTCAGAATTATAGTCATGCTAAAAAAGCTCAGGATGAGGGTGCTGATTACATTGGATTAGGCTCTGTTTTTAAGACATTAACGAAGCCTGGCAGGCAACCTATGGATGTTGCTTTGATCAAAAAAATAGCGAAGACCATTAATATCCCGGTTTTTGCTATTGGTGGAATTGAGCTTTCAAATATTTCTGAAGTGAAGAGTTTAGGTATAGATCGGTTTGCTGTTTGTAGGGGTATTTGTAAGGCAAAAGATATTAATGAATCAATTTTAGGCTTCAGGAAAGCATTGCAATCTTAAAAAGATTTACTATAAAAGCGTGGATTCCTTGGGACGATATACTTATTTATGTGACAAAAAAGTCACTATATTGAAAGCAGATGTTACGCGAGGGTAATTCAATGGTAGAATGTCAGCTTCCCAAGCTGATAACGCGGGTTCGATTCCCGTTCCTCGCTCAGTTGATTTTTATTATGAAGACAGAAAACATATATTTACTGGGAGTCCTGCTTATATTGTTGTCTGGATGCGCGACATTAGAGACTGAAAACGCTGACTATGTTTCAGACTTTCCTGAAACTGAATATAAATTTACTGAAATTGAATATCCTGCTCCTGAGAGAGTAGGTGTTTATCATAAAGTAAGGCGTGGGGAGACAATTTGGCGGATAGCTAAGGCGTATGAAGTTTCCATTAATGATATTATTGAGACGAATAATATTCCAAATGCAGCGCAGGTTGACGAGAATCAATTAGTTTTTATACCGGGAGCTTATACTGAAAAAGCTATAATTTTGGATACCAATGAATCAGAAAAAGACTTCATTTGGCCGGTAAATGGAAAAGTGATCAAGTATTTTCAGGTTAAGAACGGATCTCAGCTTAATAAAGGGATTGACATAAAAACGCGAGAAGGAGAAGGTGTTAAAGCTTCGCGTACAGGAAGAGTCGTTTTTGCTGATTATCTTAGCGGTTATGGCAACACAGTTATTTTAGACCATTCAGATGGTTATTTTACGGTTTATTCAAATAATGCACGCCTCTTGGTAAAGCTGGGAGAGATGGTCTTAAAGGGAAAAGAAATTGCACAAGTTGGGCGCAGAAATGATATGGTCGCCCTGCATTTTGAAATAAGAAGGAATTCAATAGAGGACAATCCTCTTTATTATTTACCATGAGTTATATAGATTTAGAAAATAGTTTTTTTGGCAGGACAAAAACATTAGATTTGCTTAAAAGGCGAGTTATTGATCTAAAAGAAGGTTACCGTCAAAACATTGCTATATTGGGCAATCAGTTTGTTGGTAAGACTTCTTTGTTGCATCATTTTATTGCAAATCTAGATGAAAGAGATGTTACTGTCGTTTATCTTGATTTTGAGAATAAAGATTTTGGTTACTTCATGTCGAAGTTGATAGGCAGTCTTTTATATAACTATTCAAAGAAAAACAATCTTTCTCTCCACGACGATATAAATCTGCTTCTTGAAACAACAAAAGATCATATCCCTAATACAGTTCAGGTTATTCGAAAGATCCAAAAGGATTTCGGTAAAGGAAAAGTCTCTGAGTGTTATTTAGGATTGTTAACCCTGCCTGAAGTCTTTACAAATGAAACTGAACAATTTTGTGTTTTGGTTCTAGATGAGTTTCAGAATATAGATAATTTTATGATTCCTGATGCATTTATTAATCTGGGCAAGAAGATAATGACCCAGAAAAAATGTCTTTATATTGTTTCCAGTTCTTTCCCAAGTTTAGCTCAAAAAATATTGTCGGAGAAATTATCTTTGTTATTTGGTAATTTTGAGATAGTTGATATTGATGCTTTTGGTTTGGCTACTAGCCAGAAATTTATTGACCAGAATTTAAAAGGAATTAAGATCGGTGTTCAGCTGCGCGGCTTTTTGACTGATTTTGCCGGAGGACACCCTCTTTAT
>JAHJCZ010000054.1 GCA_018812705.1 Candidatus Omnitrophota bacterium
CTGCTTGTGGAATATATATATCCAATGAAAGGACTAATTGCTTATCACTTGAAGCATGTTTTGGATTAAATTATGAAGAGCTAAAAAAGGTTTCCTTTGCACCTGGAGAAGGAATCATTGGAGAAATGTTAAATGCAACAAAGCCATTATCAATAAAAAATGGATTAGCAGACCCTTCTTTGGCTTTTATTGTCCCATATCTTGACCATAAACATGAATCTTTCCTCTTATTACCCCTGCGCCAAGGAAACAATCCTATAGGAGTTATGATTTTACAAAGAGAAACAGGCCTACCGTTTAAAAAAACCGATATATTATCTCTGCTTGTTACTACATCGCAATTGAGCAACGTCATGACTAATGTAAAAATGCTTATGATGCTTGAAACTTCCCCTATAGAAAATAATAATAAAAAAGCATATATAAAACCTGACAGCAAATTTCTCAAAGGAAAGTCTGCCTCGATCGGATTCGCTTTTGGACATAGTAAATCTTTTGAAAAAGAGCGTATTTTGTCATTTTTTTACAACAAAAAATACACAAAAACATATTCTTTGGAAGATTTTCGAACAGCACTTAACTCAACAGTCAAACAACTTGAAAAGCTGCAAAACAAAGTTAAATCTAAATTAGCTGACATGGCATCTCTTATATTTACAGCTCACTTACTTATATTAAAAGATAAAGCTTTTATTGATGAAATTGAACTGCTTATAAATAGGGGAATTAATGCTCCTAATGCGATTCTGGATATCGGTAAAATATATCTGAGCATGTTTGCTCTAAATGAAAACTTAATTATGAGGGAAAAACAACAAGATTTCGAAGATTTGCTAACACGCATTATCCACAATCTTGTCTACAACAAAGGCCCTTATGATAAATTTTATAAAAGCATTATCATAACCAAAGAGCTGTATCCTTCAGATATTTTAAAGATGTCTGCCAAAGAAGTAAGCGGCATCGTTCTGCTTACTGGAGGCATTACATCACATGTCGCGATATTAGCCAAATCATTGCAGATCCCAATGGTAATTGTAAATAAAGATGATATCTCGAATATTCCTGATGATACCCCTATCCTAGTTGATGCTGACACTGGTAATGTATATATTAATCCATCTGCTGATATTATTAAGAAATTTGAGAAACACAAAACAATAACTCAGATAATTAATGATAACCAAGAATTTTTTGAAATGCCCAACAGAACCCTGGATGGCATCAAAATTAATTTATTTTCTAACATAAATCTCGTATCCGATGTACATCTCGCTATTAAAATTAACAGTGATGGAATAGGCGTTTATCGAACAGAATTCCCTTTTTTAATACGCTCTAATTTCCCTACTGAAGAAGAACAATATTTTGTTTATTGTAAGGTAGTTGAAGGCATGCAGGGCAAGCCCATTACTTTTCGCACATTAGATATCGGTGGCGACAAATTGCTGTCCTATTTTGATTTTAAAGAAAAGAATCCGTTCTTAGGTCTCCGTTCAACAAGGTTCACAATGGAATATAAAGAAATTTTTGAACATCAGATCCGTGCAATTTTACGAGCAGGCGTCAACAGTGACTTGCGCATTATGTTCCCTATGATTTCATCCATTGAAGAGTTTATCAGCGCAAAAGAAATTCTTAATTCTTGCATTAAAGATTTAGGCATTGATGGTATAGCTCACAATAAAGATCCTCAAATTGGTATTATGGTTGAAGTTCCTGCAATTATAGATATTATTGATGATATTGCTAAAGAAGTTGACTTCTTTTCAATTGGGACTAATGATCTAATCCAATTTCTAATTGCGGTAGACCGAACTAATGAAAAAGTAGCAAAGTTTTACAATCCTCTGCATCCTTCCGTTCTAAGAAGCCTTAAAAAAATAGTTGATTCTGCAATAAAAAATCAGATCGATGTATCAATTTGTGGTGATATGGCACATGAAGAGAAATATTTACCATTTTTGCTAGGAATAGGCCTAAGAAGCCTCAGCATAAATCCAATTTACTTTCCAAAAATCAAAAAAGCTATTTTAGAAATTGATTGTAAAAAAGCTGAAGAGTTAGCAAACAATCTTTTATTGAAGAGCCGGTTAATAGATATAGAAGAGTTGATTAATATAATTTAAGAGCATAGTACTCTGCTTTAATACTTTACTCTATAAAAAACCTACGCTTATAATTTTATTAAACACTTTAATGATCTTCAACACAATATACACTCAAACTTCATCCTGTAATGATCTTAAGTGCGTGTTGATATTTCTCCGAAGTTTTTTGGACTATCTCATCAGGCAACTCTGGACCAGGATATGTTTTGTCCCAATCAAGCGTTTCTAAGTAATCTCGAACATATTGTTTATCAAAACTTGGTTGAGATCTGCCTGGAGCATACATATCCCTTGGCCAGAAACGAGATGAATCAGGCGTAAGGACTTCATCAATAAGAATAAGATCAGATTTCTTTTCAGTTGTTCCGAATTCAAATTTTGTATCTGCAATGATTATTCCTTTTGATTCCGCGTATTCACTAGCCTTTTTGTAAATCGCAATACTGGTATCTTTAAGTTTCTTGGTCAGTTCCTTTCCAAGAGCTTTTTCAACATATTCCTCAGGCACATTCATGTCATGCCCTTCTTCTTCTTTTGTCGTTGGGGTAAAAATCGGGTAAGGCAGCTTGTCAGATTCCTTTAATCCTTCGGGCATTTTTATCCCACAAATCGTTTGTTTTTCGTGATATTCTTTACAAACAGAACCGGATAAATATCCTCTAACTATGCATTCAAAAGGGATAGGATCGGCTTTTTTTACCAACATTGAACGCCCTTCTAATTCATTTTTGTATCTAATTAGCTCTAATGGAAATTCTTCAACATTATGAGTAATAAGATGATTGGAAATAATATCTTTTGTGAAATTAAACCAAAAAACAGATATTTTCGTCAGTATTTCTCCCTTACGAGGAATACTTGTAGGCAGAACTACATCAAAACATGAAATTCTATCCGATGCTATCATAAGCAATTTATCATCGATGCTATAAATATCCCTGACTTTTCCGCTTCTTTTAAATTCCAAACCTTCAAGTTTTAAATTTTTGAATTGATGACCGCTCATCGACAACCTCCCATTATTATTGCTTCCAAATTTTAACCATTAAAAATAGTCCCCATTTAAACTAAAAGCACTAATCATTATAATACATAAACAATGACCAATTTCAATTCATAAATATAATAGTTCTAATTAAGCTGGAACAACATTTTCTTGATCTATTACACTGCGTTGTTTATAGTACCTTTTTTTCCAATAGCCTTGTTTAAAATACCATAACATTGTAATACCCTGGCAAATATCTGAGACATTTATGCCGATCCATAAACCGTTTGTGCCAAATTTAATAACAATAGCCATTAAATATGCGACAAATATCCTGAAGCCCAACTGAAATATCCCCGTCATTACGGCAGGAGCTATAGTGTCTCCGGCGCCAGTTATCCCTCGACCTAATATCAGAGCCGAAGCTAAAAATGGAAGCGTAACCGCTATATACCTCAAAAAACTGCTTCCGATTTTAACTACTTCAGGATGACTGTTGAATGCACCTACAATGCTTTTTGCAAAAATAAAGAATAAAATAGCTGTTGGTATAACTATATACTCATAATATAACAATGTCTTTTTTCCTGCTTCCTCTGCCCTGTCAGGATGCCCTGCGCCCATATTCTGGCCTATAATCACTGAACAGGCAATACCCATTCCCAGCCCAAGCATCATGATAGCCATCCTTATGTGAGTCACAATACCAAATGCTGCAATACATGTCTCTCCGAAGGAAGCGACAAGATGCAATAAAAGCAGAAGTGATATCTGTCGCAAGAATATTTCAATAGACGCAAATATTCCGATCTTGAAGATCCTTGCGATCAAAGTAATGTTAATTTTTAAAATTGATTTTTTAAAATGCAGTGTCGAGTGGCCATAGAATAAATGCCATAAAAGCATGCATACTCCGACACATTCGCTTATGACGGTTGCGACAGCAGAACCTGCCACCTCCATTCGTGGAATAAAACCCCAACCGAAAATAAACAAAGGATCAAGAGCAATATTTAGAAGATTGGCAAACACCAGGACCTTTAAAGGGACAACAGCATCACCAGATCCCCTTAGTGCCTGACTTAAACCTATAAAAAGAAAAATAAAAATAGAGCATATAAAACTTATTCTTAAATATTCTGAAGCTGCGGGTATAATTGAAGTAGTCGCTCCAAACAACCGAAGAAGCCACGTAGTGCCAAACAATCCAATAAAGACCATAATTATCGTGCTTACGACACTTATAACCACGGTTTGAAAGAGCACACTATCAGCATTTACATATTCTTTTTTGCCGACAAAATGCGAGATCAAGACAGTTGCACCTGAAGAAATACCCATCGCTACCATTATTATAACACCGAGTATAATGTCTGAGACCGATAATGCGGCAACTTCAATATGCCCAAGCTTGCCAACAAAAAACAGATCAGCTAAAGCAAATAAATTCTGAAGAAGAGCACCTATCATCATAGGAATTGCCAACTTCCAGATTGAAGAACTAATAGATCCTTCCGTTATTCCACCGTTAATTTTTCGTGTTCGTTGATTACTCATAGAAATGTCCTAATAATAAGTATTTGCTTAATATGGGACAGTATCCTATTTTTAATATCTAATTATAATCCAAAGACAAATACGTTACAAGTAGTTTGATTACAACCATTTAGGCATTATTCTCACTATTTTAAAACTTGTTTTTTTGGGATTTTCATTAAAAATTCCGGTAACATACATAGAAATCATATAATTCTCTACGCGCTCCCGGAACAACTATTATTTTACCTATTAATTTTTTACTCCCGCCAAACAAATAAAACCACTGTCAAAGCTATACCAACAATATACAATGCTATCGTATTTTTTAAAAAATACGGATAACTTATTAAAAGGATGCCCAGGATCATCGGTCTAAATTCAGAATTTCTTTTCCCATACATGAAGGCCACAAATCCAATGCTTCCGAACAAAATACCACCTAAAAATCCAGCCATAGAAAATCCGGCAATTAAACTATTCCCCGCTGACTTATCAGCGCTATAAATCTTATTAATTTGTCCAATCAATTCTTGAGTGTTCTGACAATAACCAATTGATGTTAAAATAGCAATTGCCATTAATATTAAGATAGCTATTTTCATATTGTCTTTCATGCTTACATGCAAAAAGGATATTTACATTATATTGTTAACAAGAAACATATCAATATTAATTCATTTTATCTTTCGCATATCTTGACCCAATTCTTCTAAAACCCATACATTCTCTAACTTCCCTTCAAATGCTGTATATACATACATTTTACCCTCTTTTCGATCAAAAAACCTTATTGCATTACGGTCAGCAGAAAATTCTATATTATTCCAATCTTCTTCTTCCTTTGAAAATGTTTTGAAAACCATGATCCCGAAAATGAAAATAAAAACAAAGATCATTGAAATAAATTGTGTTCTTTTAACTTTTATCATTAGCTCTTCTCCCTTTACAAATTGTTAATAAAAACATTCCTCTTTTACTTTCAGGTATACTCGACCTAGCTCCTTACACCTTTATTCATCAGGGCAATACAAACTCATGCTCTGGATGTCGAACAACAAGTACAGGACAAGGGGCCTTGCGAACAGTATTTTCCACATCACTGCCAATAAAAAAATGCGGCAAAGATTTTTGTCTATGAGTCCCCATTATAATAAGGTCAATTGATTGTTCTTGAGCATATTTAATGATCTCAATAAATGGACGACCTTTACGTATTTCTCGAAAAATAACAACTTTCTGATTTGTAGGCTGGATCAAAAGCTCATTTAACTTCTTTTTTTCATCACTCTCAGCTTTTTGAGTACACATTTCGATTTCAGTTATATTATGGACAACATGTAAAACATGCAACTCTGCATCAAAACGGCTTGCAAACTCACAGCCATATTTTAATGCCTTGATAATCGGCTGCGCTAAATCAAGAGATTTTCTGGCATAGTTATCAAAATCAACTGGTATAAGAATTTTATTTATTTTAATCATTGGCCTTTTATCCTTCCTAGAGTTAATTTAAAATTTTAATGAACTTAATCAATCATAGGAGAATAATTTAAAATATGGCGAGGATCACTATTAATGCTACATGATTTTAGTGCCATTGTTAATTTTGCTATATTTTATCATAAAATAAAAAAAGAACCAGCACCCTAAATAACTGGCACTTTGTAGCATTAATAGTAATTATTCAATTGACAATGCTGGGATGATGGAGACCGTCACGTTTATTCGGACGACTTTTTACTAATCACGTCTTAGAAAGACGCTTTACTTTAAAATCGATCTGTTTTTTTATGTCTTCAAATGAAGGGTCAATTAGACTCAAAGCTTTTTTGTAAGCAACAACAGCCTCATCCATCCTCCCTAAATTTTCATAAGCATTGCCAATATTCTCATAAGTAACTGCTCGGTTAGGGTCAAGCTCTAAAGCTTTTTTGAAGAGATCCAACGCTTCACAATGCTGGCCCAATTTATTTAAAAACCATCCCTTATTGTGATAGATCGTTTCATAATCTGGCTCGACCTCAATACCTTTATCAAAATATCTAAGAACTCCATCAATCCGCCCCAATTCAATCATGCATAATGCCCTGTCATTAAACGCGGCTCCATCCGTTGGATTATATTTAATGGCATTGTCTAAATATTTTATAGCATTGTCAAAATTATCATCAATTATTTCAAGCTGAGCACGAAAAAACATCTGCTCGCCTAAAACCTCCATTTCCTGAGACATATTCAGACCATGTGAAGCCAGCTTTTTTGCGAGATCAAGATCATTATAAGTTATGGCATTATCGATCAAACGTCTTAATTGTGTAAAATCAGGATGGTTCATAATTGTTACTATCTTTTAAAAGTTCTTATTCTATCTGGAAAATCAGAAATAATGCCATCAACTTTAAGATCTATCATATTCTTAATATCTTGAAGTTCATTTACAGTCCAAACAAAGATCTCAGCATTGCCCTTATGCAACATATCAATGTAATCCTTATCAATAAACTCGTAATTTTGTATGATTATTCTTGACTGCAACTTATTCAAAATATCAAACGGATCTAACAACCTACTGGTCAAAAGAACGCCTGTTTTGATATGAGGCTCACTTCTTTTGACCTCTAAAAGAAGATCGTGCATAAACGATGACACTATCACTTTATCAAGATCACATTTATATTTTTTTATTTTTTCTATAATTAAACCGGCTGGCATTCTGGATTTTATTTCCATGTTGACACCAATTCTACCATTTATGCATTCTAGCACTTCATCTAATGTCGGGACAATTATCCCTTCTTTAAGTAATTCTTGTTTAAGCCTGGATAAAGAAATGTCTTCTATTGGAATGTTATCAAACGTTCTCTTATCATGAAAAACAACGATCTCATCATCAACAGTCTTTTGAACGTCAAGTTCAACATAATCAACACCAATCTCAATTGCCTTTTCAAAAGACTTGATAGTGTTTTCTCTCTCATAACCACATGCGCCCCGATGGCCAATTATTATCATTCAAAATCCCTCATTAATAATCATTATTATTTTTATTGTGACCTTTTATCTCATAATACCTTTTTTATTTTCTTATTGCCCAGCGCAACAAAGCACTTGTAGCACGTGGATTAGAATATTGTTCACTTTGACTTGGGCGTATAGGTTCATAGCTAATGTCTGCATATAAACCATCTTTGAGTCCTTGTTCAAAATAATTAATTACACGATTATCCTCACCGGAATGAAAGCTCAAAATAGCAACACGCCCTTGAGACTTCAAACAAAATGGTAAATTCCTCAGAAATTGTTCAAGAACAGAAAACTCATCATTAACCTCAATGCGCAATGCCTGAAAGACCCTGCGAATAGAAGTTGTTATCGCAATGCCGCAATCTAAGTACGATTTCTTACCCAAAGCATAAGCAATAACGCTTGCTAAATCCGTCGTCTTATTGATTTTATCTCTATTTTTAAAAACTGCTAAAGCAATTTTCCGAGCAAAAGGCTCGTTAGAGTTTTCGAAAAACAAAGTCTCAAGCTGTTTTTCATCTAACGTTCTTATCAACTTTGCTGCTGACTGACCGCGCTCAGGGTTAAGGCGTAAATCCAACGGTCCTTCACGCTTAAAGGTAAAACCACGATCAGGGTTATCCAATTGCATTGATGAAACACCAAGGTCAGCTAAAATAAAATCAAAACTTCGGCCGGCCTCACCCATCAACTTAAACATTCCTGCAAAATTACTGCGTTTAATGACCAATTCTTTGTCCGTAAATCCCATTGCGCGTAAACGCATTTCAGTGTGCGCAAGTTCCAAAGGATCAACATCTAAAGCAAATAAACGACCATTAGGAATAATTTTTTTGAGTAGCTCAACAGCATGTCCGCCAAAACCTAATGTAGCGTCCAAGCCAATTTGACCAGGCAAAGGCCTCAAAATATCTAAAACTTCATTCACGCAAATAGGCCTGTGAGTACCTGCTGGAGTTTTACGGGACTGAATGACCTTCTCTACATCTAAAGCATACTTCTCGAAATTAAGTTCTTTATATTTTTCCTTAAAATGGCGAGGATGAGAACCTTTGTAACGAATACGGCGCTTTGTCTTAACTGGCTCGTTATTTACATTATCCATCAACATCTCTAATGCATGCTGTCACATTATTCGTAAGTTTTTCTAAATTTCGCCGTTCCTTTTTTGTTGGACGGCCTGATCCTTTGGGCCTTCGGGGCATCAAGTCCATTTTAATAAGTTTCAGTCTTTCCAAAGTCTCCTTGGGCGTAATGTCCTCCTTGTATTCTAACGACAAAGGTGCACTGACCCTCTTATCAAGACATTGAATAACCTTGTACTGCCATTCTACCCCATCCCTTTTAACTATCACAACTTGTCCCGGCATTACCTCCCTGGATGCCTTCACAGGCTGGCCAAGAACCAATACCTTGTGCTGCTTACACAATTCAGAGGCCACTTTCCGTGTTTTACAGATCCTAACCCCCCACAACCATTTATCAATCCTCACAGAATTTAAACCAGTATCACCCATATAGCATATAACCTCAGATTATTATTCGCTAGATTTCAACGAATGCTTACAACGAATTGATTGTATCACTACGTCAAGTTCTTGAAGAAAACGTGATCTGTCACTTTTTTGCAGCGGTGCAGGCCCACCTGTTATCTCGCCTGAATCACGAAGCTCTGCCATCAGATTCCGAGTTGCGACAGCATCGCATATATTATCGTCAGTGAACGATTTTCCAATTGAACCAATAACACGGGCGCCTTCCTTCAAGCATCGACTCGCAAGCAAAATATCAGCAGTAATAACTATATCACCTACTTGCACATGCTCAACGATCCAATCGTCGGCTTCGTCAAAACCTTCCCCAACGACTTTAAGCACGATCCACTTTTCATCAGGAACTCGCATCCAAGAATTGGTCACCAATGTAACATTAAGGGAATATCGATTTGCAACGCGATACACCTCATTTTTTAAAGGGCACGCATCCGCATCTACAAAAATATGTAACAAATTAAGCTCCTCATCATCTATAAATATTATCCAGAATAATAATTGTCAGCCCCTTATTTTCCAGAATTTATGATATTTAATGATACACCAACAAAAAAGCCGTTGCAAACAAGCTACAAACCTCTAAATATTTCTGGCCTTAGCCTAATCTCCCCATCCAAGGCAGACTTCAGAATAGTTAACATCTTCGTTTTATCTTTTGGAAAATTCCCTTCCAAGTTAAGATAATTGGAGGCGTGATTAGATCGAAATATAGTTTTTTTAAGGTCAAGCCCTTTTATGATCTCGTAAGATTCCTGCAATAATTCTAGAGGATCCAACTCTTCAAAATTACCATTTTGAACTTCTTGCGCCAAAGGCGTGCCGGGAATGATCATCAACGACAAAAAAGAAAGGTATCTTGGTTGCATCCTGTTTAAAGCTTCTATAGTGCCTTTAGCATGTTCTTGAGAATATTTTTTTCCACCTAAGCCCAGAAGGACTATCACTGAAGACTTTATCTGGGCATTAGCCGCTTTATGAACCGCTTGTATCATTTCCTCAACACTTGAAGATTTGCCACAGCTGTCTAATATATCCTGACAACCACTTTCCAATCCCATGTAGATCAACCTTAATTTATGATCGTATAGTTCAGTTAATTCCTGATCATTTTTTAGAATAATATTACTTCCATTTGCATAGCTTGATATGCGCGAAAGCTTTGGAAAGGATCGTTCAAGATTTTCTAAAACAGGCACCAATCTGCTGTTGCTCAAAACTAACGCATCACCGTCTATAAGAAAAACGCGCCGTGTCTCTTTATGCCAACGTGCATAATCATTAATATCGGCGAAGATTTCTTTCTGATCTTTTATGCGGAAAGTTTTATTTTTATACACGCCACAAAAACTACAACTATCAGCAGAACATCCTATAGTGACTTGCAAAAGAAAGCTCTCTGCTTCTGACGGCGGCCGTATAACTGGTTCTACAATAGGCATTACAATTTCTCCTGGTATTTCGAGACACATACCCTAACCCAAATTATTTATTCGTAATGCAAAGCAAGCCAAACAGTTTTCGTGTTAGTATCTGTCCATTCTACCCGGTGTTTACAATGCGCTGCTATATGGACATAATCTCCTGGCTTCATATTCAACTTACTTGCGTCTTGAGCAAAGGACAGCGTTGCCGCTCCGCTCAGTAGAACAACCCACTCATTTTCCTGCTGTTCAAGCCATTTTCCTTCAAGAGTGTTTTGTCCTTGCGAGACTATACGTTCTAAACGAAAGTTTCCTGTTTCAAGCAACTTATTAAATATTTCTTTTGGCAATTGCTCAGAAATTCCTTCAAATAAATTACCGCAGTTTTTTTCCATTGCTGCTCCTGTTATCCTGTAATCAAATATCTCAGACATATTTCATATCTTCATTAAGTAAGGCTAGGGTCTGTGTCTGGTATTTATTTTTAACTATTTTTTCTGATACTGATAATAATTTACTTCTATTGTACCATTGTATAATTTCCGCACTTTATCAGGCTTTGCTCGTTTAAAATATTTAGGAAAGTTTTTATCTGACGTTATGATATAGATCGACCATCCAGGTTTATTTTTAAAAACAGCATTAATAGAATCATAAATATAATAAAGATCACTTTCACGTGCCATTTTAACTCCATAAGGAGGATTTGAAATGACCATGCCATTTTCATGCTCTACTTCTAGATCTTTTATATCTTGATCCTTAAAGATAATATCACTTTCAACTCCGGCATTTTTAGCATTAGTTTTACAGCCCTCTATTCTTTTTTTATCAATGTCATAACCGAATATCCTCAAATTACCAGAAGGAAGAATCACCTTGATCGCACAAAGCCTTTCATCTTCCCAAAATTTATTATTAATAACCGCCCACTCTTCCGATATAAATTTACGTTTCAATCCGGGCGCGATATTTCTTCCGATCATCGCAGCCTCAATTAAAATAGTCCCTGAACCACACATCGGGTCGATCAATATTTTGTTTTTATTCCAAAAACTTAAAAGAACAAGCGCAGCTGCAAGATTTTCTCTTATTGGAACATCACCTGTATCAACTCTATACCCTCGTTTGTGAAGCCCTGCACCTGACGTGTCAATAGTTAGCTGAACAATATCTTTTAATATAGAAACTTGAACTACAAATTCCGGGCCAGTTTCAGGAAGCATTTCTTTATTATATGTCTCTTGCATCTTTTTAATAATTGCCCTTTTAACCATAGATTGATTAGAGCGCACACTTTGTAAAGTAGACTTTACAGATTTACCTATTACTGTAATTTTGCTATTTTCATTGATCCAATCGTTCCACGGGCAAGATTTAGTCTGATCAAAAAGAGCGTCGAAATCAGCAGCGTGGAATTCTCCAATTTTTATAAGCACTCTATCAGCAGCTCTGAGCCAAATATTTAATTTTGGAATATCGCTTATAGCAGCATCAAATTCAATTTTTCCATCAGATACGATAAAATGATCAAAGCCAAGAGCGATCAGTTCTTTTTTTACAACTGATTCAAATCCAAATGTTGATGTTACGATCAATTTAATATTTTTCATAATCTTTCAATTTTATAGGTGAGAGCCCTGTTCCCCAGAATTTGCATCCACTATCACCGAAGGGGTTCAAATAAATACTCCAAGCCATTAAGCTTTATCTCATAAACAGATTTGAGCATGTCACCAATGTTTCCAGGTGGAAATCCTTTTTTAGAAAACCAAACAACGTAAGGCTCAGGAAGATCTATCAACAGCCATCCCTTATACTTACCAAAAGGCATACGCATTCTAGCAAGTTTTATTAAATCACTGCTATCATTTAACATATTTCTAATTGATAAAATTCGTTCATTATAATTTCTTTACCTGGTCAATAAACAAAATCAAACAATTAATTTAGGCCCTGCTTCAAAAAACAAGCTAACTTCCCTAGAATACTTATCAACAATTTTTGTCCTACAGATCTTCTTATATATGACTTCTCCTTGAAAAAATGCTTTGTGCCAATAAGACCAAATTTCTTTCATCTTGTCTAATATATGGCCTAGGCCGATCAATTCTTTACTGTATTCTGAAAACATTTCATTATGGAAAGCGTAAATATGTTTTACTTTTTTTTCATTCGACTTTAGTTCTTTTCCTTTGATCTTTTCAGGCAAAAAAGGATCGACAATTCCTCCCCTTCCGATCATCCAACCTGAAACAGTATTAAACTTCTTTTTCAAACTTTTAAAAGTTTCCAATGAGTTAATATCCCCGTTATAAACTACTTTATGCTTTGTTATGTCTAAGCAGTTTTTAAAAACTGCGAGATCAACGTTTCCAGCATACATCTGAGAGCCTGTTCTTGGATGAATAATTATTTCTTCAAGGGGATAAGCGTCAAATATTGGCATAAGGGCTAACAATTCAGCGTTGTCATCACATCCAAGCCGTACTTTGACAGATAATTTGCTTGGAATATTAGGCATCACCTTGTCTAAAAATGATCTGATCAAATCAGGATGAGCCAACAATCCAGACCCTCGTATTTTTTTTCTGACCATCGGAAATGGGCATCCCAAATTCCAATTAATATAACCATAACCCAGATCATGCATCGCTTTAACCATTACAATAAAATCGTTCGCATTTTTACTTAAGATCTGCGGGATCAACAAATATTTAAAATTATTCCTATCAGGTAAAATATCCCGAAAAAGCTTTTGATTAACTTTTTTTGTATCACAACTAGCAATAAACGGAGCTATCGCCCTGTCATATCCCGTAAAATATCTAGAATAAGTGCTTCGATAAACACAATTTGTAACTCCCAATAAAGGAGCCATATATAAAATATCTTCTTGTTCTTTTTTCATAAAATAAATACCAGTAAGATGATAATGAAGGGGACACCTCTTATAAGTTGCCCTGTCACTTTTCAGGGACTATCCACTTTATTTTTTATGGACCGAGGGGGAGTCGAACCCCCGACCTCTTGATTGCGAACCAAGCGTTCTCCCAACTGAACTACCGGCCCATAAATATCATACAAGTTCCATAAAATATCTGACACAGACCGTACCCTTAATTTTTTCAGTGTACCACAATCATCAAGTTCGAAATTAAAAAATGACCCACTGCAACTTACAGCTTTACAGTGAGCTAAAAATCCCTCCCCAGAAAATGAGTTTCTAGATTTTTTACGAACAAACACAATTCTGGTTCTTATTTGAAGTGTTTCTTTGTTTTTAAACAAACCTTGACCAGCATAAGCATAACTGGAACCTCAATTAGCACACCTACAACCGTTGCTAAAGAAGCACCCGAAGACAATCCGAATAACACAGTTGAAGTTGCTATAGCAACTTCAAAATGATTGCTAGCTCCTATCAATGCTGATGGGGCAGCGTCTTTATAAGGAAACTTCATCCATTTAGCTAGCAAATATGTCAAACCAAAGATCAAACATGTCTGAATAAATAAAGGTATCGCGATCAAGAGTATCGTTTGAGGTTGCTGAACAATGAGTTTTCCTTTAAATGAAAACAATAAAACAAGGGTTAACAGCAATGCTGAAATCGAAATAGGCGTCAATCTATGCAAGAATTTCTCTTCAAACCATTCAGCTCCTTTCTTAGCAAATATCCATTTTCTAGTGTAGTATCCGAGGAATAGCGGCAAACCAACATAAATTAAAACAGACAATAAAATTGTTTGCCAAGGAATAGGCATTTTGTTGACACCAAGCAGCCACCCTCCTAGAGGTGCATATAAAAATAACATCGTAAGAGAATTTATTGCTACCATAACAAGAGTATGCCCGTCATTCCCTTCAGATAAATGTCCCCATACAAGAACCATTGCTGTGCAAGGCGCTATACCAAGAAGAATGCATCCTGAAATATATGACCTATACAGCTCAACTTGTTCCCCACTTTTAATGATCTCAATGCCTGGCAGCCAACCTTTAAATAAAACACCGAGAAATAATGTTGAAATAGCAAGCATTGTAAATGGCTTAATGCACCAATTAACAATTAAAGTAAGCATTACTGGTTTAGGGCTCTTTCCCGCTTTAATAACTTCTGCAAAATCAATTTTAACCATAATGGGATACATCATGAAAAATAAGCATATCGCTATCGGAATAGAAACCTGATAGATAGAAATTTTATCTAATGTAATCGCAATATTGGAAAAGAATTTCCCCAACAATATTCCAAGCCCGATACAAGCCATAACCCAAAATGTTAAATATTTCTCAAATATTCCGAGACTTCGTTCTTCATGAACTACTTTTTCCATAAAACTCTCCATCACTTGTTAATACTAACCGACAAATATATAGTTAAACATAAAAAAGACCAACAAAACAAAGATTTTGTCTGGAATTCTTTTTGTCAAGAATTCAACTCTGGCAGAATATGAGAACAGTCCCCTTTCTCTACAGCACCTTTCCTGTGGAGCCGTCAACCTTGTGAATGGTACCACAAGCTACACAAGTCTCTGTTCCTTGCCCTACTCCATAAATGAATATACTGCTTGCATTTTTTTTGCAGCTTGGACACTTAGAGCGGTTCACGTAAAGTGGTTTCTTAAATCCGCACTTGGAGCACTCAGCGCGCGAGGCCAATAGGTCTTCGATCCACGTTACTTTCAGGGTCAAAGCGTCACATTTCGGGCACATTTCGCCTTCACCTTTGATTACGGTCTGTTGTTGAGAGTCAATCCCCTGACCTCTTGTTGTTACTTTTCCCATAATCCATTTCCACACACCCATCATAAACCTCCTTCTCCTTCCATGCCACAACTAATTTTACAATCGTTTTGCTGTATAGCTTGTTATTAATTTATTAATCATCAGTAGAAATGCTCCTTAACCCGAATTAATTGGTTATAGTATGCGTCTTATAATTGTTACAACTTATTGAATTGTAAAGTCATTGGAATATACTTTTAACCATTCCCAATTTTCTGAAGAAGCATCTTTTCTTATCTGATAGAGAATTAAGAGACGATATATGCCTGTTCTTGCTTGACTATATTTGTCTGTTCCATCTATATATATCAGAGGATTCCACTCAAATGACACAGATTGCCTAGGCCCTATTTCTGCAGGACCATCTATATCCCACATACAATGAGGATATTGACATTGAGCAAACAGTTTGACCCAATTCCCACCAGGATCTTTTTTTCCAATATTATCGACAGCAAAAACAGGAGTTAAGCTTCCAATATGCGAAAATATGTTTTCACTCAAGTCATTTGTTAGGGTTATTTTTATAACTTCCCCTACTTCATAAAACTCTTTGTCTGATTTGATGGTAGGTTGCAGAATCTGGACTTGACAAAATCCGATTGCAACAAAGGAAAATAATACAAAAATTGTTAGCAGTATCTTCTTCATGCCCTTGTCCTGATTGGGAAAATAAATATATATATATTTAATTATTCATCGCTTTGTAGACTATCATTCTTGTCCTGAAAAAAACATACTATCTTCTGCGATACTACGTCCGACATTAACTTTAAACAGCTGTTTCCTACTTCATAAACCCCTACAACATCTTCATATTATCTGATTTTGGCAATAATTCTTTAAAAGAGTTTTTTCAAGGACTTAAAACATTCCGTGTTAACTACAGCCTCCTTGTTTTCAGAAAACATTCCAATGTAAAATATATTGGTTTCCACCAAGTCCTGGAAAAAATGAGTTCCAAATGACAATTCAGGCATGATGTTTCCAGCAGAAAAGGCAACCTCCACAAGAACCGATATATTATTTATCTCAGCAAATTTAACCGGCACGCCCAAAGACGGCGTAGTCGTACCCCATCTTCCCGGCCCCATAAGCAAAGTAGGCATTTTGTCTCTATCTTCAATACTTCTATTTAAGTCTCCCACTATATGAGCAATGTCATACTTACCCGAAAAAGAAAGCGCAGAGTATTTTTCCGGGTCAACATATATGATCCTTTTGATTTCCTTTGAAACATTCCCTCCCAAAAAATATCCCTGAGACTGCAAAAACACATCTTCTATGTTTATTTGCTCCGGGATCTCTACTCGCGCACCTTGGCCTTGTGTCTGTAACGGCCTACATTGCAGCAAGTTTATTTTATAGGTATTATCATCTGCAAAGTTTACGCTAAATTCTATCTCAACTGGATAACGGTAACTAGACTGAAGGATTTTAAAAATCTTTCCAAAAGTATCAGTTAATGCATTATCGCTAAACAAACTATCAAGGGTCAATATCCAATATTCCTTATCTTTTATACCTTCTCTGCTCATCATCCTGATAGCTTCATCATCTTTTATTGCTAAGCGGCCGATGTCTACATAAGATTTTTCATTGATAAGCTCTTCAAAAGGAACGATCTTAAATTCATTCTCTTTTGTATCGATGAGATCGACCTTGTGCTGTGAATATTTTCTTAGATCTCCCTTCTCTGCATACGGCCTTCGTAAAGGGGAATCAAGCGCAACCATCCTTGGATAGTCGCCCTCAACGCGATTAACCGCTCGAGTACCTAAACCAAATACAAGCCTTAACATGCCTGCTTCTGGGGTCATATATTTATTCCATACAAATGTATTGTAAGAGACTCCGACTCCTGCCAAATCGGGAAAAAAGTAATGCTTGTGATATGAACCTGAAACCCTCTGAACCAAAAGAGCCATTTGTTCATCTAATTTATCCAACCCTCGTTGCCTTCTGTATACGAGAGCATCCTCGCTCATCATACTGGCATAAACTTTTTTTACCGCATTTGCAAATTGAACATATCTTTGTTCCGGCGTACCTTGATTTGCCAAGAATATACTTTCATACTTTCCTGCGAATGCATTTCCATAACCATCTTCAAGAAGTGAGCTTGAACGAACTATTATCGGAGAAGAACCAAAGTATTCTATGATCTGCTGAAAGTATTCTATGATCTCATCAGGGAATGTTCCATAAAGTATCTTTACCATCAAAATTTTTGCGAATTTGAAATATCCCTTGTCACCTCTTTGCTGCATATGAAATTTCCACCAATGGTTCTCTACTATATAAGAATAGAATATATCTGAGCCTATATAAAATGAATCGTGCGGCTCTGAAATATTCTCCCAATCAAGCTTTTTATCTTTTGACAATATCTTTCTAGCCAAAAGCATTCCTACGGTTTTTCCTCCAATAAAACCAGTACCGATCAGCCTTGATTTTATCTCGACGATCTCTTCAAGAGTAAAATTGCGCAACATCAAAGATAAAATTTTCTTATTCTTTGTTATCATTATGCTACAAAGCATCTTTGCCATTTCATTCTTTTCTTTTTCGGTGCCACTTTTTACCAAGTCATCTGCCTCAAGGAACAAGCGGTCCCAGTAATCAAGATTTCTCTTTGCTCTCACAGACCCTTTTTCATGGATATATGATAGTATCTTTACCGAATTAACACTATCCATAATAGGGGTAAAAACATCTTTATCCCTTAGATGCGGAAGAAACATGGTAGGAGAATAACGGTTCCAAACCTTTAAAGGGTGTATATAGTAACTGTCTTCACAGCGGTATACGTCGATAAGCAACTGGGTGATCTCACGAATGCGAGCTATGTATTTAAACGAGTGATTATTTCTCAATGTGGAAAAATATGTAAGGGTCTTGAGCTCATAAAGATATGGGCAGGTAACCATAAAAAAGTTGCCGATCATAAGATCTGTTGCCCAAGGCAGAAGAAGCTCGGACAAACAATCAAAAACATAATATACGCCTTCTCCTTCTTTTGTAATAATATTATTTACCTTTGCAGCAAATGACTCGAATCCGGCATAAGGATTTAGCTCATATCTTTTTATATCCTTTGATGGCTTGTGCAACTCTTTATGCGCAGCAAACTTTATATAAATAACTTTTTTATTGTCGTTTATAGCCTGCTTTACAAAAGGTTTTACCAATCCAATATAATCATCTATATCATCTATCTGCCAGACTACATTGTCGCCTGCTCTTAAACCGCCTAGTACTTCATCTAAACCTTTCATTCCGGTACTTATCATTTTAGCAATCCTTTTAATTAGTTGTTGTATAACTTTAACAAATCGAAGAATAGCGGTCAATTCCCTATTTTTTGTTGATATATAATACACCATCAAAAAAGCCGTTGCAAGTTTTTAACTTACAACAGCTATAAATAAAACCACACAAAGTTGACAGGTTTTGCCCTGCATTACGCGTGAAAACGTATTAGAATTGATTATTTTAAAGTTACAAATGATTTTATAAAAATATTTGACCCTCTTATTCTAACATTCTAAAAACTTCTTCTGGATCAATGTTATTGTCAAAACGTTTTAAAATCCATGTTTGAGAATGGCTTACCTCTTGTCCCTTTCCTAAAGTAACTAAAGGAGCGTGTACTTCGATCTCCAGATAATTGTATTTTTTAGAGTTATAAATTTCCACGGAGGCATTATGAGCATATTGGCACTTAAGATCGACATCAAATAAACGGCTGAAAGCCAAGGTTCCGGCATTTGTTTTTCTTAATGCAACTATAATTCCTTCGTCAATAAAACCGCCTACTTTAAAATGAGTATTATCGTCACATAAAACTTTTACAAAATTGCTTTCCTTCGATATTTTACTGCTGGCATCTTCATTTAGCCCTTCATCTCGATATGCCTTGATATTGTTTCTAGATGCAGGTAAATACACTTCAAACGGCCTTAAAACCTGTGTCACGTTCCATATCCCTCGATTGATCAAATTGTTTGTTTCGTTTCGGAAAGTCTGCTGTAGATGGACAATTCCATCATCTAACCTTATTCGTCTTATTATGCGGAGTCCTGTCTCTCTACATATGGGACTTTGCATCTCAACAGTATTTCCATCGATTTTTATCGAATACGAACCCGCGTCTAGATCGATCGGAGGAATTGCTTCCCACCAAGCTTGTTGCGGGGAAACCCAGGTTTTATCTCCACCCCAAACACGAAAGCCCATTTCTAATTTTTTATCTCGCAGGTTATCAATTTTATCTAGATAATATATATCGCCTTTAAATTCATCCTGTACAAAAAACAATTCTTCGCCCTGATGTGTCAATGATATAATGCGACCCCCCATTTGAGGAATTATGCCTAAAGACACATCTTTAGATATAAGACGATATCCATCCCATCCATAAATATTTTCTTGTTGGATCTTCAGCATTTTATTAATAATAGTTAAAAATAGTGGCAAATACTGCCTTAATTCACTGTTTGGGAAATATCCCCTTTATACAATGAAATTGCCGTTACAAGCAAGTGATAAGATTTAAACTTACTTTAGAGAAAATGTGAACTTTGTTTGGGTAAATAGGATGCTACGCACTATTATTCACCTTTACATTTATTCTCTTTTTTTGTCTTTTTCCCCAAAATAATGTTATATTGTTTAAATGAAAGTTCTTCAGTTTACAAATGAATATCCACCATTCATTTACGGAGGTGCCGGGGTCCATATTGACAATTTAAGCAAAGCATTATCTGAACTATGTCAAATAGAAGTCAGATGTTTTGGAGATCAAAATTTAAGCAAGCCTAACTTAATTGTCAAAGGATATCAAAACGTTGCGCCCGGAGGATATCTTACTAAATCATTAAATAAAGTACACGATACATTAGAGCGCTGCATAAACTTCAACTCAGACAATATCGACGCTGACATTGTGCATGTTCATACCTGGTATACTCACTTTGCAGGTATACTTGCAAAACTTAATTATTCTATTCCCTTAGTACTTACAACCCACTCGCTTGAACCTATGCGTCCGTGGAAAAAGGACCAATTAGGCCCTGGATACAACTTTAGCTCTTGGATCGAAAAAACTGCAATTGAAATGACAGATGCTATTATAGCTGTCTCGAATGAGACCAAAGATGACATCATAAAGCATTTTAATGTCCAAAAGAACAAAATCCATGTTATTCCCAACGGCATAGATCCTGATGAATACAAGCCAGTAAATAATCCACAAGTGCTTAAAAGTTTTGGAATAGATACTGAAAAACCATTTGTACTTTTTGTTGGGAGAATAACTCAACAAAAAGGGATCATTCATCTAGTTAATGCGATCAAATATTTGAATAAAGACATTCAGGTCGTGCTTTGTGCCAGCTCTCCGGATAATAAAACAATATCAAATGAAATGGAGTCCCTAACAAAAGAGTCTCAAAAGATCCATGCCGGCGTACATTGGATCAAGGATATGGTAGATAAAGAATCTGCTGTTGCTTTATATTCTCATGCTTCGGTTTTTTGTTGCCCTTCCGTATACGAACCTTTCGGTATTATTAATATTGAGGCCATGGCATGTGAAACACCGGTTGTTGCAACAGCTGTGGGAGGGATCAAGGAAGTTGTCAAAAACAATGAAACAGGCTTCCTTGTGCCAGTTCAATTAAAAGAATCCTCCCATGAACCTGTAGACCCAGATAAACTTTCTAAAAATTTAGCATCGAAAATTAATGAATTGATGGAAGATGAAAATTTGAGGATTCGTTTTGGAAAGGCTGGCCGTCAAAGAGTACTTGAAAATTATACTTGGAAATCTATTGCAAAATCCACTTTATCGGTCTACAAAGCTCTTATCTAAATATTAGTTCCTGCTCAAACACGCCATTAGCTTGACTTGAGTCAACTATCCAGGATTTCACTCCTCTTGCTTTAGCGAATTCTACAACTTTTACAAGTACAGCCTCTATGAATTCTTCAAGTATGACAAAATATGAAGACCAAGTGTCAATTACAGCCTTAACTTCTTCATTCCAATCCACTCTTATCTTTCCAGGTATTTCGAATATTTGCATTATCCATCCATGGACTTGTAATAACATTGGGTATTGAAAATAATACTCTGGGGTCAGAACCCTATTTATTAATTCATATGTAAATCAATATTGTTAAAATTTTCCGGCTTTCTGATACTATCTATTCTCTTAGGATTTAATACAATATTTAAACTACATCCTACAACTTTCTTAAAGCTTATCCCAACGACTTTTAATCCATTCTATCTTTTTTTCCTCGCTTTTATACGTCCAGTTGTCAAAATCAGATTTTATTGCTTCATGCTTACGTATCATCTCTTCATAAGTATAAGATTCCATCAACTTCCGATCACTCCAAAACTCGACACGCCCACCTTTAAAGTCCATTCCTCGCACTTCCATTGCAACGTATAATCTAGCAAAGTAAATATTTTTAAAACCAAAATCAGGGGTAAAATCATGGAACTTTCCTACTTCACGAGAAAGAACGATATAAACATCTCCAGCTACTGGACAAGAATGCTCGCCTTTATCATTTATTTGATTTATTTTTGATTCTTTATGCTGATCATTGATTCTCGTCTCTTCAATTTGATCTTCTATCAGCTCTTGGTAATCCTCATATATGATTTTATCACTTTTACCAAAAATTCTTGATAACTTCATATTGGAAAATAATTTAATTAAATTTTTCATAATAATATCCTTTGTTTAAAAAAAAGAATAGGGCTCAGCTCCGTAACTCTTGACTTACCAGCGAATCCACCAATTGGACGACTTTCGAACTTTTCTGTCAGAAAACAAAATGGTCTATTTAGTTAAATAGGATTACGCCCCCTTATTATTTATTTTAAATGCCGTATTAATTTCTGTCCTATATGCATAATAAAACAAAAGAACAAATAATATGCCAGGAATAACAACGCATATGATTACCGAAGCAACCACATAATTCCATCCGATTTGTTCAAAGCTCTTCAAAAACACAACAGATGCGTCAAAAAACCATTCTGAAAACGCATGGAAGTTTTTGACAGATAAAAAGAACATAACTATTCCTATGCCAAAGATGACTTTCAAGAAATGTTTTTTAGAAATTCTATCAATAAGTGCTATGTATATAAATGGAATTACCATGTAGTAAACAATAATATTTATTTCCTTATATGTTAAACCTGTTATGTAGGAAATAAAATCTAACGAATATGCAATAATGTTAAAAACAAGGCTCATATCATTTTTAAAATAAAGTTTATCTGAAAATTCGGAACAATATTATTAAATTGATTTCTACTTTTCCTCAGTATACCACAAAAGTATTTTACACCTATAGTTCGCAATTAAAATAATACACCCCTGCAACTTATTGCTTTACAGCAGGCTTGAAATCAACTCCCGCAAGTGGACGCGTTCATCAATTATATGATGAGTGAAAATTTAGGAAGAATATTATTGAATCAATAGCTTGTAATCAGTTCGGTACGTGTCCCCAGAGCTACTGGGCAGATTATTTGAAACAAATAGGGACAAAATCCTCATGTTTTTCACCATCAACTTGTTGTCGCAAGGGCATGAGTTTTTTTGAATAATTCTTCCTATCTTCATATATATAAACTTGATATTTTCTATTAAAATCTTTACTTGAATAGATCTCAACCTTTGAAAAATGCTTCTTATATTTTTCAAAATAGTCAATCCCCGGGCATCTGACATGACACTCTTCATCAAGATTAGCTTCTGGATATTCTACTGTTTTTTTGCCAATAATTGGGACGGGAAGTATAGCAAATCCAGTTTTCTTAAGGATTCGTTTTATTTCTGCCAAAGCCATTTCATCATCTTTAATATGTTCTAAAACATGCGAGGCATAAACAATATCAAAAGAATCCGACTGGAATGATAAATGTGTCAAATCTTCTTGACAATCGACATTGGGTTTATTCAAATCAGCCGATAAGTATTCTCCAAATATTTTTCTAAATTCATTTTCAAAACATTTTTCAGGAGCAAAATGAAGTATTTTCATTTTGTCCAATTCCAACTTCTTGGTTATGTTTTTAAAAACCAAATATTGTAGACGATGCCGTTCATAGGAACGACACCTTGGGCAATGGACATCCTTTCGCTTTCCTGTTAATGAAATAACGTTTAGAAAAGGACCTTCATATGAACAAATAGGGCAACAATAACACTTTTTGTTGTTTAATAAAGCATATATTTTAGCTGGTAATTTATGGCTTAGAATTTTATAAGATAGGGATTGCTTGGTTTTTTTTGAATTATTGGTAAGCATAAATAATGGTGTCGTTTCCCGCAAACAACTGTAAAGCTACACATTACAAACAATTAATTTTTATTATTTATAAGATATACAAATTATTTCCCAAAAATTGCAATGATTTATGATACATCAAAATTTTTCCGTTGCAAGTAATTAACTCACAACAGCTTAGAACATTAACTCCCCAGCATGGACAACTTTCGAACTTTTTTCAAGGGAAATGAAGAAGTATATTTAGTTAAATAGGCCGCTGACCACTATTATACCCAGATCGCATCTTCTGACACTCTTTTTTTGACACTGTTTTTACTGTTTTTCTAGCTATTCATCTTTATTGCTTGTTTCAATCAACGGTAAATACACCTGAAATGTTGTGCCCTTATCCTGTTCACTATCCACAGTTATACCCCCATTATGATTCAAAATAACTCCGAGAGCTACCGAGAGACCCATGCCTGTTCCTTCACCAACCTCCTTTGTCGTGAAAAATGGCTCAAAGATCCTTTCCTTTGTCATTTCGTTCATACCATGACCATTATCCTTAACTGTGATTCGAACATATTTTTCTTTATTGCGGAGCTTTGGACTTCTTCGTGCAATACTTTCATCAATTTCGACTTCTGTTAAACCTACTTCAAGCATACCCTTGACTTTAGAAACCGCATGATAAGCATTAGAGCATAGGTTAATTATTATTTGTTTGATTTCATTCGCATTAATAAAAACATGATGACTACACACTTCAAGTTTTTCATTTATCTCAACATCGCTTCTCACAGAAGCACTAAACAAATCAATAGCGTCTTTAACTATAGGATAAATTTCCACTCTTTCAAACTTTTGTTCGTGTTCACGACTGAAAAGAAGCATCTTGTTTGACAATTCTTTGGCAGCTTCTATTCCCTTTACCACTTTCTTCAGATCAGATTCCATACGGCTATTCTGCTCCACATCCATTATGACCATATCGACATAGCCGCGAACTGCTGCAAGTATATTATTAAAATTATGAGCTATACCATTAGCCATTGTACCAATAGATTCCATTTTCTGCGCTTGATAAAGCTGTTTTTGAAGACTTTTTGTTTTCTCTTCCGCATACTCGCGCTCAACTATCTCTTCCTTCAATCTTGCATTAACTTCCATGAGCTCTTGCAAACTTAGATCTAACGCCCTCGATGTTAAAATGTTTCCTTCATCAAAATGATCATATGCACTACTAATCGCTTCAAATAAAGGAACTAATTGCTCCGGAATAGCAGAAGAGTCCTCAATATACTTTTTGATTTGACGTTTTAACAATTTATTCATAGATCCTCTCTGTTCTTAATAATAATCAACTGCTTTTATCAAATATAATCTCTACTGTTTTCTAGACCACAAAATGAACAACATACCCATTTTCTTATAAATATTGCTTTCGCAGTTTGTGTATCTCTACATCTTCAATAAAATCATTTTTTCTCTATTCATGAAAACAAGCTCAACATTACCCTTAATTACCCTTAATTATCCATAATATTTATTTTTTAAAATACTACAATTAAAATGTAATACACTTGAGTCAAGTTAGCAAGTTCAGCACTTTGTGCTAAGAAAACCTCAGCCTGAGCTTTAAACCTAAGAATTTACGCGGCCTATTGTTTAACAGAAATCTAATTTCTTTGATAAGTTTATAAACTATTTTAGCAAAATCTGTTTTCTTTGGAAGGAATCTTCTAATTAAAACAATATTGTTCTCAACAGAGCTTTTTTTGACAGCTATAATATGGGCTGCACAAATAGATGTTAATCTTGGTTTTTTAACTCAGTAGAATAACATAGAATAAATTATTTTTTTACCTTCCAATTTTTAGCAATTCTATGTTTGAAGTAAATTATATTTATGATACTATATTAAAGCTATTAATTGGTTTGCAATCGAGAAACGTTTATAATAATTTATTTGTTGTTAAAGCTTAAAAGGGGGAAATAATGAAACTAGAACAGATCTGCTGGAAGAATGCTGAAAAAGGCTGGGAAGTAATAAAAAGCGAACTAGACCCTTCTGATCAGGTACAATTAGTTATTGCCTTTGGTCATCCTGACTTATGCAAATCAGCCGAACATTATGACTCATTAAAATCACGTTATCCTGATGCTCAAATTGTTGGAGGATCAACTGCAGGGAACGTGCTTGGGACATCATTATCAGATAACGATATTGTTGCAACTGCAGTTCATCTAGAAAAAAGTCATATCAAAGTGATCTCTGAAAATATTAAGGATCCGTCTAATCTCCAACAGGCCGCTTCTGACATGGTCAAACAGTTGGACAAACCTGACCTTAAACACATATTTGTCCTATCTGACGGAATTCACTTTAACGGCAGTGAACTAGCCAAAGGATTAAACACACTTAGCGATGTCGCATCAACAGGCGGACTGGTTGGGGATCAAGCTAACTTTAAAAATACATATGTTATTGCAAACAATCCTGGTCAAGAAAACCTTGTAGTTATGGTAGGTTTTTACGGAAAGAATTTGCACACAGGGCATGGTTGTCTTGCCGGATGGGGTGAATTTGGTATCGACCGCGTTATTACAAAATCAACTGGCAATATTGTTTATGAAATAGACAATCAACCCGCCTTGGAATTATATAAAAAATATTTAGGCGAATTTGCCGAACAACTACCTGCAAGCGGATTACGTTTTCCACTCAGCATACGCCAAGACGAAAATCGCACGTTAATTCGAACATTATTATCAGTGAACAAAGAAGAACAGAGTTTAACTTTTGCTGGTGATGTACCCGAAGGTTCCATTACATTATTAATGAAAGGAAACGTGGATGATCTAATTAAAAGTGCAGGTGAAGCTGCAAAGCAAGCAAGATATTCAGACGAAAAAAGAGGTTTAGCAATTATCATCAGTTGCGTTGGTAGAAA
>JAHJCZ010000191.1 GCA_018812705.1 Candidatus Omnitrophota bacterium
GCTGAAAGTTGGCTTGTGTTTGCCCATGAGCAGACTGGCGGCTTCGGTGGCCAGCTTGCCCAGTATCCTTTCTGAAGCATCAATCACGTGCCACTTTCGCTCAACGTCTTTGATTTTGGTGCTGTAGGTTTTCAATTGCGCAGTTCCTCCCAGGAATGTGGATAGTTCACTCGCATCAGGCACAGCCCGTGGGCAGGAGCGGTTGGCCCTGCCAGCCCGGGCGTCCTCACTTCTAATATACTACGAAATTCGTCAACTGTCATCTTTCCGAAACCAACCCTGATGAGTGCCCCCACGGTATTCCGTACCTGGTGGGGCAGAAATGAGCCGGCAATGATGCGGAAAGTAATCAGGTCGCCGTCTTTTATCACATCAGCCTGATAGACGCGGCGCACCGTGCTCTTTATCCGTTTTTCCAGAGCCGTGGCGAATGAAGCAAAATCGTGCTCACCAATGAGGTGCTGACAGGCTTCATTCATCGCCGCCGTGTCCAGCCTGCCCGGAACATGATGGGCAAAGCGATGCTGGATAGGGGAGCGGGCGGTTCGATTCAAGATAAGATAGTGGTACTCCCGGCTCACCGCATCGCGGCGGACGTTGCAGGCATCGCTTACCCTGAAGGCGTTTCTCACGGCAATGTCTTCAGGCAGGTAGTGGTTCAGGCCACCGACAAAGGCGTGTTCGGGCAGTAATGAGACGGTGCGGAAGCTCACCACCTGCTCTCGGGCGTGGACACCGGTGTCGGTGCGGCTGGCCGCCAGCACGCGGAGCTTTTCTCCGGTCAGCTTCAGCAAGGCCGATTCAATCTCCCCCTGAACGGTGGGCTGATTGGCCTGCAGTTGAAGACCGTAATAGTTTGTGCCGTCATATTCCATAATCAGTACCATCTTGGTGCATTCTGCCAAGCTGACAACCCCTTATTGTCGTAATAGTTACGGTGGTCACTTGACCAGTGAAAGCTGCACCATGGGTGCGCCGTCTCCAGGTCTGGGGCCTATCTTAACGATGCGAGTGTAGCCACCGGGTCGCTCGGCGTATCGTGTGGACAGCTCGGAAAAAACCTTGTCCGCCACGTCTTTGTCATACAGGAATGACAGTGCCTGACGAAATGCGCTCAGGTCGCTTACCTTGCCCAGGGTAATCATCTTTTCGGCGAGACCGCGTACTTCTTTCGCCTTGGTCTCGGTAGTAACGATTTTTTCGTGTCTGAGCAGGTCGGTCACCAGGTTACGGTACAGTGCTTTGCGGTGACCGGTCGTCCTGCTTAATTTCTTTCCCCCGACGTTATGCCTCATCTTCTGCTTCTCCAGACTGCGGTTCGGTCTCTTCTGACGTGTCTATGGTCTTGTCTGCCTCTTCTGGTGAGGCTTCCTCTGGTGCTGTTTCATCCATGAGTCCGGCCGGCGGCGTGAGAGACAGCCCCAGTTCCTGCAGTTTCTCCTCTATCTCACGGTAAGATTTCTGGCCGAAGTTGCGCAGCTGCAGGAGGTCTTTCGATTTTTTGCTGATGAGTTCGCCAACCGTGGCAATGCCGCCACGCCTGAGGCAGTTCATCGTCCGTACCGAGAGGTCTAGCTGCTCCACAGGCATATTATATTTTTCATCGGGTATGGAAAGGCGAATGAGCTGCTCTTCAGCTTTCATCTGAGATACTTTGACGTACGAGACGAACGGACTGAGCTGCTCGACCAGGATACCGGCCGCGCGGCTGATGGCATCAACCGGAGTTGTCGTACCATCGGTCCACACTTCTATAACCAGTCGCTCGTGGCTGGTCTCACGCCCTGCGTGAATCGGCTCGGTAGTAAAGTTGACATTGCGTATCGGGGAGAAGATGGCGTCCACGGGTATTGTGCCCACCGGCATGCTATCATTTGACTCAGCGGTTCGGTAACCTTCGCCCAGTTCAATATCAAACTCGATATAGAGTTTGGCCTCCGGTGAATCAAGTATGACCAGATTGGTCTCCGGGTTGGTAATTTCAAAGTCGGTCGATGGTTTGATATCCGCGGCGCAAACCTGGCCTTCACCCTGCACATCCAGGATAAGTTTGCCGGGCTGACCGGAAAGCGGCTTTATCCGCATCGCCTTGACGTTCAGTAAAAACTCGGTGACATCTTCTTTGGCGTGAGGAATGGTGGTGAATTCATGCCTGATGCCTTCAACCCTGACCTGCGTTACCGCCGCACCGGGGAGATAGCCAAACAGTACGCGGCGCAGGGCATTACCAAGGGTAACACCAAAGCCGCGCTCCAGCGGCTCAGCGGTGAACCGTCCAAAGTTGTTCTCGCTCTCTGCACAATCTATTTTCGGGATTACTAGACGAGACAAA
>JAHJCZ010000055.1 GCA_018812705.1 Candidatus Omnitrophota bacterium
TAATGAAAAAAATAATAATATTCATTTTGAAATTCAGGTTCGCCGCAATAATCATATTGGCATTGGAATTAATTCTCAAACAAACATATTATAGAAACTTACTTGAATTATCGGATACTGCAAACCAATTGGTAAAACAAATCTTTCTTGAATCAAGTATTATAAGAACTATCTTAGCTAACTTAACAATTATTCTTAGCAATGATTATGTCTTACTATATGAATCAATTGTCTCTGTCACTTGTTTTATTCTTATTTTAATCATAATCTCGCTGCTAATTAAGCGCTTATCAAAAAAGTATTTGCGTGTAAACTCCTACAAACTATTAACATTTTTAGTTTTTATACTTGTTTCTTTTGTATATTTTTTCTTAATTAGGTCCTTCGAGGCTTCACTTTCAGCATTTCTTTTGGGTTATTTAGTATTATTATATTATTTTAATTTTTACCTTTACGAATCTGATGATCTTTTTGAATCAAGCAGCTTCAAATATATTCTTTTAGCTTTTTTTAGTATATTTGTATTTATTAGTGAAATTCTTTTCTTGCCTCTTTACAATAAATTGTTATTAGTTCTTAAGAATAAGCAGCATGATCAAAAAAAGCTCGAATTTTTTAGATATGCTCATTTCTCGTTAATCCTTTTTACAACTATAGTACTAGTATCTCCTATAAGTAGCCCAAAAATTATTCCTATGCATAAACTGCAAAGTGGAAGTTATTATGATGTCAAATATTCAATAAGAGAAGGTAAACTCTTTGCCTTAAATCAATGCAAGCAACAAATTGAGGTATTTACTCTTGATGGTAACAATTTCCCCCAAATTATTTACAAGCCGAATTACAAAAGAGAATCAGGATGGAATATCGGTCATTTTATAAGTTTAAATGATGACAGAAGGGAGCTTTACTTCACAGACAGGGCTCGTCAAGAATTAATTATTATGGATACAAGCGATTACTCTGTTAAAAAAGCAATTAAATCAGATTTTGTTGATTCTGGAGATAACTATTTGGTCTCTGGAGACAATACCATATACGGTTTAACAGAAGACTATCTTTGCGTATATAAAATAAATTTAAACTCAGATAGTAATAACATACTCTTTAGATGTCTATTTGACGGAGAAGGCGCTTTCATGGAAATTAATAAGACAAAAGAGCTCTTGTACATAATGAATTGGAAAACCCCTTCTTTGGAGTATTCTATTTATGTATTAGATGCTAATAATTTAAGTTTCCATAAAAAACACACAGCACCTTTATCGGGAATGATGATAACCTCAACGAATAATAAAATAATTTATCAAAATATTTCTAATGAGTTAAGAATTCTTGATGCAGATTCTTTCAGCATTATTGACAGATTCAAACTTCCATTTACAACCCAAGATACTATATTTGATGAAAAGAGACAATTGCTATTTGCAGGGAACTTCTTTACTGGTATTATAAACATTATTGATTTAAAAACAAAAAATACGATCAGTTATCAAAGATGTAGTGATTGTTATACAAGACGCATCGCTTTAGACACTAAAACAAGAAGATTTTTTGTGGCTACATACAGCGGAGGAGTTTGCGTAGGAAATTATTAAATTAAAAAACATTGTTATCTCATCGTATTCATTAATCATTTAATAAAATTCTTTAGAGTTTTATAACTTAACTGATAAGAGCACCTACAGTGAAAAACAAAACCTTTTATTTGCAAGTTTCAAGAACATGTAATGAAAGAATGCTTGATTGTCAAAGAATCCACCACTACCTTGTATGTAATGGCTGGGTCCCGATAAAACACTCAGATCAAGCAGATTTACTTATCATTAGCACTTGTGCTTCAAGCAATCCTGAAGAAGTGTACTCCGAAGAGCTTATTAAACGTTATGATAAAATCAGAAACAATGAATCAACGATGGTTGTAGTCGGCTGTATTGCAGCAATAAATCCAGAGAGAATCAAAATTTTCAATAACTGCATATTTCTTAGTCCAAGTGAAATTGACAAATTAGATAATATTTTAAATTCTAAAATACATCTTAGCGCGATCTCCGAGCCAAATATTATAAGCAAGAAAGATGTACCTTATAATGCATTCGAAAGATATATAATTCAGTTTAAAATGCTCTTTTCAAAAAAATATAATAAAACTATGCTTTCTTTTTCTTATATAATAAAAAATATCCTAAACCGAATATTATTGATAAAAGCACATATAAACCCTTATATAACAACTTATCATACAGACTACTATTATTTAAGAATATCAAATGGTTGCGTGGGTGAATGCTCTTATTGTGCTATAAAATTTGGTATAGGTCGTTTGCGAAGTAGGCCTTTAGAAGAAATCATCTCTGAATTTAAAGAAGGGCTTTCTTCAGAAAAAAATATGTTCATTGTATCTGCTGAAGATACCGGATGCTATGGAATTGATATTGGCAGTAATATTGTAGGACTTTTAAAAGAATTGTCTAAAGCTGGCGAAGGGTATAATTATAATTTGATTATTATTAACTTTAATGCCCGCTGGCTAGTAAAATATTACACTGATTTAAAGGAATACATTTCCAAAAATAAAAATATCCTTTACTATCTACAAATACCAATTCAATCCGGCAGCAATAAAATACTAAAACAAATGAATCGGCCATACATAATAGAAGACGTCATTAGATGCATTAAAGGCATTAAAAGCATTATGCCCGAACTTCCTTTGGCAACAGATATTATTGTTGGTTTTCCAGGAGAAACTCAAGAAGACCATGAAGCAACAAAACATCTTGTCCAGGATATAGATTTTTGTTTTATGGATGTTTTTGGATATGAAGACCGACTAAACACTGTTGCTTCAAAATTAAACAATAAAATCAAAAGCACCTTAGTGGAAAATAGAGTAAATGAAATAATGAAAATCCAAAGCAAAAAAACAAAAATAACTTCTCTCATAAAAAAAGCTTTTGAAATAATAAAAGTCCTTTGATCAAACTTTAAAATAAATTCCTTTAGCTATAATTCAATTTAAATGACACTAAATATAAAGAACAAAATATTTTTCATGCGAATTACAGGTCCTCTAGTAGAAAGAATGCTGGATTGCCAAAGAATCTATGATTACCTAATTCTTAACGGCTGGAAACCCACTAAAAATGTTAAAAAAGCCAGCATAGTTATATTATGCACATGTGCTTATAGTGCGACTGAAGAGGAATATTCAAATATTCTATTAAAAAAATATGATAATACCAGATATAAATATTCAGCTATGTTTGTTGTTGGCATTTTACCCGGCATTAAACCTGAAATTGTTCAGAATCATAAAAATTGTATTTTTATTAATCCAAACAAATTAGATAAATTTGATGAGGTTTTAAGCTCTGAAATACAAATTAATAGCGTAGCTGAACCAAATAAAATCTGTAAAAAGAGTATAAAATTTAATGATTTAGAAAAAAAACTGATTCTCTTAAAATCAAGGTTTTATAAACAAAAAGGCAACATTTTTTCAAATATTTCTTCTATTTTAAAAAATTATATTTTTCGCTTATCTGTTTCTAAAGCATATATTAATCCCCGCATAAGCATATATAACAAGAATTACTTCTATTTGAGAATATCTTCTGGTTGTGTTGGAAACTGCACTTGTTGTCCTATTAAGCTTGGCACAGGCAATCTTATAAGTAGACCTATAAACACAATCATTTCTGAATTCAAGGATGGTCTAAGAACCGGCCATAAAGTATTTGTTATTACAGCAGATGATACTGGATGTTATGGTATTGATAAGGAGCTGACAATCATAGATCTTTTAAATAGTATTTTAGTGGAAGGAAGTAGCCATAATTACAAACTTGTAGTTATAAATTATAATGCAAGATGGTTAGTAAAATACTACGCTCAGTTAAAAATGTTTGTAAAAATAATGGGTAACAAACTTTTTTATCTGCATATACCGATACAATCCGGAAGCAACACAATACTTAAAAACATGAATAGACATTACAGCATTGAAGATATTGTGCGATGTTTAAAAGGATTAATAAATGATAGTCCCAAGCTTGCAATAGCGACAGACGTACTCGTTGGGTTTCCAGGAGAATTACAAGAGGATCATGAAGCAACCCTACATTTAATTAAACAAATCAATTTTTGTTTTGTAGATGTATATGGATATGAAGACAGATTAAACTTAATTACAGACAATGGAGTTGAACAATCATTAATACAAAAAAGAAGACATGAAATACTAAACATTCAAAAAAAACGTGTAAGTGGAAATGTTTTCTTAAAAAAGGGATTAGAGTTGTTGCAGGAAGTTTTTGCATGAACCAATAAAACTAAATGAAAAAAGCATTAAAGAATTCGCTTATACTAACATTGTTAATTATTTCAACTGTATTTATTTTCTATCTGATTTTTACCAAAATTGATTTAATCAAGACAATTGAATCAATAAAATCAGTAAAATTTCATTATTTTATATTATGTGTCTTGATCTCAACATTTATAAATATCTTTGTTTATGCCAAAATAAGGCTAATAATATGGCAATGCCTGAAGCATATAATAAGCTATAAAGAACTACTCTTTATAAGATTAGGTAGCATGCCCTTCAAAGCCATTCCATCAATGAAAACCACAGATATTGTTGCAGCTCTATATCTAAATAAATTTAACAATATTCCAATTGCCGAAGGAATATTATCAAACATTATTGCAAGTATTTTTTGTTTAATCTCATTGCTATTCATATTCATGATCGGATACCTTTCACATCTGCTGTATCATATTGATTTTTCACAATTCCAGCACTATTTCACAATAATGTTTTTCATATCTATTTTATTAGTAATTTTTTTATATTCTTTCCTTTTAAATCAGAATATCGGGAAAAACATTCTTTATAACTTGTTTTTTAGAAAAGAATCAAAACATCTTACAATACTACAAAAACAAATAGAAACATGGAAAGAACTGCCGGCCTCTAAAAATATTTTATTAATATTTTATTCCTTACTATTTCAACTATCAGAATTAATTATTTTTTACATTTTTTCAAAATCATTTGGCCTTAACATACCAATTTCTAAGATCTTGCTTTATGTTCCTTTAATTATTATTATTAGCCAGTTACCAATATCACTGTCTGGCTTAGGCATAAAAGAAGGGTCCTACGTTATTTTTTTCTTTAGTTTTGCGACAAAAGAGATGCTTCTAGCATTAGGACTTCTTGTTTTTTTCGTAAACCAAATTGTCCCTATAATAATCGGAGTTGCTTTTACTTTTCCTTTTATAAACAAGTTGCAAATTTCAGAAATCAGAAAGTACAAACATGCTAAGCAATAAATCCAAAATCATTAAATCGTTTTTATTTATAATTATCCTTCTTTCAACATTTTACCTAATAAATTTTACTAACAAACTTTTGAGTTATAAATGTCTTGGACTTGTTAAAAACAAGTCTGAACTTTTCGATCAATATATTAAGAATCTTTATTTTAATATTGACGCACCCAGGAGCCAGCTTTTCTCAGGATTAAATGAAAAGTACTTTTTAACTGCTGACGATGGAACAGAGTGGATATTCAAAATAATATCTAACCAAGATGAATTAAATGCATCCTTGTTTTCCATCAGGACATATGAGTATAGCGGCATAGATGTCCCTATCTCTGGATATTATTTTGCTTACATAAATGGAATTAAGAAAGAAGGCCTGATAACAAAGTATATACATATTACAAACAAGCTTCATGACGCATCTGGTTATGAAGTATTAAACAATAATTTTAATTTAGAAATTCTCTCAAAGGAGCAGCTAACATCTCTATTAAAATCCATATCATTAGGGTGGATATTGTATGGTGAAATCCTTGATACTGAGTATCTATTAAATGACAACAAACTTTACACAATTGATTTTGACCATATCGGAATACCCACTGAAAAACTTGAAGATATCTATTCTTGGATAATCCGTTTTGGCGAACCGGCTATAGCGAAATACCGATATGAAAAAACCCCATCTAATGAGTTAACAAAAAAATACCATCAAGAACTATCCGTTTTAAAAGAAGCATTTAAACAAAAACATGACAAAACTCTTAGTTTTGAAAAAACTCTAAACTATCTAGTTAATTCGATCGAAATTTTTCATCCTTATCCTGATAACATGGTAGTTGAGGACCTGGACATTGACCCAACAATAAAATATGCCGATATAGAATTAGTAGTACCTTTTATAAAAGCCTTAAATAAATCTTACAAATCCACATATTTTCCATGGGAAATTGATAAAAAAGAATCAATAGAGCAACTTTTAAAAAAGAACAATGCTAAATATAATAAAAATGAAATTAAAAATATGTTGTTACATATAACAACAGCAGATCCAAAAATCATAAACAACTTATCTTTATTAACTACAAATAATGTTCAAATGGGCAACTTTCTTGCAAGCAGAAATTCTTTGGTTATACCTTTCTGGAATTTCTTATTTGATGATACATGCATTTTAGACATCAATAGACTTTTCTCATCAACAATCTTCTATAGGTTAAAATTATATTTAAATCTAAAAGGTGATGTTAGAAAGATACAACAAATGTTAGCCACTTCTTCAAAGATCCACAAAACAGATTCAAGGGTTTTTAATATCATTGCTTCCGGAAAGACTTGGCTTTATCTACAATTATTTCTTGAAACTCATGACTTCAATAAAAGTAAAGTTGAAAATCTTTTATTTAAAATAAAAAAAGAGACAAAAAACAAAAATGAAATATTAGCAATTGATCTTTATATTGAACAACTTCAATCACCTTACTTTAAACGATTCACACCAGTTGTCAGAACTGTAGAGGACAAATAAAAATGCTAAAAAACAGCATTTCTTTAGTCGTGCCAATTTATAATGAAGAAGAAATTATCGAAGATACGATAAACTTATTCAATAAGATGCTCAGTAATATTTGCACTGACTTTGAAATCATTGCTGTAAATGATGGAAGCACCGACAAAACACAATATATACTCAATAGTCTAAAGAAAGAATATCCAAAGCTAAAAATTTTTCATAATGAGAAAAATACTGGTAGTGGTGCCAGCCTCTGGCGTGGATTTCAGGAAGCATCAAAAGAATTAATTGTAAGCAATTTTGCTGATCGGCCATTTGATATTTCATTTTTAGCTGAAATACTGGAAGCTGTAAACCTGGATATCATTGATTTTATTGTTATTGCAAGAAAAGATAGGAGCGCTAACACTTTCTACAGGAAGATAACTTCGCTTTCCAACTATTTTCTAATAAAGATACTATTTAAAGCAGATATTTCCGATTTTCAATTCGTTCAAATTTACAAAAAAGAAATATTAGAAGGAATAACAATCCGATCAAAAGAGACCTTTGTTCCACCTGAAATTATGATAAAACTGATTAATAAGGGGCACAGATATCAGGAGGTTAGCTATCCTTTTCATAAAAGGACCAGCGGCAAATCAAAGTGCGGGCATCCTTTGAAAATCATAAGAAGTATTTCGGAGATTTTAAAATTTTGGTTTAGATGGAAAATCCTTAAAAAAATGGACTAATATGAGAATAAGCATTATGCAGCCAGGGTATTTGCCTTGGTTAGGATTTTTTGAACTTATTGATCAATGTGACCAGTTCGTAATACTTGATGATGTTCAATATACAAAAAGAGATTGGCGCAGCCGCAATAAAATCCGCACTAAAAATGGCTGGATATGGCTAACAGTCCCTATATTATCAAAAGGCAGAGAAGAACAGCTCATTAAAGATGTAGAGATAAATAATGATATCTCTTGGAACAATGATCATTTAAATTCAATAAAAATCAACTATTCGAAAGCCCCTTTCTTTGACAAGTATATTGAATTCTTTGAAACCCTTTATAACCAAAGATGGGAACACCTTATTGATCTGAATATGGATATTATTTATTTTTTGACCAAAGAAATTAACATCTCTACGCCCTTTGTCCTTTCATCAAGCCTGTCAATTTCAAATCTGTCAAAAAATCAACGAATTATAGAGATCTGCAAAAAACTAAATGCCGACGAATTATATGATAGCAAGGCTGCTGAATCATTCATTGA
>JAHJCZ010000056.1 GCA_018812705.1 Candidatus Omnitrophota bacterium
ATAAGTTTTTTGATTGCCGCCAAAGCATAAGTGACTTAACCAAAAAGACAATAACATCTATTTTGCTTTATGATTTTGTTGAGAAGATCATTAAGACATATTCTGATGCTGGAAAAACAATAAAGGGATATGCGGATATGCTTAGCGTCTTAGAAGAGTATTTAGCGATGTCCGGTAAGGTTCGAGCAGGCCCATCAATAGTAGCGTATTATGATCCTATCCTTGATGAAATTATATATAATCTCACCCCCGAAGAAATTCAAGCCGCTCTTAAAGAAAAATATTCCGAAGAAGAAATACAGGGCCTGATCAAATTTATCACTGATCACGAAGAACTACATAAAAGTTCTCATCCAGAAGGTTCTTATGAAATTTATGCTAATGAAGAAGAAGCGGTTCTTCAGATGCAGTTAAGAAAGATGACAGGAAATTTTAGCACAGATAACGACTCTTTAACTGATAATAAATACTGTTCCTATGAAGAAGCTCAAGAATTTGCTTCTATTCTTAGCGAGCTTTACTTTATTCTTGATAGTGCGAGAGTTTCTAGAAGGAAGGCTTTAAGTATATTAGAGCATCTTAAGAACGGAGAACCTCTTAAGTTTGCTCAAGAATTTCCGTCTGATATTCGAAGCTGGGCTATTGGATGGGTAAAAAGAATTAAGCTAGAATTTGGACAAATTTTACCATTTCTTGAAGTGTGGAATGGACCTTCATATTCAGAGTTGATATTTACTCCAGAGCAAAATGCAATAATCATATTAGGCAAATCTAAATCGGGAAAATCGTCTTTAGCAGCAACGGCGCAGCATCAGGGATTTGAGTTCGGCGGAGAGCATGACACTAAGTATATTATGCTTTCCATACCAGGATATCTTTTCGCGGGGACAAGAGAACAAATATTAAAAATACGTGCTAGGGCATATTGTTTAGATGAGACAGACCCAAATAGCCGTTTGGTCCCGATAGTCAATCAGGTCTCAGCAATAGGTGTTGTCAGAAATATTGTATTGCTAAAACATAGACCGAAGTTAAATCAAAAGATCGTTGTGAGAATCCAGGAGGCTGCTGATCTTAGCGGAATTGCCAGATTAGAAGTTAAAATGCGATTAGCAAATCCCGTAAAGGTAATCCATCTTTCACACGGAAGGACGGCTGCAGCAGAATATCCTGAATTAGTTAGAAGGATGGCTATTAGCATAGCTGAGGATAGAGATGCAAAATTAATATATTCACAAAATATTAGACAGTATATAAAGAACAGGTCGTCAGTTTTAATTAAAAGTCAAGTTGAGCAGCTTAATAAATATGCAGATATTTTAGAGATTTTAGAAGAATATTTGATCACTTCAGGAAAATTAAGAGGGGGTCCTGAGACTGTAGCTTTCTTCAGTTCTACTGCAAATGAAGTGATCTTTAATCTTTCCGAACAAGAAATGAACGAAGTACTAAAAGAGAAGTTCTCGCCAGAAGAAATCAGAGCATTAATTATATTTATTATTGACCACGAAGATCTTCATAAAAAATTCTATCAAGAAAAAACAAGATTTAAGAGTAATGAGGCTGAAGAAGAAGCTGTTTTTGATTTGCAGTTAAATGTTAAGGTGTTATCTTCCGATGTTGGTACAGAAGAGACTTTAGCCCTTGAAGCAGCTGAAAATACAAGCGTTGAGGTTATTGAAGATGTCGAGACTAAGAACAGTGCTATGGATGATAGTGATTATACAGAAAATTCTTGGTTGGAAGAAGAGTTAATGAGGATAGAAGCAATAGAAGAAAAATGGTTAGAGCAAATAATAGTAAGAATTGTTGATGAATCGCTGCTATGGAGAATTAGATATTCAGAAGTCAGACATATTGTTGCTTTCTTTGATGTTTGTGAAGGAAATCTTAAGGCTATTTCATTTCTAAGGGACGCATTACTTAGAGAGGAGATCTTTGAAGAAAAAATGGGTAAATTGTGGGCAGCACTTTTAAAAGCCAAACAGGCTGTAATATTAAGAACAGACATGAGAAAGCTGATCAATCAAAAGCTTTTAAGAAATATTGAGAAGAAAATGCAAGAAGCAGATCAAAAACTTGTGCGTTTATTTAATGAAGAGGGTATAGGGCAAGGATTAACAAAAGAGAAAATTGATGCAATGCAATCAGGCTGGGAGTGGATCTACAATATTTTTGTAAGGGTTGGAAAAGAAAGATATTTGATAGAAAAAATAGTTTCAAAAGGTGAAGAGTTTACACGTCAATTATATAGAACATGGTTAAAATTTAGATATTACAAAGAATATGCAGATCATGTATCCGGAAGTAAATTTATTTATGCACATTACGGCAAGGCATTTGATACAGCAAGAAAATGGTTTGTTCCTAGTGCTGAGGACCGCAGAAAGATCAACAAGGCCTTAAGGGAATTATCAGAGGATTGTAATTATGCTTTTGACATAGCTTATGAAGAGTTTATGAATAAATGGTCTATATCGGTAGAGATGCCGTGGATAAAATATGCTTATATGTCGCCGAATAATAAGGTAGTTCCCATGCCGCTTAAGATCAGATTAGCTATTCCTTTAACCAGGATTGTTGCATGGTTAAGAGGTTGGCAAGCGTCGTCAGAGGTTCACGAGAAATATAATCATAAAGTGATCGAAGGAAGAAAAATTGCAGTAGTTGCCATGTCAGGCAGTTTGACTTTTGCTAATAAAGATAAAAATGCTAATAAGGAGATATCAAGGGTATTGCTTGGGATAAAAGAAGGAAGTTTATATTTGATAGCTGATGACGATAAGGCCTTACATATCCGAGAATTAGTATCAAAAATAATGAGCAGGATCGAGTTAGATGTTGAAAGGAATTTACATATTAAAGGGTTGTTAGGGGTTCTGACTAAGCTTAAGAGAAAGAATGATAGGTTGGAGATCTGGAAGGATAAAGATATTGGAATAGTGCTTAGAGAGTTGTTGAAGAATTCTTTGAGGTTTGTTCAAGAGAGGAACGAGCATAATACGGGGGATGTTGTTGTTGAAGTGATTGCCCGAGTTGAGAATGGAGAGTTTATATTAGCGATAAAAGATTATGGGCTTGGTTTTAGAAGAATAAACAAAAGAAAGATATTCTTAGAGGGCATGTCCACAAAAGAGAACGGAAAATTGAAGATAGCACAATTAGGTGGCTTAGGGTTATATTACAGCAGGCTTTTTGTGGAAATGTTCCTTGGTTGCAAGATACACGCTTTAGATAACCAAAAAGATTTAAAAGAAGAAAAGCTCGGGGCAACTTTTGAGATCGTCATATCAATGGGTGAGGATAATAAAGAGGGCATTTTGTTGGATGGCGAGAGCAGAACGAAAAGAACAGTTGAAACAGTAATTGCAACGAGCGTCTTCATTATGTTAGTGACCCCGGGGATCGTTAATGCTTCAAAAGATACGAATATTACAACAGACATTTTAGGTGTGGTATTTGCCCTTCCGGCTATTGCTAACATTGTTATTGTATACCTTGTCCTTAAGTTTGCAGCAAGATATATAGGACGAATGATTTTGAATAATCGTATTATGTTTCCGTTCCTTACAACTAAAAACAGGGCAATTTTTGTTATGATAGTTGGCGGAATAGTCTTGCTTATAAACATGTTTGTTCATATGATTGAAGGCGTTGTAACACTGGTAAGCGTTAATGTATTTAATAAAGTTGTATACAGGCCTTTTAGATGGATATTAAGGTTTAGCAAGGCCTTAAAAAATAAAATTGAGTATAGATTAGCTAATATTAAGAATACACCAAAAGATCCTCACAGGGCTAAAGACCCTCACAACCCACCATCTGAAGAACAGATCAGGGATGATATAGATAGGCTGTCTAGAAAGAATGTATTGAGAAAGGGAAAAACTTTCAAAAGAGCTGTTGATGAAGCATTAGTTCGTGTTGGTAAACTGGATGCTGATATTTCAGATGCGCTCATAAAAATACGCGACACAATCGAGATCAGGGCAGGTGATCTCAATCATATTTGGGCTACCTACCGTGATGGCATTCTATATATTGACAGATCACTTCTTAAGAAACCTTCTCTATCTAAAGAACTACTTTTAACTTTGATCCATGAAGCTGGTGTTATCGCAGATCCGCAAAGAACTGACGAGCAGAATGAAGAATTTGCTCGACAGGTTTTAGGTATTATTCAGGATGATCTAAGCACCAGAGAAGGAATACTTAAAGGACCCGGCTATTTCAACCTTTCAAAATGGATAGAATCAAATCGTAAAATAGTTGATGAATATTTGTTTCGCTTTGACCCTAAAGGAAGAATAAAAGTAGATTATTCTCTGCCTGAAGGTGAAGAGATATACGTGAGATGTGCTCTGTCTGGAAAATTTGAAGAAGCATTAGATGAACTTATTAAGAATGCAATTGATGGGGCAATTCTTTGGTTAAGAGATAAAAGAGTTGGGGTGACAGTTGCGCATATTAGTATTAGAGTCAGAATGATTGACATTGATGACGTGCCATATTTTGAGTTCAAGGTAGTTTATCCTGGGCTCGTTGATGATGCAAAAATGCCGGGGGATGCAGGGGTATCGTTTAATAATGCAAAGATATTTTTAGCTAGTCATTTGCGAAGCAAGCTTTTGTGCACAGAAAGCTTGGTAGAGAATGAACCAAGTGTTGAGTTTAGTTTTCGAGTAAAGCGAGCAGGTATTGGCATTGAAACGGGAATAAGAACAAATTCTTTAATTAATATGATCAATATCGCTAGAAATAGCATGCGCTCCGAGATTGATAGAATTAAAAGACATGCATTTGATATCCGCGTGGCTGTTGATAATTATTTGTCCATTGCTGAATATTGCAAACACAGGCTTTATCCAGTCATATACGAGCTTCTTAAAAATATGGTCGATGCAGAGATCATATATCGTGAAAGTAATAAAGTTTGTGAAAAAAGAGACCTGTTTGTTGAGGTAAATAGATGGGGAGCAGACAAGGTCATTGTTTTATTTAAAAGCATGGGAGAAATTGATGAAGAAAGAATTAAGGCGGCAGCAAAGCATTTAGGAATATATGTGCCTTGTGAAGAACAGGTAATTAAGGGTACTTTTAAGTTTATTACTACACATCTGATTTCAGATGAGCCAATGTCGCTAAAACGTTTAAGTGATGGAGAGATAGACAAGCTTTCTTTAAAGACGCTCTTGTTTGAGACGAAAGGCTTTACAACAAAAAATGAGGCAATGTTGTCAGAGCATGGCATGAAAAGATCTGATATACCTGGCGGAGAAGGATTAGGTTTGCAGCAATCCAGCATGACTATTGAGATGATGGGTGAAGAATATGAACTGAATTATACAACAGCAAAAGAAAACGGTGAGCCGGTTGTCATTTTTACACTTGTTATTCCGCTTGAGAAAGAACAAAAAGTTGCGAACAGGACTGACGAGCAGAATGAGCCGTTTGCGCATAAAGAAGTTGCTAATAGGCAAAATGTAATAAGTATCCCGACTACATTGTATTATCCCGGAGGTGGTTTTGACATGCAGGCGATCCTTCAGGAGCCGAATGTGAAAAAGGCTATCATTGTTGATGAAATGGATGACTGGTCAATAATTCTTTGGAGGATATTGCAGGAATTCAAATATCGTCATCCTGAAGTTGTAATAAACGAAATATTTACCCCTGAGATGTCTGTATCAACAAAGAGCCTTATTGGTTCATATATTGAGCATGATAAGGTCAAACAAGAACAAAGCCGTGGCTATTTGACTTTGAATATACAGACATCACAGGGTAAAAAACAAATTCATTATTATTATGGTCATAGCATGTTTGAATCAGGCATATGGTTCAAGGCTGGGATTGACAGGGATCCTTTGCTTGTTAAGGTAAGGCAGTTTCCTCTATTCGAGAGAGGGGAATGGGGCAAGGATTATTTGGATGAAATGCTTGGCTTTATTGATAACCTGCCTACCTATAGCATGATAGAAAACGACTATTTTATAGAAGGAGATCTAAAGCATCCCGAGTTGATGGCTGGTCTTGGTTTTGATCTTGTGACAATAAGCGAAAGAGAATTTTATGTTAAGACAAGACAAAGAGACCCGAATGAGCTGTTAGGTCATGTTAGCATTGATAGCTTTAGTGAAGGGAGCATGCTAGATAATTTAAATCAATTACCGGTCAATAGAGAATCAGGAGAAGAAGATAGAAAAGGAAGCTTGAAGGTTAGAGGGCGTTTTAGATTGCCGCAAAAATTCAAAGGAAAATTGCCTGAGAGCAAGCAGGAAGAGATAAGGCGCAGAATAGAGAACATCATCGGATTCTTCGGTGGCATTGATAAGATAATATCCTTAAAGAAAGAAGAGAGGGAAAAACTTAGCTTTGAATGGGCAAGATACTTTGGTGTTGGCTTGATAGATGTATCAGGAAATAAATATTCAAGACAAGTGCTGATAGCATTAAGAACAATGGTTGAAGCAGGTAGTAAACCTTGTGTTGTCATTAGATCTGAAAATTTAGTAAGGCTTCTTAAGAATATCTTTCCGTGGATCGATTTTAATTTCGCTGAAATAAGGAAGCATGAAATATTCATTGTTATGAATAAAGGATTGATGGATGAATACGGCTTGGATTATTTCATAACTACAGTTCATGAGACCATAGAAATATTAGTTAGTGCGACGGGGTCAAGAGACGAGTTATTCTTTAGAGATTTTGGCCATCAAAATTATTTTGTTCTTGAAGTGGAAATGGACCTAGCTAGTAGAATCGGCATAGCTGAAAGAATGCTTGAAATACGCGAAGCAAAAGACTTATCAAATATGGTACCAGTGTCGGCCTTCAAATATAGAGCATACTTAGAGGCGGTAAGGGGATTTGTAAATAAGACTGTTATTAGCAAAAAGAGTGATCAAGGCTTTGTTTTGCCAGAACTGCTGGCAGTAATAGCTGGCATGATGAGTTTAGGATTTCTTGCTTTAAAGAATATTCAATGGGCAGATATTCTCGGATGGATGACAAGAATTGGAGCGACTGGTTCGCTACCAACGAATGAATATAGTATAGTTATTGTTGTAATAGCAGTTCTAACCGCAGTGCTTTTAATTATTCTTACAAAATATATAAATTCCAAAAAAGTCTTACAATTTAGTTCCAACCAAATAAGATCCGAAAATCCTGAGCTTAATATTGATAAGGACATTTTTATGTCGAAAATGAGCGGTATGCCACCTGAAAGCATTTGGAATGCTCCAGGATGGTCGCCGTTTGAAGGAAAATATCTTTATAGGGCCATTACTTCTGAAGAGTGGGAAGCTATTCAGGAAAAGAGGGAGTATTTGATCGGAAAAGCAACTCTGTTTGAAAGGATAATGGGCGACAGGATAACACTTTATAAACAAAAGCAATATAATGCTGGATTTTTAGTAAGAGTTAGAGCAGGAAGGCTGCACTTTCTTCAATCAGATTTTCATCCAACAAGGGCAAAAGCTTATTTAAAGCATACTTTAGACAAGCGATCATTTGAAATATCAAGCGATGGCGAAGAGTGGCTTGATATTGATAGTTATCTCAAGAGGCAAGCTGAGAGAGAACAGGTGGTAGCAAATTTAGTAATTAGTGCAATAAAACCATTGTCAGAAAAGATCGTTAATTGGGATGAAGTTGCTTTAATTAAGGGGCAATTAATAAAAGCAGTTAAGGCAAGTAAAGGGAAAGCTGCTTTTTTCATTCATCCTGGTGGAGATTTTCTTGGAGAGATCAAGCGCGGGAAGTTAGAACCTATATATGAAAGAACAGATATTTATGTATCAAATTTAAGAAAATATTTTGAAGGTGCAACAGGTGTTGTTTTTGTTCTGGGAGGTTGTTATGAATTGATCAAAGATGTAAAGACGAGAGCAATTATTGTGGAAATACCAACGAAGCAAAATAACGAGGGGGCTCAGCCTATCCCGGCTTTAGAGACTAAGAGCTGCGACTTTAAGTGGTCAGAGTGGAATCCTGTTGTTGCTTTTATGCAAGATATTGGAGTTAATAAAATTTCCAGTTTTGGTGGTGAGCTAGCAGTTGTTACTGACGATAATCATGTTATAAAATCTCTTCATGATCATGGTTGTGTAGGCGGTGGGTTAGAATATTTATCCAAACGTTTTAGTATCAATGTTTTTCCTCAATTATGTTGTGGCAAAGGACAAAACAAGCATCTTTTGAAATCTAAAAGTATTGATACTGATAATTACTGGATCGTTAATATAGATGATGGTTCAAATAAAGATAAGCCGGTAATAAGATTAGAGGCAAAAAAGACAAAGGAAAAATCTGGCGACACAATAAACGCGCAGGTTGTTGATGCGGGCTACGCCATGGGCATTATTTTTGCGGCGGCAATGATCATTGCTTCATTGCTTTTTGTGACGCTAAAACCCATTATCGTCTTTGTTGTAACAAAAGAAATTTTAGTTATATTTGCAGGCGGGTTGATAATATCTGTAATTATATTTGCCGGTTTTAACAAGTTGTTTGATCCCCTTCAGTCAATCTTTTCAACAGGTTGTTATTTTAGAGATATTATAGAAATTTGGAGATCAATATTTAAGGTATATCAAAAAATTTGGGAGATCATATCTTGGCCTGCCTATATGATCTGGAAATACTACACTTTTAGGATACATGAAAGTGCTCATTATATTGCTGCAAGAGCACTCAAGCAGCCTGTCAATGGCGTTGATTATAGTGAAGAAAGCAAAGGTGTTGCGCGGACATATGTCAAGTTGACGGGCCTAGAGAACTGGAAAGTAATATTTATTACTTTAGCAGGACCGGTCACAAATCTTATTTCGGGAACAGTTTTTCTGTGTTTAATTAATTTTGAAAGACTGGGAGCGCTGGATTGGTATATGTTCCCTGCCTATTTCGGCATATGCATGGCAGCTCTCGAATATTCCACTTTCGTTTTGAATTTAATGCCAACTTCTAATTTGCCATTAGGAAGAGGGACAAAAGATGGCGATCTGATAATAAGAAGCCTTCAATTGTTATGGAAAGGAAAGCGCACATTTTACTTCCATAATGATTCTAAAAAAAGAAATGAGCTTCAGGCAAAAAGAAATAATAGACGTGTTACTCCTGACATTCGGCTTCTTCTGTTAATAGTGCCAATATTTGGATGGATGTTAGGATCAATATATAGGAAGTTAGTTAAGAGCGATGAAAGAAAAATACGCATATCAAATAAAGAAAATTTATCAAGGGATGTATCAAGAGCAGTAGCCCAAAGAATAAGTGAACTTCAAAAAGATCCAGAGAGGATAGTACGCATAGTTTTAGCAACAGGAAACACTATGGTGGGATTTCTAGATTCATTATCACGAGAAGAGGGAATTGATTGGACTAGAGTTTATGCTTACCATTTGGATGAATATAAAGGGCTTGATACTGATAATGAGTATTCATTTGCATATTATCTTAATCATCATTTGTTTAGCAAAGTTAAAGGGATACCAAGAGAGAACATCAGATATGTAGACGGAAAGAATCCTGATCTAAGAGGCTATTTAAGAGAGCTAGATGATAATGGTGGGGCTGATATTGTTATGCTTGGTATTGGAAAAAATGGACACCTAGGGTTTAATGAGCCGGGCACTAGCTTTTGGTCGACAATGAGAGAGATAGAGTTGACTGAAAGTACTATCAAGGCAAACAAACCTGATTATCCAAATATTGAAGAAATACCTTTTGCATATACTATGGGCTTGAGAAATATTTTTAGAGGTAAGCACTTGTTCTTTGTGGCTTCTGGAGAAGGAAAGGCTCAAATAGTTAAGAAGGCTTTAGAAGGACGTGTTACAAACAAGGTTCCGGGATCATTAATACAAATGCATCCAAGAGTAGATATCTTTTTAGACTACGAAGCTGCTTCACAGTTAAAAAATAAATCGCTTAAACAGATCGATAAAGTTGAGCAAAAACCGCTTGCGATGGGGCCAAAGTGGAATTATGCGTATTACAAAAATATAGGAAGAGAACAATGGTTTGTTACAAAGCATGTTTCTTATGCAGAGGAAAGAGAAAGAGGAATATTTAAGAGAGGCCCTCCATTTGCATTCGTTAATATGCATACGGAAGTTCTAGATGTAATCACTGGTCAAAGAAGACCTCCTACCGAAGCCGAGCAGGTGAAACTTCTAAAGTTGGCACTGGATACTGATGAGGCATACTACAGAACAAAAAGAATATTATGGTTCCTTCCTATCTTAAGAGATTGGTTTGCTTACCGCTCAGCAGCAAAAGTGCATGCTGCTTATAATATGGAAGTCTATAGATCTCATATTGGAATTTATGCCATTCGAGAAAACGACATTCAGGCGGACGGCGGAATTATCGAAGATGATGATTCATCGACAACTGAGAGAGCAAGCTCTGCGCAAGTATCTTTCAATTCTGTTAAGTGGGCAAAGATCCCGGAAGTAAGACTGTCAGATGAAGTCATGGAAAGCGGCAGGACAGGATTGTTCATGACCGATAACCATATTGCCGTCGGCGCATTAAAGAATGGGGATATAGATGATATCAGAAGTCAAATAGACGAGAAGCTTGCTGGATTAGAACGCGAATTTAAGCTTTTATTAAGGGGCAAATCATGGAGCGCAAAATTTAAAGTAGTTTATTATAAGGGCCTTGTATGCATAGTGCCTACTACCTGGAAAATAACAGAGGATGAATTCCTGGCAGCGTTGTCAGAAGTGATGACTCAAGACCGTTATAATTCCTGCTACAAGGAAGGCAAGCCGCTTATTTTCTTTCCGGTAAAACATATAATTGACCATGACGAGAATAATGTTCTTCAGAACTTTATGATCGCAAGTAATCTCCGCGAGAAAATAATATTTGTTAACGTTTCTTTTACGATCATTAATGAGAGTTTAGCAGATGATAAAAGAATGAAGCATGAGAATGCAGGGCCACTGTTCTTAAGAACATTATTAGAGTCGGTGTTTTTATCATCCAGGAAGAATATTAGGTACAGTTTTAGAAAAGAGTTTAGACAGATATTTAAAGCAATGAAGGAAATGAATCCTGACCTTTGGGAAAACTTAACGAGGCTTAAAGCGATATTATTTGAACAGGATATTATTAGCAGAGAAACCCTCAACGCGGTTAGAGGAGAAGATGAAATTGAAAGTGAGAATGTGCCACAAGTACGTGGAATCCGATATTCAGGAACTACATGCAGGCTAAAGTCACTAAAAAGAGTGTGGGCGGTAAGAAGATCAATAGGCTGTGAGCTTAATGACAGAAGTGAAGTATTAGAAATAGGAGCCGGGGCGGGAACTTTGACCAGGTCTTTAGCAGAAGTATCAGAGCAAAGAGGATTATCCAGGGCACGATTTGTTGCTACAGATATAAATGAGGATGCAGTTAATGATGCAAGAAGGAATTTGGCAGGATATCAGAATGTTGAAGTTCGTGCAGCGGGAGACCTGGATGAGCCAATTTCACGCGAGGAACGCTTTACGCATATTATTTGGAATCCGCCATGGTTCATTGATAACAAGAATACAGCCTGCTTGGCAAAGCCTAATTGGTATGATCCGGGATTTAAAGATATCCAAAGATTCCTGACCATAATGCCCGGGTATCTTGCTGATGGTGGAAGTATTTTTGTAATATATCCTCAAGAAAATTCTGAAATACTCAGAGCATTAGCTGAACAATGCAAGCTAACTGTTGAAGAACTGGATCTATACGGATCTAGAGAACATGTTGAAATAATATTTAGATTAAAGCCTGAACAAAGTAAATTGTTGTCTGCAGGTGAAGAAAAGCCGCTTGAATTCCCTGAAGCAGAACGTGGAACCATAAAAAATATTCTTGAGAAAGCAGAGCTGTATGAGGTTGGCCGGGGATGGAATCGAAAGGTCTGGAGCAGTAAAGACCTGGACTTTGTCGTGAAAATACCAAGGCAGAACATTTTCTTTGTGGTTTTGGCAAAGGTATTTAGTTTGATGTTCAGGTTTAAAGAAGAGTATGCGCCTGAATTTAAAAACAGATTAGGCGGATTAGCTGCTGATTATTTTGAAGTACACAATGTTATTTTAAACCTCGGGGGAAAAGCAGTCTTTGTAAAAAGGGCTGTTGTCCAGCGCAAGACAGTTGTTGTTAAGAATAGGATCAATGAGCTGCTTAAACAAGGGAATAAAGAAGAGTCTCTCGATATTTTAATTAAGTGTATGGAAATACAGCGAAGCTTGTGGCGAAGGGGATTTAATTTCATTGAGTTTGTCCACCCACTAAGTAATTTCGGCATTAACAAAAATGGAGAAGTTGTATTAATTGATGTTGGATGTCTTTATGAAAGAAGGCCGGCAATCATTGTGCGGCTAGTTTTTAATGAATGGCTTATGCATTTACTATGGCATGAAGTTTTAATACCTTTAGTTCTTTTATTTATAGCGGGGCCGTATTTAGCTGTCAGATATCAACAAGAGGCGTACAAAGGGATGTTGAGATGGGATGAAATGACCTCTTTGTGGGAAACAGAGAAAGTATCAGGACTGAATATTAAGAAGGTTTCACGCATGTTCAATATGCCTGATAGTGAAAAAGTTAAAGCGCTTGAAAAGTTATGTGACGCAACATTAGAGGAAGCGGTTAATGCGCCGGGAAGAAGCGGGGAAACCAGGCTTTATTATATTCAGGACATAGATGGCGGAGGTAAGTTTCAAAGGGCAAGCCTGCAGGCTGTGGACGTAATGTTTAGAAAAATGCGCTTTACCAAAGGCAAAAGATTTCTTGATGTGGGTTCAGGAGACGGAAGGGTTGTTTTCTTAGCTGCCATGCATGGTTTGGATGCGACAGGCGTTGAAAGAGATAAGAGGCAGAAAGCTTTAATAGAGAAGGATGAGAGTGAAGGGATCGATAATAATTTGTTCGGAAAGGGCACAACACACTGGCTTTGGGAAGATGTAATGGATATCGATCTATCACAATATGATGTGATATTTCTGCATGATGGAGGCTTAAACAAGAATAAAGAAAAGCTTGAAGAGAAGATCATAAGAGAAGGAAAAGGGTCAGTTCTGTTTGTTGTCATGGGTGAACGTTGGCCTTATTTGAATCGGTTAAAGCCGGTAAGGAGAGTTCTTAATTTATGGAACAGGATGTATTTGAGAGGGTTCGTTGTATTTGCGAAAGACAAAACAACACTAAAGGCTAAAAGACAAAGCGTCCTTCCTCTTAAGAGCAGAGACATTGCCCAAGAAACAACTGTTGCTGAAAAGAGAAAAAGTGAACCTTGCGGAGTGACGAATTATAAAGCTGAACCTTGGGTATTAGTTGTTCTTGCTGCTGGTATGGGGAGCCGGATGAATTCTACAGAACGTATTCCCAAGCCTGCCCGAAAAGTAGGCGGTAAGCCGTTAATTAGATATTTTCTTGATGCAGCAAAAACAATCAATATCCCGACAATAGCTGTTCTTGGTTTTGGGGCAGCTTCGGTTAAAGAAGTTTTACCCGAGGATACAGAATATGTAGTATCAGATAATCGCCAACGAAACAGTAAAGGTTTTATGCCTATAATAAGAGACTTTATGGCATCATACTCACTTTTAAAAGATTTTCATGGGAATATGATGATCGTGCCGGCTGATATCGTCATACTTAATGAGGAAATTTTAAAATATCTTCAGAAAGCGCATAGCCCTCCGCAAGAGAAATGTGCATGGTGTACAGTGATAACGGCGGGAGATATAGACATCTTTGTTATAAATTGGAAAACATTTAAATTATTAAATATATTCCTTCATTTGGCTAATATTGTTACAGCAGGTACCCAATTATATAAAAAAATATCAAGTGATCAATCTCAGGTGATGTCTCAAGATACGAGAAGCCATGACAATGTAAAACGAAATGCATTTATAGGGAAAAAGAAGGTTAGGGTCAAGAAAGATAAGAAGAAAACGCTATGGTATATTTTGTACAAAAAATTATTGGGTTGGCTGTCATCGAGAAATGTTGTCCGTTTTGTTAAAGATACAAATGAGCTGTTGTTACTGAACGTAAATACGCAAAGAGATATTAAATATGCTGAAGAGCGCTTGGCGCAAGAGCATAAGAAAGCATCGAAACATCTTAAAGCAAATAAACCGCCAGCAATGCAGACCAGGTTCAGGAAAAAGTTTGAGCATTATAAAGAAATGGGCAAAGAAGATTGGTTTGTTACAAGATATGTTCCTTTAAGAGAAGAATGGGCAAGAGGGGTATTCAAGCGCGGACCGCCTCAAGAATTTGTTGATGAGCATACTGAAGTTTATGACGCCGAAATATGCAAATGGAGAACACCTACTGCAAAAGAAACAGGAGAGCTTCTTATATTAGCTAAACGATGTGATCAAGCATATTCATACACGAAGAGCAGTTTCTGGTTTTTACCGATAATCCGCAATTTTATTGCCTACCGGTCCGCTGTTACAGTTCATGCCGAACATAATAAAAAAGTTTTTGATTCTCAAGAAGGCATTTATGGCATTGCTGGCACAGCTCCTGAGAATAGAAAATATAATGTGCTTATATTATGCCGAGGGAATCAGGAGCGGTCTCCCATGGCTCATAAGCTTGTTGCAATGAACATCCCAGAGGATCTAAAAGGACGATTAATCATCGATTCTGCAGGTATAAATGGGTCCGTTGATGATCCTGGATTAGAAAGACAGTTAAAAAGGCATCCGATACTTCGAAGACATTATTCTGTGGAAGTGAAAATGCAGCAATTGAAAGAAGCAGATATTATCTTTGTTATGACAGGTTCGCAAATAAAGTCTTTGCTGAAAAAGGATGCGGGTCTTCAAGGAAAGATATTCCTTCTTTTAGATGGCCGCGATCTTCATGTTGATCCTGATGAAGATAATCCTGACTATGGGCCAAGTTATGTGAGCTTAGAGAAGACTATAAGGAGTAGATTGGATGTTGTTTTTAATCGAATTCGTGCAAGGATAGAGGTTATCAATGTTCCTTTAGCCCCTATAGCTTCAAGGGTGTTGCCGTCTGATGCTAAATTGGTAGACGCTCTTCGTATTCATGAATTTATTGCAGAGTATCCAGAATATTTGCAGGCCTATTATGATGAAGATAATCCAGTTTATCCTACAGGGTGCAGGAGTTTTAGCTTTGCGATCGCTGAAAAGATGAGAGAGGTTGGTATCGATGCATATATTGTTAGCAGCCAAAAAGATTACTGGTATTTATCGGTGCTGGCCGTTTTGCAGGATGGTTCTATAGAAGAATGTATTATAGATTTTACAGCGGATCAATTTGTCAAAGAAAAAATCTCTCCAGTGTTTTTATCAAGAAGCGAGGTTAAAAAACAGTTTGCTTCACTATATGATCGTGTTTGGCATGATACTTCAAAAGTAGTGCCGATTGAAGAAGCTCTAATGGATGATTGGTTTCTAGAATATATTGCAATTATCGAATTAATTATTAAGTGGCAAAGAATAAAGGCACAGTCCCCTAAAAAGGACAGCTATTTGGCTTCGCTCTACCACGATAATGAGGGTTTGCAGAAAGATTTAGATACGGGAAAAATACGTTTTGTTGATGTCCGATGGGAGATCAATGTTCCGGGGGATCTTTGTTTGGAAGGAAAATTCACATTTATATCGAATAGGTTGAAGAAATTTCTCGGGTGGAATAAGGCCTCCAAAGTTACTTTGGCTATACGGGATTTTTCAGGGGATAAAGTTATAATTGAAGATGCATTGATCATGCGTTGGCTGAGTGAAAAAAAGCTTGTTTTGGATTTTAATAGACGTGTTGAACATCATCAAAATAATAAATTTGTGATAATTGAAGAACTAGTTCAGGGCACTAGTAGCGGTTCCGATAATAGCAATCCTGCAATGAAAAATAAATTCAAAGAATTGCATCAATATTATAAAAGTATTGGAAAAGAAGAGTGGTTCGTCACTAAATATGTTCCGAGTAAAGAAGAGTGGTCCAGGGGTATCTTTAGGCGCGAACCGCCTCAAGAATTTGTTGATGAGCATATTGAAATTTATGATGCAGAATCAGGGAACTGGAGAGAGCCTACCGAAAAAGAAAAAGAAGAACTGCTGATCTTAGCCTGCCGATGTGATCAATCCTATTATCAAACAAAGAAAAAATTATGGTGGCTGCTGATATTAAGAAACTGGTTCGCCTACCGTGAGGCGGTAAAGGTTCACACCGATCATAATAAAAATGTCTTTGATTATAAAAAGGGAGTTTATGGTATCGCAGGTAAATTACCAGAAAAAAGAATATATAATGTGCTTATTTTATGCCGGGGCAATCAGGAGCGCTCTCCCATGGCGCATAAACTTGTTGAAATGAATATGCCTGCGGACCTAAAAGGAAGATTAATTATTGAATCTGCAGGAATAAACGGGCCAGTTGATGATTTTGGAATAGAAATGCATTTAAGAAGGCATCCGATACTTCGAAGACATTATTCTGTAAAAGTTACAGAACAGCAATTGAGAGAAGCAGATATTATTTTTGTCATGACTCTATCCCAAGTTAAGTCTTTACTGAACATGGATCCAAGCCTCAAAGAAAAGATATTCCTTCTTTTAGAAGGCAGAGATCTGGAGGTTAGTTATAAGGACGATTATCCTGAACATGGGCCAACTTATAAGGGTTTAGAGAAGACTATAAGAAGTGGCTTAGATGGTATTTTTTATCGTATTCGCACCCAAATAAAAGTGATCAACAGAACTGGAAATAGAAATCCTGCAATGAAAACAGAGTTCAAATCTTTGCATAAGTATTATAAAAATGCTGGAAAAGAAGAGTGGTTCGTCACTAAATATGTGCCACGCAAAGAGGAGTGGTATTTAAGCGCGGCCCGCCTCAAGAGTTTGTTGATGCGCATAATGAAGTGTATGATGTGAAATTAGGCGAATGGAGAAAGATCTCTGAAGAAGAAAAAGAAAAATTACTAAGAATTGCACGACAATGTGATCAAGCTTATCTGCGTATAAAAGATAAGTTTTGGTTCCTGCCTATTATTAGAAATTTCATTGCTTATCGAGCGGCGGTTAAAGTTCATGCTGAGCATAATAGAAAAGTCTTTATGTCAGGGCTCGGTATTTATGCAATTTCACTAGCAAATGGACACAACGGACACAATGGAAAAAATGGTCATGTAAAGAGTAAAAGTGAATTAAAGAAAAGGGATGTTGCCTTCAGAAGACTCCTTCGGGAAATTACAGAGGAACGCTTGTTGGTGTGGAAAAAAGTTAGACAGCTTGAACCAGCGATCTCTATTTTAGGAAGTGCGCGTATTGCAGAGAATCATTTTGTTTATCAACAGGGCCAAAGAATTGGCGAAGCTTGTGCCCAGAGAGAAGTTCCTGTAAGAACCGGCGGAGGTCCATCAATGATGGAAGCACCTTTTGTTGGGTCGTTAGCACAGAGACTGGTAAGGGGATTGACTAGGAGAAGAAAAATACAAAATCAGGCTATAAACATAATTTTTACGGATAAAGAAGATCCTAATCCTTATGGAGAAATAAGTTTAAATTTCAATCGCTTTATTACACGTAAATGGGGGTTAACTGAAAATATACTTGGAGGAATATTTGTTTCAGGGGGGTATGGTACGCTTGATGAACTTTTCGAATTTTGGCGCAGGGGCATACCTATTGTCCTGTTTGGATCTGATTTTTATGACCCTATAGTTACAGCGTTCCTTAGGTTTGTAGATGCTAATGACAATACTAGAAGCATTTCTTATCGAGACAAACTATTTATTACTGATGATCCACAAGAAGCAGTAGAATTTATTCTTCGTAAAGCAAAAGAATACCCAATTGAAAGAACTTCTAAAAAAGATTATATGGATATTATTAAGAGCTTTAAAAGCAGTTTGTATTATTTAAAGGATAGGCCTCGTAGTGTTGTTTTTCAGGGAAGGCCTAAGAGCGAAGCAATACTTGATTTTGCTGCAAGATTAATGCAGATGATAGCAGAAGATTCTAATACGAGCAAGCAGGGTATTGGCATTCGAGTAGGAAGCAAGGGCGCGCTTTATGCACGTCTAAGCGAGGAAGCAAAGTTAAAAGGATTGCATGAAGCATTTGAAGCAGTTTTGTTTTCACCTGATAGCGATATAAGATTGGAAGCAGACTCTTTGATATTTGGTCGGAATATTATTAGGTTAAGGGATGAATCTAATCAACAATTAATAGCTGCATACAATTCTCATGCTTTTGTATTTTTTCCGGGAGCTGTTGGCACTATGAACAGGTTGTTTGATCTTTTATGTGTAATGCAGACAAATAAGATAAGTAAAAGACCAATAATAGTTGTTGATGATAATGGTAGCTGGCGAGAGTTTTTTATGCTTTTGCGGGAGAAAATGTATACTGAATGGAAACAGGCCGGCTTGGATTTTGCAATGATATCTAAAGAAGATATTGATTTTCTGCAGTTCGTAGATGTCAGGGATCAAGATGCTCTTGAAGAAACGATGCGCGCGATCAGTAGACAAGTCGTATTAGATAATGGACACTTTATCCCTTAAATAGATTTAAATGTCCCATAATTCAGCATCGATCCGTTATTTTCTGCTAGGAATCCTTCCATAAATCAATGATTTCAGAATAGCTGCGTTTTATAACCATCAGGACAGTAGTCTGAGATTTGTGAAAGTTAGTACTAATATCTAATAATGAATACTAAATGATAGGAGTTTCGACTATGATATATAGCCCTTCAGGGGCTTTAGCCTGAATATTATTTTAGGAGATATTATAATTGCTGTTGATGAACAACAGATAGAGAACAATGAGGATTTGATAGACTATTTAGACAGTAAAAAGAATGTTTGTGATAAAGTCGACATTCGTTTTATTCGAGATAATAAAGAGTATGGGACCACAGCAGTGTTGCAGGATATCGGCATGTAAAGAGTTGATTTTTAGTGCCTAAAGGCTGTTTATCTTTATTTACCTTGTGTCACATGAGAATTATGGGTAAAATGTATGCTTAATGAAGCAATGACCAAAGTAAAACTATTGCGCAATGGCTAATCACAAGATATTAATAGTCGAAGATGACAAAGATATATCTGAAATGATCAGATATAATTTGGAAAAAGATGGGTACAGTACTGTATCTGTTTTTGACGGGGAAAAGGTTTCGCAAGTTGTAAAGGCCAGTAAGCCTGACCTGATCATCCTGGACATTATGCTCCCTGGCATGGATGGGCTTGAGATATGCAAAAATCTTAAGAGAGATCAGTCAGCGGAAGATATCCCAATTATCATGCTCACCGCAAAGTCCCAAGAGTCAGATAAGATCGTTGGATTGGAATTAGGAGCCGATGATTATGTGACAAAACCTTTTAGCCCGAAAGAATTGATCGCAAGGATCAAGGCAGTCTTAAGACGGCAAAAACCAGCAGTTAAAATCAAAGAAATTAAAATTGGAGATCTAGCTATAAATCAATTAAAGCATAAAGTCACTGTGCAAGCTAGAGAAGTTGCTCTTACTGCATCCGAGTTTAAGCTGTTAAGTTTATTGGCAGGCAGGCCAGGCATAGTTATTTCACGAGAGGAAATATTGAATCAAGTCTTTGGTTATGATTCATCCAGCTATGATAGGACTGTTGATACGCATATAAAATCCCTAAGAAAAAAAATAGGGGATGTAAAGAGTTGTATCGAGACCGTCCGTGGAGTGGGTTATAGATTTAAGGATGAGCCATAATGCGAGATAAGCTTATTTGGAAATTTTTAGGCGCGTATGTTCCCCTTATACTTTTTGCTGTAATAGTACTTAATTTTTTTGTGAGTTTTAGCTTAAGAAGACATTTTGAAGAGCAAATATCCGAACGGCTTTATAGTAATGCAGTCTTGGTCGGAACGATCATTAAAGCAGATATGGAGAGAGGAGATATTCAGGAGATACAAAAGCGCACAGGTTCTTTGAGCAAGCAATTAGGTCTTCGGATAACAGTCATTGACGAGAAGGGTATTGTCTTGGGAGATTCTGAGAATAACCCTCAGGAGCTGGAAAAGCATGCTGACAGGCCTGAAGTTATTGAAGCCTTCAAAAATGGAAAAGGTGAGACTAAAAGATTTAGTGATACATTAAATTACAATATGAAATATTTAGCGGTGCCTTTTTATAGCAATGGCAAAACAATAGGTGTCGTTAGGCTTGCAATTGCTTTGAATGAAGTGGATGCGCAGATCCGGGTTATTTACCGTGCGGTTCTTTTTGGCGGGATCATAGCAGCTATTTTAATGATATTTGTAGGATATTATATTTCAAGAAGTATAACAAATCCGATCAGTGAAATGAAGACGATCGCACAGAGAATTTCAAGCGGTGATTTTTCACAAAAAATAAAGGTAAGAAGTAAAGATGAGTTGGGGTCACTGGCCAATTCACTTAATAAAATGGCTGAAGACCTTCAAGCCCAGATCGAAAGTCTTAAGAAGATGGATAAGGTGCGAACTGATTTTGTTGCTAATGTTTCTCATGAACTGAAAACACCGTTAACTTCAATAAAAGGGTTCGTTGAAACATTGCAAGATGGGGCATTAGATGATCAAGAGAATGCCCAAAAGTTTCTTGGAATTATCAGAAAACATGCAGACTATCTTACAAATATTGTTGATGACCTGCTAACGCTATCCGAAGCTGAACGAGGGTTAGATAGATTGCAAAGAACGACTTTTGATCTGAAAGATCTGTTAGATGAGATCGTCCTGGGGTTTGGTCATGCCTTTAAAGAAAAGAAGCTGAACATGGATTTTGAAATTAAAGGAAAAGATTTTAAAATTGCTGCGGATAGGGGGAAGATAAATCAAGTTTTTGTTAATATTATAGATAATGCGACAAAATATACCGATAAGAATGGTCGGATCAAATTACTGATAAGTAATAAAGATAATAAGATATCGGTTTTGATCGAAGATAATGGAGTCGGAATCCCTCCCAAGGATATAAGCAGGGTCTTTGAGCGCTTTTATAGAGTAGATAAAGCACGGTCCCGAGAAGTTGGCGGCACAGGCTTGGGTTTGGCAATAGTAAAGCATATTGTTTCTCTTCACAATGGAGAAGTAAGTATTGATAGTGTTGTAAAAAAAGGCACAAAAGTTTCGGTTGTTTTGCCTTGTGCGTAATAACTAATGGCCAGTTAATTCAATCTTCACACAATCTACACATTCTCTTCATATTTAATTCATACAAGTTGTTTATAATTTACCCATGAAAGGGGAATATATGGGTAAAACAATTTTGAAATTAATTTTTGTCGGGCTTTTACTTTATGTGTTTTTGGTCAGCATAGGTCTTATGGGAGAGGCGTTTAAAGGGTTCGGTAAAGGTTTTGCAGAGAACTTATTAAATACAACATCAAATCCATTTGTGGGACTTTTTGTAGGCATTCTTGCAACAAGCTTAGTTCAAAGCTCTTCAACTACCACATCCATAGTTGTAGGTATGGTTGCCTCAGGAGTATTGACTGTCAGCGGTGCTATTCCGATAATTTTTGGTGCTAATATAGGAACAACAGTTACAAATACTCTTGTTGCTCTAGGCCATATTTCAAGAAGGGAAGAGTTCAAACGCGCTATTGCTGGTGCGACTGTACATGATTTCTTTAATCTTATGTGTGTTGCAATATTTTTCCCAATAGAATTAGCTACCGGGTTTTTGGAGAAATTTGCAACAGGATTAGCAGGACTTTTTGTTGATTTCGGCGGATTGAAATTTACCAGTCCTATTAAAATTATTACTAAGCCGACAATTCATTTTTTAGAGCATTTGCATACAGACCATCTTCCGTTTTCTAACACAGTGAATTATACTTTAGTCTTTGTGACTTCATTCATCTTGATATATATTGCTCTCTTTTATATCGTAAAGGTTATGAGGTCGCTGGTTATTGATAAAACTGAATCAGTTTTCAATGATATAATAGGTAAAAGTAGTTTGATCGGTATTGCTGCCGGGTTAATCTTTACAGTTTTTGTGCAAAGTAGCTCTATTACGACCTCTATTTTAGTTCCCATGATAGCTGCCGGGATCATAACTATTGAGACAGCATTTCCGATTACTTTAGGGGCGAATATAGGGACAACAGCAACAGCGATGTTGGCTTCATTCGCATTAGGCAATCCAGCAGCAGTTACGATAGCTTTTGTTCATTTGTTGTTTAATTGTTTAGGAGTGCTGTTTATCTTCCCGATACATGCCGTGAGAAGAATACCGATAAGATTAGCTCAGGGATTAGGTGAATTAGCTTATAAGAACAGAAGCATAGCTTTCTTTTATGTTTTTGGATTGTTCTTTGTTCTTCCGGGAATATTAATATTGATAAGTAAAATGCTTAATTAAAGAGGAGAAAAAATATGTTTAAAAATATCAGCTCATTTTTAAAAGGAAGCAATTTCTTAAATACAACTTTGTCTGAGTTCAAAGAGATGCTGGATCATGCAGAAGAAATGTTCAGCCAAGTTTGCCGAACACTGATCCATGGAAAAGAGAATCCAGATTTAAGGAAAGATCTTTATGAGCACGATAAGAAGATCAACTGCCTAGAGAAGGATATTCGCAAAAGGATCGTTGAGCACTTAGTCTTGCAGCCGACAGTTGACGTTTCGACATGCCTTGTATTGATGAGCGTTGTAAAAGATGCGGAGAGGCTTGGTGATTACTGTAAGAACCTTTATGAAGTGACTGAATTGTTTGAGAAGCCTTTAAACAAGGAAAAGTTCGAAGAACTTTTTAATGGTATGGAGTCTGAGTTAACTGAATTTTTCAAGGAAACTAAAAAAGCGTTTATGGAATCTGATGAAAAGATAGCGGCTCATTCGTGGGAGCAAAAATCCAAAATATCACATAGATGTGACGCTATTTTTGAGACATTAGCTAAAAGTGATATTTCAACAAATGAAGCAGTATGCTTTACTTTGATGGCCAGACATTTTAAGCGGTTGTCATCCCATTTATCAAATATCTCCACTTCAGTGATCTTGCCTGTTGATGAGTTGGATTATTACGATGAAAAAAGAGCGTAAGAATAGTAGAGAAAGAGACTATTTAAAATAATAGTCTCTTTCTCTATTATTACTTATGAATTTGTCATCCGGATGACAAATTCGCCACCCAGGTGGCGAATTACGTTCTTAAAAATTGCTTGCTTAAAAATTCTTCGGAAAGTTCAATTACTGTGGGGCGTCCGTGTGGACATGTAAAAGGGTCAAGGCAGTTTAGTAGGCTGCTTCGCAAGAATTCTATCTCCAGCTCTGCAAGTTTAGCTCCTGTCATTACAGAGGCGCGACATGCTCGCCTTGCCATTGCTTCATGATCAAATTTATCCAGTTCACCGCCTGCGAGAATTTCCTGCGCACATCTTTCAGGATTTTTTAATAAAGCAGGATAAGTGTGAATAGCGATTGTTTCATTGTCGATCTTAGTGCTGGAAAATCCGAGTATTTCAAGTTTTTCACTTGATCCTTCCCATGCATTGATCTCTTGTGGTGTTAGGCTGATCATGAAAGGTGTTAAAAGGTGCTGTACAGCAACAGTTCCCTTTTGCATTTGTGTTATTAATGCCTCAAATGTAATTCTTTCAGCGGCAGCGTGCTGATCGATCATGAGGATCGAATCACTTGTCTCAAAAAGAAGATACTTATTAATAAACGTGCCTAAATAATTGGCATTTTGGAGCCTGTTGTGCAAAGTATTTATTTTTTGCTCAAACAGTTCTTTGGTCACATTTGAGAAAAATTCGTTTTGTTTATTCACGGGAACATGCGCTTGTGTAGATTTCTTTTCTGTTTGCAGGAATTCAGAGCCATTATCATCCTTTTTTGGCGAAAAATAAAGTGGCCTGTTTTGAGATTCATCCAGAATCTGTTGTCTGTCGTCTGTTGTCTGCTGTCTGTATCCTGTAGTTTGTTTGATTCCCCCTTTGGTCATCAATGCATTCTCAAACGCAATGCGAAGAGCTGAACAAATCACTTGTTCATCTTTGATCTTAACCTCACGTTTTGAAGGATGGATATTAACATCAATTTCAGAAGGTGGTATTTCGAGAAAAACAGCAAACATCCCAAAACTGTTAGGAGGCAAGACAAGTCGCAAAACATTGTTCAAGTGAAAGCTTATTTGCTTGCTTGCGACCGGACGGTCATTTACGAAAATATATTGAAGGTCCCTTCGGGTTCTTGAGATGTTAATGTTCCCAAGGATCATTTTTGCGCTTATGTTCTTATCGGCAAGAATGCATTCTGTTTCGATCAAATGAGAACCGTTAAGGTTTAAAATGTCTGCAATCCTTGTTTTTGTATTAACACAAGGGGCAAGGTCAATTAATGTTTTGCCCTGGTGTGTTAGTAGAAAGCGTTTCTCTTTGTTCAAAATAGTGTAAGGAATAAAAATATCTAAAATTTTATTTATTTCAGTAGTATTGGATTTTAAAAATTTCTTTCTTGCTGGCGTGTTAAAGAACAGCTCTTTAACCTCGATCTCTGTGCCAGTTTGATTAAAGCTGCAAGGTCGAAGTTTTAAATGCTTTGAACCCTGCACATGTATCTCCCAACCGGCATTTGCGATAGAGGCAGGGACATTCTGCTCGTGATTTGTTCTCAACAAAACATCAGAGATCGCGGCAATACTATAAAGAGCTTCACCTCTGAAACCTAGGGTATTAATAGCAAACAGGTCGTCTGCTTGGCTGATCTTGCTTGTTGCATGCCTTAAAAAGATCTTTTGAAGGTCGTCTTTTTCAATGCCGCAGCCATTGTCTTTAATATGTATCAAGGCTTTTCCTGCGTCTTTCAGATGTAATTCGATCTGTGTTGCACCTGCATCAAGCGCGTTTTCGAGTAATTCCTTGATGACAGAGGCAGGCCTTTCAATGACTTCGCCTGCCGCTATCTTGCTTATTATTTCGGGGGAAAGAATATTTACTTTAGGCATAATTTTATGACACTTTTTCTTTTAGTATGTTAATTTGATTTAATGCTTCAATAGGTGTTAAATTGTTAATGTCTATTGCTCTGATTATGGCTGCAACTTCTTCAGCTATCGGGTCAAAAATAGGAGCAGATGAGAAGAAATCGATTTGATTGCCCGCGCCATCTTTGGGCTTTTGCTCAGAAGCCAATGTTGATTTCAGGTCAGCTTTGAGCTCAAGCTGGGTCAGGATACGTCGAGCACGTTTTATTACTTTTTCAGGTATGCCTGCAAGCTTGGCAACATAGATACCGTAAGAGTCGTCTGTTGAGCCAGGGATGATCTTATGCAGGAAGATTACTTCGTCTTCCCATTCTTTAACAGCAACATTGTAATTTTTGATCCCTTGGCGTTCATCGGCTAAAGCAGTCAGTTCATGAAAATGTGTTGCGAACAAAGTTCTAGCTTTTGTATTTGAAAGATGTTCAGCAAGTGCCCAGGCAAGGCTTAATCCGTCGTATGTGCTAGTACCGCGACCGATCTCATCTAGAATTATCAAACTTCTGTCAGTCAGGTTATTCAAAATGTCTGCTGTTTCATTCATCTCGACCATAAAGGTGCTTTGTCCTTTTGAAATGTCATCGTGAGCACCTATTCTTGTAAATATCTTATCAACAAGCCCGATAGTTGCTTTTTGGGCAGGGATAAAACTTCCTGCTTGCGCCATTATTACAAGTATTGCTGTTTGTCGGATGTAGGTGGATTTTCCTGCCATATTAGGACCTGTCAAAATTATCAGGTGATTATCTTCGCAATTAAGAAATGTGTCGTTAGCAATAAATGTTTCAGTTGAAGTTATTTCTACGACAGGGTGGCGGCCTTCCTGGATAAAAAGTGTTGTGTCCTCAGAAATCGTTGGGGCGATGTATTTGGGTGACTGAGCGAGAACGCTTAAGGAATAAATGCAGTCAAGTATTGCGATCGCCTCGCAGAATTCGTGTAATTTGAGAGAGTTATTCAAGATCTCCTGATGTATCTCTTTTAGGATCGTGTTCTCAATGCTTAAGATCTTGTCTTGTGCTGTCAGGATCTTCTCCTCGTATTCTTTTAGCTCAGGCGTAATGAACCTCTCGGCATTAACCAGTGTTTGCTTGCGAATAAAGTCTTGCGGCACGAGATGCATATTTGTTTTAGTGACTTCCAGGTAATACCCGAATACTTTGTTAAAGCCAATTTTTAGAGAGTTGATCTTAGTTCTCTCAATTTCTCTTTTCTGAAGCTCGGCTAACCATTTGCGCCCATTATTCTGAATATCCCTGAGCGAATCAAGCTCTTTGTTGTAGCCTTCCTTGATGATCTTACCTTCGGGCTTAGATAGAGGGACGTCTTCATTGATGGTTTTGCATAAGTATTCTCTAAGCTCGGGAAGATCTTGAAGGTAGAACAAGGTATTTGTTTTCGCAAATTGTTCAATGGACATTTGGATATCGGGAAGCAGTTCCAAAGTATTTCTTACGCTCAAGAAATCTTTTGCGTGGATATATCCGCAGCTAAGTCGTGAAATATTCTTTTCTAGGTCTGTGATCTTATTTAGAGAGGCCTTCAAAATTTTTGTTTTTTCGGGATCATCCAATAAAAGCTGAATTGCCTTTTGGCGTTCTGTAATGGATTTAATATTCTTAAGAGGATGATGTATCCATGAGCTGAATTTTCTTTTTCCTAATGGAGTAAGAGTGTGATCGATCGTCTTTATTAATGTAGAGAGCTCGAGCCCGTTTAATGCCGCTGGTGAAATAAAAACAAAATCACTGTCGTGATAAAGGGATACTTTGTCGATATGCCTTAGAGGCTGCTTGTTCATCTGTTGAAGGTAATCAAGAAGTGCGCCAACGCTTGAAGCCGCAGATGGGAGAGCTTCAATACCGAATCCACAAAGATTCTTGATATTAAAATGTTTGCAAAGGCAGTCGCGTGCTATCTCAAAAGAAAAAGAAAAGTCCTGAAAAGGGCTCAAGGTTATGTTCTTTGACTTTAAAACAGGATCTTTGAACAATTCCTTAATACTGTCATCATAGCTTTGAGGGAAAATACATTCGTAAATCGGGAGTTTTGCTATAAGTTCGTGTAATGCATTCTTGTCTTTTGGATATTGGTTTGTCTGGATCTCTCCGGTAGTTGGATCACAAAAAGCAACCCCAATTGTTTTGCCATTTGGGCTTAGACAAAGCAGGTATCTTGAATCAGTTGAGTTTTCATCTAAATAAGTGCCAGAAGTAATGATCCTAGTAATATCCCGCTTAACAATTCCTTTTGCCTGGGCAGGGTCTTCCATTTGTTCACAAATAGCAACCTTGTGGCCTGCCTTCACTAAGCGTGCGATGTAATTCTCTGCAGCGTGGTGAGGAAATCCGCACATTGGTATCTTACTGCCGGCGCCTTTGCCTCTTGATGTTAAAACAATGTCAAGTTTCTTCGAAACGATCCTTGCATCTTCAAAGAACATTTCATAGAAATCACCTAAGCGAAAAAGGAGAATACTATCCTGATTCTTGGCTTTAATAGCATTGTATTGTTTAAGCATTGGGGTCGTTGTTTCCATTGGGACAATAGAATACCATAATGAAAAAAATGGGTCAAATGGAATTAGGGACAAACTCTTTTTGCCTAAAAAGAGTCTGTCCCTAATTGCCCGTCCGATTTCATGATTCCGCAGGCATTTTTGTTCAATGAATCTCATTGAAGCATTTAGATTCGTTGGTGATGAAAATGCCCTATTAGAGCCAAACCTTTCCAGGTTTAGCTCTTACTTGTCACTCGCATAAACGGATGGTATACTTGCCTGGTGTGAAAGATATATATATAGATAGTTATCTTTATATTAGACGAGTCATTTCGACTCGCGAAAAAAAATGAGGAGAGGAAAGAATGAAAAGAAAAAATTCAGTTTACATTTGTGCTTTATTGTCTCTTTTTCTTTGTTTTTGTATGCCAAAGGTATCATTTGCAAGGGACAATCGTTCGCCGGATGACTTTATAGTAGAAACAGGCGAACATTATTTGAGACAAGGAGATGCAGAAACAGCGATCCATGAATTCTCAAAAGCTTTGATGATTAATCCGGATAATGAAAAAGCTAGGGAATATCTTAAAATGACAGGTATGAAGAGTGGATTATATCCGGGAGTGGTTGGATACGAAGCTCATTATGGTGAATTAAATCGCCACATTGAAGATTATAAATACCAAGTTCTTAATTTGCAGACTGAAAAGAATAAATTAAGAGGTAAATTTTTAGACCTTATGAATGAAAAGAAAAGGCTTTATGAATCAAATTTAGCCAAGTCAAATCGAATTATTTCTTTAGAGCAAAAGATAGACACTATTAAAAAACAACTTTATCAGAGAGAGTCAGTAATAAGAAGCCAAGAGTGGAAAGATAAAGTTGAAATGAATGAGGTTGAGGCCTTAGTTTCTCAGAGAAACAGATTCTTAAAAGAAGAGGTGTTAAGGCAAAAGAGTGAACTGGATGCCTTAAAGAATATTTTGGATGAAAAAGATGAAGATTTATCAGACATTCAAGAAAGATTTGCTGAAGTTGTAAGTGCTTCAAAGGAAGGTCAAGTTGCGCTGGGGTCATTCGGTCAATTTAAAGATAAAGCTTATCATGTTAATCGCAGGCAGGACAGAATGATCCACGTGATGGAAGATGTTATGCAGTACAGTGATGGTCATTTGGTAGATGCAAAAGATACTCTTGTAAAAAAGGAAGTGGATCTTGCTCAAAATCAGGAAGCAAGGATGGCAAGGTTAGATGATTCTATTTATTTGGCTGATACAGTGGTTAAGCAACAGGATGAAATAGATACAAGAGATAATTTTGTAAGAAATCAAAGAGATAGCGTATTGAACTTAGCTGACAGGATGAAAAACAAAGATAAAATGATCGATGTGCAGAATAAGCATATTCTAGAGATCGAAACAGAGCTGAAAAAAGCAAAAGAAGAGATTTCTGAGCTCCAGAAAGAAAAAATGGAGATTTTAAAGGCTAAAGGCATTACAAAAGGAAATTAATTAATTTGTTTTTGCTGGAGAGTTTATTTGTTTTCTGTAGTATTATTAATACAGGAAAAAAACAATAAATAAGGACATTCAATGTCTATTGGCAAAAATAAAAAATGTTATGGTTTTACTCTTGCAGAGATAACTGTTGTTATTGTTATAATAGGCTTTATGGCTGCATTAGCCTTGCCAAGATTAAGTGCATTTTCTCGAAAGATCAAGAACCAAGAAGCGGAAATGGTTTTGCTGCATATTTATGATGCTCAAATAGACTACAATAGAGAAGTCGGGAATTATGCCAATAATGTTGCCAGCCTTGCTGAAGTATCTGTACCTGCCTTGAAAGGTTTTAAAGACTTAACAATTTCAGATAGTAGTACAATTGCCTGTGCCGCAGGCACGAACACAGCAGAGCTTTATTTGGCGAGGTTTACAGCAAATGATGATTCCTACATGATCTATGTTTTAGAAAATAATGCAAGAATGGTGTGCACTCCATGTGATAGCGTGATTTGCACGAGCGGCGGTTATCAAACTTGGTAGTAAAAATCTTTTCATTAAATTATTAATGTATTCAAGCATAAAGAAATTGATCTTAAGCCCTTTCGCCTATTTGTTTTTGATAGTCGTTGGGCTTTTGCTTTATTGTAAGACCTTTGCTTTTGATCTGGTCTTTTTAGATGATAATGTTTGGATATTAGATTATAAATGGTTCTTTCAAGATACCGCCAATGCACTCAAGATCTTTACGGGCCCGGATTTTATATCGCAAGTATTTTATCGCCCTATCTTGAATCTGACCTTTTTTCTTGATGCGCGATTTTCGCAAGGGTCAATCCTCTCCTATAGAATATCAAATATAATTTTACATTTAACGAATATATGTCTTCTTATGCATTTGTTGTGCAAATTAAAATATGGAAGGCAGAAGGCTTTTTGTTTTTCTTTATTATTTTCAGTTCACCCTGTTTTAACGCAGGCTGTGGCTTGGATACCTGGCAGGACAGATTCATTATTAGCTGTTTTTGTGTTGCTTTCATTTATCAACATGATCAGTTTTGTTGAAAAGGAAAAACGCCTTTATTTATTCCTTCATTGGTTATTTTTTATCTTTGCACTTTTAACGAAAGAGACCGCAGTAAGTTTTGCCCTATGTTGTTCTTTGTATCTTTGCGTGATCGCTGATAAAAGGCAAAGATCAAGAAGCTTTAAAACTCTGATCCCTTTGTGGATCGTTACGCTAGGGGTATGGTTTTTTGTCCGTTCAATTATTATTGATAAGAAAAGCGTGCATGATTTGGCAATGATCTTTAGCTCACTATTAAAGAATTCACCCTCTTTAATTACTTATTTAGGAAAAACAATATTACCGGTCAATTTATCTGTTCTTCCTGTAATCGAAGATACAAAGCTCGTTTATGGGCTAGTAGTGTTGTTTCTCTTTGTGGTGCTTTTGTTTCTTTCAAAGAAAAAGAGAATTAATTATGTTTTGTTCGGTTTTAGCTGGTTCATTCTTTTTCTTTTACCTGCGTTGGCGATCTCATTTATTACGCACGAGTATCGTTTATATTTGCCAATAATCGGGATTATATTTTTGATACTTGAGCTGGACATTGTTGATACTATTGGAAAGAAGCCTTTAATTGCTTCTGTTTTTGTTCTTTGCATTGCTGGAATATTTTCTGCCAGTACTCTTTCTTATTGTGAAAATTATTCTGGCAGGGATGTGTTTTGGAGCAATGCGGTTGAGACTTCTCCACATTCGCCTTTGGCACAGAGGAATATGGGGGTTATGCTTCACTTTGAGGGAAGACTGGATGAAGCGGAAAAATTTTACAATAAGGCCTTAGAGCTAAATCAAAAAGAGCCTATGGTCAATAACAATTTAGGGTTGATATACTACGAACGAAAAGAGTTTGCTGCTGCTGAAAAGTTCTTTAAACGCGAGATCGAAATAGATCCATCATATGACAATGTTTATTACAATTTAGCAATTCTTTATTATCATATTGGTAATAAAGAAGAAGCATCAGAGATGTGGGAAAAAGCTTTTAAGCTTAATCCTAAGAACATTGAAGCCTGCAAAAACCTAGTTGCCCATTATTTTAATCAAAAAGATATAAAAAGAGCATTATTTTATGTAGAGCAATTAAGACAAAGAGGTGTTTTTGTCCCTGATGCATTGATGCAGGAAAACTCACAATAAAAAAGAGCCACAGTTCTTTTTTGTATTTAATGGTGTTTGTGTTACAATACCACAAAACCGGGAGGCTATTACTATGGAGTGTAATATTAATAATAAAGCAGTTACTTTAATGGAGATCATTGTGGTTGTGGTTTTGATAGGCCTTATTGCAGCGTTTACTATCCCTGATTATAAGAAATCGCTTCAAAGGTCGGATGAGAAGGAAGCGATAAATAATCTAACAATGATATGGGAGGCAATGAAGATCTATCGTGTTAAGACAGGTGATTTTGTAATTCAGGATCTAGCTGGAGTTGCAGATATTAATAATACTTTAAGGACAAATATTATTGAGTCTAATATGGATTATTCATGCACTTATAATGCTGGCGCTAGTTTGCTGGTTTGCGATGCAGACAGTCCTGATGGATGGGGACTTCGTTTTCACACTTCATCAGGAGTTTTTTCAGGCGTTAACAGGGGTGTTGTTTTTTGTTACGGAGGGACATGTCCAACATGTCAGGCAACGGGTTGTTAGTCAAATATAAATGAAAGGGAATTTTTATGTCAGGGATCACAAGATCGGAAAAAGTAAAAGCATATTATGATGATATAGCAAAAGATTATGATAAGTGGAAAGCAAAAAATGCTTATTATTATAAAAACATAAAATCTTTTGTTAAGAGCAATGTTGCTCCTTATAAGAGCGTTCTAGAGATAGGATGCGGTGCCGGGGAGATACTTGCGGCAACAAAGCCTTCAAGAGGAGTCGGGATAGATATTAGTGCAAAAATGGTATCTATTGCCAAGGAAAAATATCCAGAATTTGATTTTTATGAATCTGCCGTAGAAGAATTTCGATCCGAGTCAAAATTTGATTATATTATTCTTGTAGATATTATTGATCATGTATATGACATTATGGATGTTTTTGAAAGTATTTATAAATTATGCCATCCTTCAACAAAGATCATCTTAACGACGATAAATCCTTGGTGGGACCCTGTTTTTAAATTAGCTGAGAAGCTTGAAGCCAAAATGCCGGAAGGGTTTCATAACTTTATTGAAAAAAGAAATATAACCAAGATACTGGAGTTGACTAATTTCTCTGTTAGTTATTCAGGATACTTGATGCTGTTCCCCAAATATATACCTGTTCTTTCATTCTTAGCAAATACGATCGGTGTAAGGATGTGGGGGTTAAATAAACTTTCAGTTGTTCCTTACCTGATGCTTCAGCCAACGCCAGTTAACAATACCGACCTTGGTATGGGATGTTCAGTTATAATTCCTTGTCATAACGAAGAAGGCAGTATTCAAGAGGCAATAAGAAGAGTTCCGCAAATGGGCAAGGGAACAGAAATTATTGTTGTCAATGACGGGAGCACTGATTCAACAGTTGATAAGGTAAGAGAACTAGAAGGAGAATATCCCAATCTAAAACTTGTAGACTATTCGCCAAATAAGGGCAAGGGGCATGCCGTTCAAGCTGGATTTGCTGCGGCAACACAGGAAGTATTAATGATACTTGATGCTGACCTTGCTGTTATTCCAGAAGAGTTGCCGCGATTCTTTGACCCTCTCAATAAAGGTTTGTGTCGGTTTGCTAACGGGACTAGATTGGTTTATCCGATGGAATCTCAGGCAATGAGGTTTTTAAATAATTTAGGTAATAAGGTTTTTGGCTTAGTGATGTCTTTTATTACGCAGCAGCATTTGACCGATACCCTATGTGGAACGAAAGCATTTCTAAAGACCGATTATAAGCATTTTAAAATGGGAAAAGACAGCTGGGGGGATTTTGACCTGCTTTTTGGAGCTGCAAAAATGGGTCTTAAGATTATTGAGGTCCCTGTCCATTATAAAGACCGTTTTGCCGGAGAATCTAAGATGAATACGTTTAGTCATGGATGCCATCTTTTAGGTGCGGTTTATAAAGGGTTTAAAGAACTTGTTTTTGTTGCGGATGAATAAAACTAATAGAAAATTTATTGTTCTCATTGCAATTGCGCTCTTATTGAAAATCGCTTTATTTTCGTATGTTGCTTGCTCGGCACGTCAAAGTATGTTTGCGCCGGACTCAGAGGGATATATTAAAACCGGCATTACTTTGATTACCGAGGGAAAATTTGCAACAGAAAATACAAAAGGCATTTTTATTTACCAGCTATATAGGACGCCAGGATATCCTTTGTTTTTAGGTATTTTAAATGTTTTTTTTCGAATACCTTTGATCGGAATAGTATTTGTTCAAATGGTCTTAACGGTCATTGCCGGGTATTTTACCTATAAAGCTGCTCTTTTGATTGATGAAGAATTAGCACCTTTAAGCGCTTTGATAGTTTTGTTTGACCCTCCGGCTACGGTTTTTTCTATGATGCTTTTAACAGAAGCCCTGTTCCTTTTCTTGATATCTTTGTTCATGTATCTGTTTTTGAGTTTTTTAAGAACAGAGAAAATAGTATCGCTGGTACTTTCAGCTCTTGTTATTGTTGCGGCGGTCTATGTCAGGCCAGTTGTTTATTTTATTCCAGTAGCTATGGCAATATTTCTGGTTTTTGTTTTTATGCGTAAGTCACCAAAGAAGGCATTTTTTAACGCACTGGTATTCGCACTTATCGTTTATGGAATGATAGCACCTTGGCATTTGCGTAATATAAAGAGATTTAACATGAACAAGTTTTGCAGTATCAATAATGCTACTATTTCTGAGCAGTGGGGAACGGGATTATACAGGAGCTATAAGCGGAACAAAGACCCTATTTCAAAAGGCCTGCCGCCGGTTGCATATTATAGCAATGTAACAGCTAGATGTTTATTTTCACTTTTTACACGGCCTGCGAATTTTAAATATTTTGGAAATAGGGCAATTACAGTTGTTGGAAAGGTTTTTTCATATCCATGGATCTTTTTTTGGATGTTAGGATTGCTAGTCGGCCTTTCTAAAATGAAAGGTAATACAGCTCTTTATTTTCTCGCATTTATAATACTTTATTTTACAACGACCACAGTTTTCGCCACGATGTGGGGTTCTGGTCCGAGATTTAGGGTTCCTATGGTTCCTTTTATGGCTATTTTATCTGCTTATGGGTGGCAGAATATCAAGAGGAGATTTTGTAAATGATAAAAGAAACAATTATTCGAAGATGTGATAAAACTGCGTTTGTTTCTATTTGTGCATTGATATACTTTTTACCTATATCAATTGCCCTTGTTGAGTGGTTTGTTGCATTGCCTGTACTGTGTTTTTGTATTAAGAAATTGACAGAAATTTTATTCAGGGTATTTGATGTTATTAAAAACAAAGAACGTAATGATAAGATCAGGTATTGTTTAAAGGCTTTGTTGCCGGTTAATAATATTTTGACTGTTTCTGCGATGGCTTATGTCTTGATCTGTTTTTTATCAATTTTTGTCAGCTCATATCCGCAATTAAGTACGCGTGCATTTTTTGGAAAAATATTAGAAAGGGTCTTTTTGTTCTTTGTTTTTGTCGAAAGCGTTAATACTGAAAAGAGGATAAAAAGATTTTCTTTGGTCCTTTTTGTTTCAGTAGGGCTGATATGTATTAATGGCTTCTATCAATCTATTTTTACTCAAGGGTTTATCCGAGGTTTTTCAATGATGGAAGGCAGGCTAACTTCAACTTTTAAGCATCCGAATGATTTTGCTACATACTTGATCATTCCGATATTTATAGTTTTTAATTTTCTTTTAAGTGATGTTTTTCTTAGCCAGAAGAAAGCCCGATTAAAAAGTCGTAATGCCAGTTTAATAAGATATGCTTTTATGCTTTTATTTGCGATATGTATTCTTAATTTGGCACTGACTTTTTCAAGAGGTGCTTATATCGGTGCATTGGTAGCCCTTTTGTTCATGTGGTTTTCTAAATATTGCAAACTCAAGGTTGTTTTAGTATCAGCGGCATTATTTTTAATAGGTTTTTCTCCCTTGATGGCGAAGATGAGAAATGTTTCTCTTATTTCTGACTCAGTACATAAAGAAGCTATTGTTCCTGAAAAAAATAAAACTGAAGAAGAGAAGCGCAGTGAGTTATTGACAATGGGAATGGGCAGAATTGGTTTTTGGAAAGAGGCGTTAACCAGCATCTCCAGAAAACCTATTTTAGGGACAGGTGTAAACACATATTCAAAGGAAGCTCAAAAGCGTGGGAATTGGACGGGGTACTATGCGCATAATTGTTATTTGCAAATGGCCGCTGAAATCGGCCTGGTAGGATTAGCCTCATTTTTATGGATGTTATTTGTTTTGTTTAAGAGGGCATGCGACAAGTCAATATCTATAAAAGACAGATATTTATTAATTCTGTTTCAGGGAGCGCTATCTGGGCTAGTTGGTTTTTTAGTTCACGCTTTTTTTGATACAGGTTTTTATTCATTGCAGTTAAATACATTGTTCTGGGTCTTTTTGGGCTTAGTTGTGTCAATAATGCAAGTTGATAAAACAGCATTAAAAAGAGAGATATAGTAAGGTGGAAAAGCTTGTTAGTGTTCTTATACCGACATATAACAGAGCTCCTATGTTAAAAAGAGCTGTTGCAAGCCTTGTGAAGCAGAAATATAAGAATATTGAAATAATAATAGTTGATGATGGATCTGAGGATGATACAGAACGCGTTATTGGTGAGATCAATGACCCGAGAATACAATATATTAAAAGTGAAGGGAACAATGGGGTTTCTTTTGCTAGAAACTTAGGGTTAAGGCGCGCAACCGGGCAGTATATTGCTTTTCTTGATTCAGATGATGTGTTCCTTCTAAGCAAGATACAAGAGCAAGTCGGCCTTTTTGATATTTTAACACCGAGACCGGGAATGATCTTTACTAACTATTGGGAAATTGGAGAAGATAAACATTTAGCTGTAAGAGATGGGGTTGCTTCCGGATTTATTGGTACAGTTAATAAGTTTTCTTCAGAAGTAAAAAGCGGCCCAACTGGCTGGATCATTACAAAAGAATGTTGTGCCTCTGTTGGATTTTTTGATGAAGATCTGCGTACTCTTGAAGATCTTGATTATTTTGTGAGAATTTTGAATGAGTTTCCAGTGTATTTTTTCAATAAGCCTCTTGCAGAAAAATATGTGCATGGCTGCAGCTTAGGAGGAGTTTCAAATGAGTTTGCACAAGCAACGAGAGAGAAGCTGTTAAGCAAATGGCTGCCTGAAATGAAAAGCGACAAAAAGTTTTTATCTGATTTCTACTATGTTGCAGGAAAAGATCTTTTAAAAACTCTGAATTTTAAAAAATCTTCTGAATATTTGTGGAGCTCCTTATATTTTGGCGGTTTTAATATAAGAGCATTTAGAAAACTATTGAAATTGTATTTGATATGGCTGTGTAATTTACTTCTGCCGGCCAAGAGTGGCAAATGTTAAATAATAAAAAAGAAAAAAAGTCGTTCTTGGTAATAAATCCTTATGGTATCGGGGATGTTTTGTTCACGACACCGATAATTCGTAATTTAAAGGACAATTTTCCGGATTCGAAGGTATATTATCTGTGTAATAAAAGAACAGAATTTATATTGAAGAACAATCCTTTAATCGAGAAGATATTTATTTATGATCGGGATGAATCAATAGCGCTTTCAAAAAGATCAAAAATTGCATGGCTAATATATTTTATAGGGTTTATCTGCGAAATTAGAAGGGAAAAGATCGAAGTTGCTTTTGATTTTTCCTTAAATACCTATTTTGGATTTATTTCTTTTTTATCAGGGATCAGGGACCGTTATGGATTGGACTATAAAAAGAGATGTGTATTCCTTAATCACAAGCTTATACTAGAATCTTTCAGTAAAAAGCATGTGGCCCAATATTATCTCGATCTTTTGACAGAATTTGGTATCGTGCCAAAAGAGGCAGGATTGGAGGTTTATTCTGATCCTAAAAGTATTGAATGGGCGGATGCTTTTGTGGCAAAGAATGATATTTCGGGACCTATTGTAGGGATCGCTCCAATGGGTGGAGAGTCTTGGGGCAGTAAGGCATATTTAAAGAGGTGGCCTGCAGAAAAATTTGCTGATCTAATTAATAAGCTAATAGAAGATTTTAATGCTAAAGTATTTTTATTTGCAGGAAGTAATGAGAAGCAAGAGATCTTAAATATCAAGAAAGGTTTGGAGCATCCGGATCAATGCTATGAATTCATAGGGTGTTCTTTTGAGGATGTTATTGCATTGGTAGATAAGTGTTCATTATTTATAGGAAACGATACAGGCCTGCTTCGTTTTGCTGATGCGTTGAAGAAAAAAATTATTGCATTTTTTGGGCCAGTAGATGAGAATGTTTATGGAATGTTCCCTTTTATCGAGGCCAGACATCAATATATGATAAATGATATAAATTGTCGTCCATGTTACAATGATTTTCGTTTAAATGAATGCGGGGCAGACACGGAGTGTCTTAAAGGAATTTCTGTTGATGATGTTATTGAATCTGTTAAAAAATTTTTAAAGAATGATCTTGGAGCAAAAAAATGAAAATATTAGGAATAGCTTCACCTTTTGGCCATGACCCTTCTGCTGCACTGATGATCGATGGAAAAGTAGTTGCTGCGGCTGAAGAAGAAAGGTTCAATCGTATAAAGCATTCTGACGGCGAAATGCCTGTTCAAGCAATTAACTATTGTTTGAAAGCTGGAGGCATTAAGCCTTCAGAAGTGGATATTATTGCATACCCATGGTCTTATGATATTTTACACAAAAAGCGTTTTGAATATTTCTTTAGGACTTTTAAGGCTACGCCATCTCGTGCTTTAAAAAAGTTCTTTAGGAACAATCATGAATTCAAAAATCAAAAGAATTTTATTGCAAGTACTTTGGAGAAATGCGGTTTTTCTCAAGGTAAGGTGAATATTAAATGGGTAGAACATCATATCGCTCATGCGGCATCTAGCTTTTATTTTTCTGGTATGGAAGAAGCTGCAATTCTCTCAATAGATGGCGGCGGAGAGCTTACCGCATCATTAATGGGTTATGCTAGAGATGGAAAGATCCACAAGATAAAAGAAATATTGGCACCAGATTCATTGGGTAATTTTTATGCAACAATGACGGATTATTTAGGCTTTACAAGAGGTGATGGCGAGTACAAGGTAATGGGCATGGCGCCATATGGTGATGCAAGTAAGATCAACATGGATCATATCATGCATTGGATTGATCGCAAAAAGACCTACCATTGTAATGATGATTATGTTTGGGTTACAAGAGATAAGAGGCACGAGCTTGGTAAAGTCTACTCTAAAAAAATGGTTGACGAATTTGGGATACCCAGAGAAGGCGATGCTTTGTCAGAGCCTTTTATTCACATAGCGGCGGCAACACAAAAAAAGCTTGAAGAAATAACTTTGAAGTTGGTAGATACATATCTTTTAAAAGAACTAAAAAGGCATGGTAACTTGTGCTTTGCGGGTGGTGTTGCATTAAACGTTGCATTAAACAGGATATTGCTTGATCATCCTCATATCAATAATCTTTGGGTTCAGCCAAGTGCTCATGATGCAGGAGCATCTTTAGGAGCTGTTGTTTATGTTGCTGCTGAGTGCGGGGATAAGATCGAGAAGATGGATCATGTTTATTTAGGGCCTGAATATAATAATGAGGAGATTGAAAGAGCTCTTATGAATTCAGGGTATAAATATTCTAAAGAACAAGATATTTGCAAGGCTGCATCAGATCTTTTGTGTGAGGGCAAAATTGTTGGATGGTTCCAGGGCAGGATGGAATGGGGGCCAAGAGCTTTAGGCAACAGAAGCATCCTGGGTAATCCTACGATAAAAGGTATAGCGGATAAGATCAACGCAATAATAAAATTGAGGGAAAACTGGAGGCCATTCTGTCCGTCAATTCTTAATGGTTATGGAAGAGAGATACTAGGAACAGATCACGAGGCGTCTTTTATGACTATTGCTTTTAAGGCAACAGAAGAATGGAAAGACAGGATCCCCGAGGTTGTTCATGTTGATGGGACATGCCGCCCTCAGCTGGTAGATGAAAAAACCAATCCAAGATATCATAAGCTTATAAGCTATTTTCATGAAAGAACAGGTGTTCCTGTTGTAATCAATACTTCATTGAACAGGAGAGGAGAGCCCATGATATGTAGCCCGGAGGATGCCCTTCTTATGTTCAAGGAGAGCGGCCTCGACTATTTGGCAATGGGAGATTTCCTGATAACTAAGTAATTATTGGGGTTTTGATAGTTTGAAAAAAATTATAAAAAAAGCTATTGATGTTGTCGTTGCTATTGTGTTCAGCAAGGGCTTTGATATTTCAATTATATCTTTAGGTGTTCTGTTCAGGGTAAAGCTGTATTTAGAGAATCATTCTGTTTGGTTGGATGAAGCAGTAACTACTGTTAGTATAGGAAGCAGGACTTTTTCAGAGATACTGACGCGATTTGATATTTTTCCTGAGTTTGCAAAGCCGCCAATAGGATTTGAGCTGATCGAAAAATTATCAATCACTTTGTTTGGGAACAATGAATATGCTTTTCGTTTATTTCCACTTTTGTCGGGAATTGGTTCATTATTGTTGTTTTATTTAATTGTCAAGAAATTGTTCTGTAAGGAAATTCAAAAAGTTTCGCTAATATTTTTTGCAGTATGCGATCCTCTTATTCAGTACTGTGGCGACACTAAGCCTTATTCCAGCGATGTCCTCATGGCGTTAATATTGATTTATGTTTTTATTAATGTAAGAAAGGCTGGTTTAGGATTAAAAAATATCTTGCTTCTTGGTTTGTCCGGTGGATTGATAATTTGGATATCAAGCGCCTGTATTTTTATTCTGACGGCTTTGGGCCTTACAGCGACAACAATGGCTTTGATCGATAAAAAGTGGAAAGAGCTGATATCTGTTTTACCTGTTTTTGTGATCTGGTTATTTAGTTTTATCTTTTTGTACAAGATCTCTTTGTCTGACATGGTACATGGAGAGTCCTTAAAAGCTACTTGGGTCGGAGCTTTCGGGCCAACTACAATATTTTCATTTGCAACACTATCTTGGTTGAGAGAAGTATTTTTCGAGATGTTCAAGTACCCTGGGGGCATGTATTTTGCAAAGCTACCTTTTCATATAGGTGTTTTAGGCTCATTGATATTTTTTGTGGGATGTTGGCAGCTTTTTAAAAAAGACAAGGAGAGCTTTTTTATTTTTGTGGGTCCGGTATTGATAACTCTTTTTGCTGCTCTTATAGGAAAATATCCTTTCAGAGGCAGGGTAATACTATTTTTAGTGCCGTCGATAATAGTGGTTTTATCTGCAAGTGTTAATTTTAAGATTAAGAAAGCTAGTCGTATATCTTCGGTCATAGCTTTAGTGATCGCATACGTCTTGCTGTATCAGCCGTTTATGACAGCAATTCATAAGCTTAAAAGAGGGCGAGGCGGCTCTGAGCATAATAGGCAGACTTTGGCATTCATGCAGAAATATTATTTGCCGGGAGATATGATATTTTTTAACACATCAGGCCAATTTAGTTTTTGGTATTATGCTAAGAATTTGGGGTACTATTCAGATCTATCTAAAGCCTATCTCGGCGAGTTTGAAGGAAAGCGAATGGAAGGCGTTTTGACGGGACAGTTTGCTCATAAGACAGGAGAATTTAAAGGCGTAAAATATGCTGCGATGAAATATGATTATAATATTTTTGATAAAGAGGGACATTTTCGAAGACTTGTTTCGGCACAATCTGAGGGCGGAGTTCAGGTAATATTTAAGCATGTGCCCATTAAATATGAAGGTAAAAGTGATCGCGTTTGGGTCTTTTTGTCTCGATGTGAAACAGAGCTGAAGGATATAGTTTTAGGAGCTTTTGATCACCGAGGAAAAGTAATAAGAGAGTTTAAAGGCGACGGGGCACAGATATATCTTTATGATATGTCTAGCAGATAGAATTTAAACGATTCAGAATAAAGGAGGATTATTTTGAGCGTAGAGCTAACGGTAGTAATACCTACATATAATGAAAAAGATAATGTTAAAGCTTTAACTGAAAAACTTGCTTCAACATTGGAAGGGGTCTCGTGGGAGGCGATTTTTGTCGATGATGATTCTTCAGATGGCACTGCTGATATTATTCGTGATATAGCAAGTAAAGATGTAAGGGTCCGATGTTTGCAAAGGATCGGCCGAAAGGGATTGTCTTCAGCTTGCATAGAAGGAATGCTTTCTTGCTCGTCTGATTATATGGCTGTTATGGATGCAGATATGCAACATGACGAGAGAATATTGCCTAAAATGTTGGAAGCTTTAAAGGAGAATAGTGAGCTCGACATAGTTGTTGGCAGTAGATATGTTGAAGGCGGAGGAGTGGGTCAATGGTCGGCTATAAGGAAAATGATCAGTTGCTTTGCGACTAAAATTGGCCAAGCAGTTATACGTGCAGACCTGAAGGACCCCATGAGTGGATTCTTTATGCTTAGGCAGTCTTTCTTTCAGGAGATTGTTAGAGACTTGAATGGTAAGGGCTTTAAGATCCTGTTCGATCTTTTTGCTTCATCATCAAAAAAAGTCAAATTTAAGGAAATGCCTTATGATTTTAGGCAACGCAATGCAGGTGAAAGTAAATTAGATCTTAGGGTTTCAGTTGATTACGGGATAATGGTTCTTGATAAAATTATAGGCAAATTCGTTTCTATTAGATTTCTATTGTTTTTTATTAACGCCTTTTTAGTATTGTTGCTACATTATTTTATGTTGATGTTCGCTGCAATTATTTTGAGGCAATCTTTTGTTTTTACTCAACTATTAGTGTCGTTAATTGTGTTAATGGTCTTTTTTATGTTCAATAAGACTAGGTCTGTAAAAAAAGACGGGGTGTTAAAATTTGTTTGGGAGGCACTTTCCTTTAGTAGTTTTGGATGTATTGGTGTAGTCATTAACGTTAGCATAGCTTATTGTCTCTATGATTTTGGGTTGACGGGGATGTTGTCTGGATTAATTGGAGGGTCTATAGGTTCATTGTGGAATTACATCGCTATTAAGCAAGTTTTTAGAAAATAGATAAATTTACAGCAAGGGATAATAATGGTTAATAAATCTGAAAAATTAAAGAATGTAAAGAAAGTTCTGATTTTAAGGACTGATCATATAGGTGAGGTCCTATTATCTACTGTAGTTGTTGACGCAATAAAGAAGCATTATCCGCAAGCTCACATAACTTTTGCAACATCGTCTTTAGCAAGAAGTGTTGTTGAAGCTAAAAAAGGGATTGATGAAATACTCGTTTTTGAAACCTTAGATGTCAGGAATTTATGGCCACGATTATACGGGTGGTACAGGCAGATAGCGTTTAAAGGATATGATCTGGCGATATTGTTGAATTCAAACAAATTTTTGCATTTAGTGGTTTTTCTTGCAGGAATAAAGTCGAGAATTGGATTTGATAGAAAGTGGCCTTTTCTTTTAACTCAGAAGATACCAGATAAAAGAGCTGAAGGATTAAAGCATGAAGTCGAATACAACCTCGAGCTATTGGAAACTATCGGCATAAAAGAGTCAGGGATTAAACCCTTGTTGAAGGTTTCAGAGTTTGAAGAAAAAAATGTCAAAGAATTATTGTCCGAAAGATCTATTAATTTGAAAAAGAAGATAATCGTTGTACAGCCGGGAAGTAGTTTTATTCAGAAGCGCTGGCCTAAGGAACATTTTGTTGAATTAATAGGGCTGTTGTTAGATCATTATGATGTCAATATTGTTCTGTCAGGAAGTTGTGATGAGTTTGAATTATGTGATGATATAGTAACGCAGTTTGAAAAGAACGTATATAATTTCGCTGGCAAATTTAATTTAAAACAGCTGATATCTCTGCTAAGTATTGCTGATATTCTTATAGCTAATGATAGCGGGCCAATGCATATTGCAGCAGCACTTGACCGGCAGATCATTGCTATATTTGGGAGGGGAACAAAAGGAACTGGCCCAAACAGGTGGGGGCCGCTAGGAAATAAAAGTATAGTTTTTCATAGGCCCCTTGACTGTAGCGATTGTTACAATGAAAAATGCCCTTATGATTTTAGATGCCTAAAATCTATAAGGCCCCAAGAGATTTTTGACACGATTGTTAGTAATAAACTTTTAAACTGATTTTAGCATTTTTTTGCAAAGCTTTATTTTTGTGTTATCATTTTGCTATCGGTAAAGTATTAGCAATGAGGCTTAAGAAAATGGGAGTTTTATCAGGAAAAGTTAAAGGACGCAAAAAAGGACGCAGATTAAGGATACAAAAAGTGGATCTTGTGATTTGTGGTTTTTCTGTTTTAGCAGGACTCTTATTATCATATGGATTGGATCGAGCACAGAGCAGTAAGCTTAAAAATAAAGATCCAAAAACTTCTATTGAGGCTTTGTTTAGAGATAATAAAGATCTTTTGAAGGATAGGGGGAAAAAAGTAAAGATAATGGAATTCTTAAAAAAAGGTTGAGTTAGTTCTTTTTAAATGTATTTTTTAGAATAGCTTCAGCAATATTTTCTGCAATAAGAGTATTTCCCTTTGTTGTACAGTGTCCAAAATCGCCACCAAAAATGTCTGTAAAATAATCATTATAGCTTCCCGAGCTAACTGCCTCTTTAAATGTATTCTCGTTGCTAACAAAAATAGTGCTGCCGCTGGGTTTTAACATGTTTTTTAGTGTGTCGACATTTCTCATGGGATACTGAACAGCAATGTGCTTTATTGCCCTTCTGTTCAACATGTTCCTAAGGATCTTGTAGTTATGGCTAGTTGCTGGATTGTAATAAGAGCTATTTGATCTAATTGCTTTCGCATAATACTTGCTGGCTTCGTCATAATTTCCTTGTTCCTTGTAGCATTGCGATAAAGTTCTGTAATGCCTGTCATTTTCCTTGCTAAATGTTTCGGCTTTAATAAAGTTTATTTTAGCCTCATCGCACTGACCATTTTTCGCGTAAATCCAGCCCAAGTTTACATAATGCCAATCGTTGGTTGGATTATATAATTTGGCCATTTTCCATGCTTTTATAGCGTTTTCACAGTCGCCGGTTTTATTATATATTGAACCCAAATTTCCCATGGCAGCATCATTTCTAGGATTTAACTCAAGGGCTTTTTTAAGAGTTTCAACTGCTTTAGTATAATTGCCATTGAACTCATAACACCATGCAAGATAAGTGTATGTCCATGAGTGGCCAGGATCTTCCTCTACAGATCTTTGGAATAGAGATTCTGCATTATCACAATCGCCTTGAAATCGATAAATTTCAGCTTGGTTGTAAAAGCTTAAAGTATTTTCGCCACTATCATCCGGAACTATCTTTTTGGGAATAATAATATTAAATAAT
>JAHJCZ010000005.1 GCA_018812705.1 Candidatus Omnitrophota bacterium
AATATAAGTTGTAATAGTTTTATTACTATTTAAGGCTCAACTCAAGTGATTTTTGAATTATTTTAGTTTTGATTTTAAACGATTTTTATTAGACGGGGGAATTGAAAAGATTTGATAAAAAATTGCAAAAATGAAGGAAAAAGTAATAAGAACAACCTCCCTTATTCCTTTAAATTTTTTTAATTCGGGAAATCATTTCCTTATAGACTTTTTCATCACGACGCATACCAACTTTCAAGACTAGCACCAAAATCTGCTTATCTTCAATTCGATAAACAACACGATAATCTTCAATTCTTAATTTCCACAATCCTTTGAGTTGATACTTAAGAGGAGAGCCATAATCTTTTGGCGAGAAACTAAGTTTCTTATAGATCGTTTTGATAATTTTAGATCTATCTTTTTGAGGGATTTTCTTAAGATCTTCTTCAAGAACTAGTTTGTGTATTCGTATTCTCCACATGACTATTTCATTAACTCTTCAATATCTATAAAATCTTCATCCTTACTGCCTTCAATTCGCATTTTTGCAATAGTACCTAAAACAATGTCTTCAGCTATGTCTACAACCTCCTGCATATGATCAAATTCTTCCGAAGACATCATGACAGCTTGAGGTTTATGACGCTTCTCTATTATTACCAAGCCTTTACGCGCCTTTTCCAATATCTTATCAATGCCTTTTCGCAATTCAGAAACACCTACTAATGTTGCATCTTTATTAATATTTATCACATCTTCCTCCTAACCTATTCAATAATTTCTATATAAAAAGGATATCATTTGACTATTGTTTTGTCAATTTAATTGTCAATTTAATTATCAATTTATTTGACTATTTACAAGACATTTCGATGCAACATACTACCGCGATGCCACAAAAAACTTATTGAAAAAGGAGAATGATCAAAGATCATTCTCCTATAAGGGCGTTGCTTGAAACCTCGATGTTCTTACGAGGTTTTGCTTAAGCAACATCCGCGCAATTAATAAAATTACAAATGCAAAACACCGTTAATTTATCGTAGAAACATACTTATTAATATAAAACGCCGTTGAAGCATCGACGTTTTATATTCTTCGCGGTGCTGATAGCAAGCTTATTGTCCATTGCCAATAAGCAATATCATCAGCACCTTACAATGAATTGATTGGAAATCAATTCGTTTTATTGAAAATCAAAGCTTGGGGTGCAGTAATAGTTAGCGCCGTTGTAGTAGCAGGAGACAATGTCGACATCAGCTATGCCGCTGGATAAAGTAGGAGCAGACCCGCCCGGCCATTTGATATCGGCATCCCATGAGGTAACATTTCGTCCGCCGGTTCCATCTTGTATTATTCGTAGCAAGAAATTTGCTATTCCACCCGCAGGATTGGTAAAATTAACTGTTGAATTATTATCATCAAGCGTAATAACTTGCTTGTTTCCATTGCCCCAATCAACAGTATATGGATCAGCAGAGCCTGCGTTATATTCGTTTGAGTAAACGATAGTATTATTGACTTCAAGCCTCTCATTTGGAGATGGAGTGCCAATACCCATATTCCCATCTAAAACGATCAAATCGCCAGAGCCACTCTCCTGTGTTTTGATAACAAGATCACTTTCCGTTGAATCATAATAGATAGATGCCTCTTGATTTTCACCCAAATATAATTTTGAATTATCCGCATCAATAGAAATGTTCCCATCAGTGATCAAGTTCTCATCAGTAAAATTGACTGTTCCTGTTGCAATAATGTCCAGATCTGAGCCATCATAATAAATGGAAGCATCCTGAGACTTACCAAAATAAAGCGTTGAGTTATCATTACCCAAAGAAATACTTCCAACGGTAATTAAATTCTCATCAGTAAAATCAATGCTACCTGTCGCTGCTAAGTTCATATTTGAACCATCATAATAAATAGAAGCATCCTGTGATTGACCAACATAAAGCCTTGCATTATCTGCAGCAAGCGAAATATTTCCAACCGTAATTAAATTCTCATCGGTAAAGTTTACAGTTCCTGTTGCAATAATGTCTAAATCTGATCCATCATAATAAATAGATGCATCCTGGCCAGCCCCAAAATTCAAAGCATAATTATCTGCATTTATAGTTATGCTCCCTGTTGTTAACAATGCTCCATCGAATGAAACACTTCCAGAAACCTGCAGTTTTTCAACAGGCAAAGTAATTCCAATACCGACTTTACCAGTTTCTGCAACAATCATAAAATCACCATCAGTATCATCATTAGAACTCAGCATAAATATTGATCCACCTGTTGTACCGTCGGAACTTACTTCTAAATGTGCATTTGGCGTTGAGTCATTTATACCGACATAATCCTCAGTAGTTAATGATAATATCGCATTAGCCTCATTAACCGTGCCGTCTTTATAAATAACCAAAGAATCCGCAGGAGTAGAATTGCTAGCCCTATTTTGAATACTCCACTCAGTAGTGCCTGCATTTGATATTAGGATCTCAGTAGGATTATTTGTTGCATTACTATCCAAAGTCAAAGTAAAAGCTCCAGTAGTGTCTTTCATTGAAACATCGCCACCAGAGACATCTAGGAGTACACTAGGAGTGCTTGTTCCAATCCCAACCCTAGATTCGCTTCCATCAACAAACAACATATTTGTAATAACTCCACCATTGTTTGCAACTATAGAAATATCCTCATCGGATGTTGTATTAGCTATCCACATATCATTGCTTGTATCAACATAAATCGACGCATCATCACCCGCTCCAAAATAAAGTTTTTCACCGTCTGACTGAATAGATAAACTTCCTGTATTAATATATAGATCACCTAAACTCTGATCAAAGAAAAAGTCAGCTGCGGACGTTGTCCCGCCTACCGCAAAGTCATCTGTCTGGCCTGTTACATATGTTACCGTTCCACCGTCGGTAGTTGCGCCCCCGCTTGTTGCTGATGCGATCTGTATGTCCGCGCCACCTGCTCCTTGGTTCATCCACCATAGGTCTGATGCTTCATCATAATAGATCGTTGCGTCATTCCCGCCTCTTTCTAAATAAGCTAAATAAACATCAGCACCATTTCCAGGTGTTGTTGATATCTCCATTAACCGGACATCATTATTAACAGCTGTTCCATTAATATCAATAATAGCTGCACCTGCATTTAAGGTATCATCAACTGTTGCTTTTAATATCGCACCATCTGTTAATGTTGTTCCATCAACATCTATCACATCTGCTGTCGTCGCTGTTGTTGCTATCATAACCGCATCGACATTTCGATTCTGTACGACTTTAACCTGTGCTGTCGTTGCCCCATCATTTGGAAGAAGTATAAGATCTGTGCCATCAAAGTATACTGATGAATCCTGCGATAACCCTGCATACAATTTTGAATTGTCATTCGCTAAGGATATGCTTCCTACTGTCTTTAAATTCTCATCTGTAAAATCAATATTTCCTGTTGCTGCAAAATTTAAATTTGAGCCATCATAGTAAAGAGAAGCATCATCTGATGCTCCTAAATAAACTCGTTCATTATCCGAATTAATTGATAAACTTCCT
>JAHJCZ010000006.1 GCA_018812705.1 Candidatus Omnitrophota bacterium
TTACAGTATCACACGCATACTTTTTCAATTGTTTTCCATAGCCCAAATATTCATTATATATTTTATTAAATGAGTATCCCTTAGTTCCATATACTTTTCTGAATATCTCATTTTTCTCGGACAAATTATCTTTAAGTTTCTCTTCAAGCACTTTCGGATTTAACAAATCAACTAATCTGATCCCACACCTTGTCACTTTATCGGCATAACATGGCCCAATTCCTCTTCCAGTTGTGCCAATTTTATTTTTTCTTTTTGTTTCTCTTAATCCATCTAGAACTCTATGATAGGGCATAACTATATGGCATCTATCAGATATCTTAAAACGTTTTTCAGATACCTTTAAACCTTGTTTTTCAAGATCAGCAATTTCTTGAAGCAATGCCTTTGGATCGACAACAACTCCATTCCCAATAACACAAATTTTTCCTCTATGCAGGATTGCAGAAGGAAGCAAATGAAAAACATACTGTTTATCTCCCACGACAACAGTATGCCCGGCATTGTTTCCTCCCTGATAACGAACTGTAATATCCATATCCTTAGAAATAATATCTATCAACTTTCCTTTTCCTTCATCACCCCACTGTGAACCAACAACCACTAAATTCATTTTTATTCCTTTTTTTATAAATTTCTATTAAATTTTAAATCCTTCACTTAACATTAAAGATCATAAAAGCTTGTTAAAAACCAATAGAACACAACTAACTCCTACAGACAACAAAGCAGCAGAAAAGATCATAAACATTAATGAAAAGTGTGTTTTCAGATTATTCACAACACTTTTGTTTTGCATCGAAAACATTATAAAAAACCAAACTACAATTAATGGCAACATGTAAGAGATAAAATACAAAAAAAGCTTAAAATACGAGAACTTAAGGCTTTCGACTCTTACCACTGCTAGAAAACTATAACCAAGTTCTACGCTCTGAGCAGAACCCAAGCTCAACAAGCCTACAGTATGCCCTATAGCAAAAGGAACAAAAACAAATAATAATAAACCTAGCAGAATATCAACAAAGAAAGTTTTCTTCCTGCCTTCTAAAACTGTCTGCTCTCGTAAAAAAGCCGGTAATCGCAAAGCAATCTTATCTGCCGACACCTGACGTTTAAATATAGCCCACTTAAAAAACATACTCAACCCTACTGCAATAAGACCAAAAGCGACAACCAGATAAGCAATTCTTATAATTCTCTCAACATCAACAAAACTGTACAATATATCAAATGACCCCATAGCTACAAGATAGTTCATTCTAGCAAAAGAGATAAAATAAACCAATCCAACAAGAAAAACCTTTTCTTTTGTTGTTCCAACATAGCTAAGATACATCACAAAGAATAACAAAGCCAAAATCATGCACAGAGAAAAACTATTGCTAATTCCATCAAGCAATACAGGGGAAAAAACAAAACCATTGCATGGAGTTAATCCTGAGATAAAATCTTTTTTTCGCATGACTATAATAATGCTCTTTTAAAAGCTTTATACATGCAGTGACAGTTCAAGCAAAAAGAAAACACCTGAACTGTCACCAGCATAAAGTAAAAACAGATTAAAACAATTTAGATCTTCAAAAGCTTTACGAACAGAACATCTTTAGTGTTTTTAATCTTTTTGATTGTTTCTTCAGAGACCTCACTATCAACATTAACAACGCTAACTGCTAATCCCCCTTTTGATTCGCGACCAAAAGTGATGCCAGCAATGTTAACATTCTCTTGAGCCAAGACTGTCCCAACAGCTCCGACAATTCCTGGTTTATCATTATTGTTTATAAAAAGCAAATTGCCGTCAGGCACTGCCTCAACATAAACATTATTGACTTTAACGATACGAGGCTGATTATTACCAGATAAAGTTCCCCATAAAACAAAAGGGTCCTTATCCGTTTTTATTTCCGCAATGATACAATTAACGAACTCTTCATCTTTTGTTGAATTAACTTCTTCAACAGCAATAGATCTATCCTTTGCAACCTCAAGAGCATTAATTGAATTAATTGTATCTCCTAATATGTGGCTCAATAATCCATGAACCAATGATAATGTTACTGGAGTCACTTTATGATCTGTAACAACACCGCTATAAGTTATTTTAACTTCATTGATCCTGCCATTGATCAATTGGCCTGCAAATTTTCCCATCTTAAGACCTAAATTTATATAAGGCTCAAGCACCTTATACCCTTCAGCACTTACTGTTGGGAAATTTGCCGCATTAACGATACCTCTGCCCAAAAGAGCATTCTTTACAGTCTCTGCAATTTCAATAGCAACATTAATCTGGGCCTCTGATGTAGAAGCACCAAGATGAGGCGTTGTCACACAATTTTCAAACTTAAATAAAGGAGAATTAAAGTCTGGCGGTTCTTGCTCGTAAACGTCTACAGCACAACCAGCTATTTTTCCTTGTTCCAAAGCTCTTATCAATGCAGATTCATTAACAATGCCACCTCTGGCACAATTAATTACGCGGCATGTTTTCTTCATAATATCAAACTCTTTATCACCGATAAGATCCTTTGTTTCACTGCTCTTAGGAATATGAACCGAAATGAAGTCACTTGTTTTAAGCAACTTTTCAAGGTCGACGATCTCAACTCCTTTTTTTGTCGCAGCTTCAATTGATAGAAATGGATCATATGCAATGACATTCATAACAAAAGCCTTTGCAAAACTTGCAACTGTTGAACCAATTCTGCCTAGACCAATAATCCCAAGAGTTTTACCATATAGTTCAACTCCATCAAATTTTGTTCTTTCCCATTTTCCTGATTTAAGAGAAGCACATGCCTGAGCCGTGTTCCTTGATAATGCCAAGATCAATGCCATTGTTTGTTCTGCAGTAGATGTAGTGTTTCCTGCCGGGGTATTCATTGCAACAATACCCTTTTTCGTAGCAGCTTTTAGATCGACATTGTCCAATCCAACACCAGCCCTACCAATGAACTTAAGATTATCTGCCGCATCAAGAATATCTTCCTTTAATTTCGTCGCGCTACGGATGATAATAGCATCATAATCCTTAATGATCGCTTTTAGCTCATCCGGCTTCAACCCTGTGTTGACATCTACTTGAAATTCTTTTTCTTTCCTAAGAATTTCAATACATTCGTCTGCCAACTTGTCACTGATCAGAATCTTTTTCATTGTACTTCTCCCTTTTTTGACCTATCCCCTGAAAGAGATAGTGCCAAGTGCATTTTCTTCTTTTTTGATCGATAAAACTTGAAGATTGCACCAATTTCTCCAAGGATTACTTATCGACTTACTATGAATTAAAAACTTCTTGTGCAGCCTTAACTCCAGCGCCCATTTCAAAAGAATAGCCAACATCTTTTAAAGCTTTTTCAAAACATGCTATCCCTGTAAGAATGTCATACTCATCAACACAACCCATATGAGCTATTCTAACAATTTTACCTTTAAGATACCCTTGTCCTCCTGCAACAGTAACGCCATAAGTATCTCGCATAATTTTTACAACTTTTCCTCCAGCAACACCTTCAGGAAGGACTATTGGAGTAACCGCATTGGAGACACAATCATCACCCGCCAAAATTGTCATGCCTAAAGCTTTGGCCGCTGCCCTGGTCCCTTTTGCTAATTTAGCATATTTAGCAAAAAGCTTATCAAGGCCTTCTTCTTTAAACTTTTTCAAGCTATCTACTAAAGCAACAACAATACCAATTGCAGGCGTGAAAGGAGTATCAGGATCACTGTAAACTTTTTTGGATTTTCTAAGGTCAAAATAATATCTAGGCGTTGCACATTTTTCAACAAGCTTATATGCTTTTTCATTCATAGCGACAAAAGCGATTCCTGGAGGAAGCATAAACCCTTTGTGAGATGCTGATACAATAACGTCAACTGCCCAGTCATCCATTTTAATATCAATAACACCTAAGCCACTAATAGCATCAACTACTAAAACTGCATCAGTTCCTTTTACAACTTCAGCAATTGATTTAATATCAGATACCACGCCAGTAGAAGTTTCATTTAAAGTGACAAAAACAGCCTTAATATCTTTATCTTTATCAAGCAAAGCTTTAATATCAGCTGGCTTTACAGCAGTACCCCATTTAACTTCAATTACTTGTGGTTCTGCGCCATAGACTTTGCAAAGCTCTGTCCATCTTTCCCCAAACTTTCCACATTCAACAGTAATAGCTTTATCGCCTTTTCCAACCAAATTACAGACGGCCGCTTCCATTGCCCCAGTACCTGAAGACGTTAGGATGTAAACATCATTCTTTGTTTGCATTACATACTGCAACCCTTCAATAACTTCTTTCAGGTTCTGAGCGAACTGCGGAGTTCTATGATGAATGATCGGCTTTCCCAATGCTGCGCAAAGATCTGGTGGGATTTGTGTTGGTCCAGGAGCTAAAATTAAGTTTCTCTTCATTGCTTACCTTTCTAAAATTTTTACAATAAAATTTTATTGATAGCGCTAATTAAATTTAAAAGCGCCTTATAGTTTAAAATTTTTTAACTGACTTCCTGATGTTCAATAACTGCATCGACAAGTCCATACTCTTTAGCCTCACCAGCAGACATAAAATAATCTCTGTCAGTATCTTTTTGGACTTTATCAATTGGCTGCCCACAATGCTTTGACAGTAACTTATTAAGCTCTTCTTTCATTCTAAGTATCTCTTGAGCTTGAATTGAAATATCACTGGCTGTTCCTTGTGTTCCTCCCCACGGTTGATGGATCATAATACGAGCGTTTGGAAGTGCAAATCTTTTCCCTTTTGCTCCAGCAGCAAGAAGTAGCGATCCCATGCTTGCAGCTTGCCCCATGCAATAAGTACATACATCTGGTTTAACAAATTGCATAGTATCATAAATTGCTAGTCCGGCTGTAACTGAACCGCCTGGAGAATTTACATATACGTTGATATCTTTATTAGCATCATCACTTTGAAGAAAAAGAAGTTGAGCTATTATCAAATTAGCAACATTGTCATCAATTGCTGTTCCAATAAAAATTATCCTGTCCTTTAACAAACGAGAATAAATATCATAAGCCCTTTCTCCCTGTCCAGTTTTTTCTACAACCATCGGCACTAACATTTGATAATTTGGTTCCATTTTACTTGACCTCCTCCCACTTTGCCTCTTTTAATAAATATTCCATGACCTTCAAAGGCAGATTCCCGCCTTCATTTATCTCAATATTCTCCCGTTTCGAAATTTCATCCAATATCAAATAAACCCTTATATCCTTCTCAACAACTTCACTCAAGTCCTTGCGAACACTTTCTTCTTTTTTCTTCAAGTCCTCAGCGCTCATACTTTGATTTTTCAATCTCTCCATTGTTTCATTAACGCGCTGCTCCAGATGTTTTTTAACTAATCCTTTTGGCGTTGTCAATTTCGATTTTTTTAATAAAGCATCAACGATTTGGTTCTCAACATCAAGCTTGTTCAATCGATCTTTATCTGCTTCCAATTGACGAGTTAAAGATTGCTTGAACTCATCTAGGCTTGGATATCCCAATCCTTTCGCGAAGGCATCGTCAATAGTAAGCTCTTTATCTTTTCCCTGACCTTGCTTGAAATAATCCAAAGTCTTATTTAGTTCTTCATCTGTGATTTTACTGCTTTTTCTTTTTACTTTGATACCCACATAGTCTTTGTCTTTGATTACAACTTCTGGCTTCAATTCAAAAGTAGCTTTAAACCCAACCTTGCCATCCTTAAAAGAAACGTCTTCAATGTCAGGCATATCGATCGGATGAAGATTTTCCTTTTCAATACCTTCTTGATAAATTTCTGGTATTAATTTTTTAATAACCTCTTCCTTTGCTGAAGATCCATATTGAGATTCCAGAATATTCATAGGGATCTTTCCCTTTCTAAATCCCTTTACTTTTGCAATCTTACCGATCTCTTTATATACTTCTTCTAATGTCTTAGAGACCCTTTCTTTTGAAATTTCAAATTTTAACTCCCTTTTAATTGAATCAATTTTCTTAACTTCTACTTTCATAATTCTTATTTTCTCCCTCTATTTCACTTTTACAAAACACTCATAAAGAGCATCCCCATCCAATAAGACAATCATATTCTATTTACATGGTAAACTTTTCACCTAAATAGATCTTTCTTGCTTCTGGATCATTAATAAGATCATCCGCCGATCCCGAAACTAATATCCTTCCATCTGCAATCAAATATGCCCTGTCTGTAATAGATAAAGTTTCTCTAACATTATGATCGGTTAATAATATACCTAAACCTCTTGCCTTCAGATCTTTTATTATTTCTTGCGCTTCTGCAACCACAATTGGATCAATACCAGAAAAAGGCTCATCTAGAAGCAGAAACGATGGATTTGTTACCAAAGCCCTTGTTATCTCTAAACGACGTCTTTCTCCTCCTGATAGCGTATAGGCCTTACTCTTTGCCAAATGAGCAATATTCAATTCTTCAAGTAAAGATTTCAATCTTTTTTTTCTTTCAGTCGGACTGATATTTAAAGTCTCTAAGATCGCTAAAATGTTCTCTTCAACAGTAAGTTTTCTAAAAATCGATGCTTCCTGCGCTAAATAACCAATTCCTAATCGACAACGCTCATGGATTGTTTTTTTAGTAATATCTTCATTATCAAAAATGATCTGACCGTCATTTGGCTTGATAATCCCAACTGCCATATAAAAAGTAGTTGTTTTTCCCGCCCCATTAGGCCCTAACAGCCCAACGATCTCAGAACGGCCAACAGAAATACTCAGACCATCTACGACTCTTCGATTTCCGTAAGTCTTAACAATATTCTTAGTTTCCAAAAGTTGCAATTCCGCCATCCCCTTCCGTCAATAAGATCAATTTTGGTCTGCCTGTAAGAATCAACTTCTGCTCGGCCGCATTATACTCGGCCTTCTGCGCATAAGTCCTGTTTTCACCTTGAACTACCTCAACATTTCCAATGCAAATTATCTTCTTAATAGTACTTTTTTTAGAATCAAAATATATTTCCATCTTGTCAGCTTTAAGTGTCTGGTCACCCTGAACAGCTTTTACATTATCATTAAAAACAGCGTATGATTCAGCTTGATTGATAACCATTGTCCCGTCTGATGTAATTATTACTTTTTCACTTTTTTTCGTTTTATCTTTTTCAGTATCTACCATTACCGTAACATCCTGTAATATCTCAGCATCTTTTAAAGTAGGGTGCGCTTTCAATCCGGTTCCAGTTATCATAAAACCCTCATCAGAGATCATGATATCATCATCAGTGGTTATCAGGTCTTCATTACGATCCCAATTGAGAGTATCTGTTAACATCTGTCCGCCCTGTTGACTCGTGATAGCAACATCTTTACTCAACTGCATATTACCGCTTTCTTGGTCAAGTATACCTTTATCAGCGACTACGTTAATTTTCTCATTATCATATACATCAGCATTGACATTAGTCAGCTCTATCTTGCTTCCAATGATATTTGCAGTGTCACCGCTTACTTGCCAAGCTTTTTCGCCATCATCTTTATATCCTTCAAGATTAAAACCCTGAAACTTTTGTTCAGAATCCTGAGCAAAAGAATTGTTTGCACCTAGAAAAAGTACAATCAAAAATAAAAATAAGATTTTTTTCATAGATCGTGATCCCATACAAGTTAAGATTCTTAGTTTAATATATTTTTCCACTTGCCTTGAGTTTTAAGTATCAACTCAACAACTTCCCTTATGGCTCCGTCGCCGCCCTGTTTTTTTGTAACATAATCTGCTGACCTTTTTACCTCACTAGCAGCATTTTTAACAGCAACCGCAAAACCGACTTTTTCTAATAGAACAATGTCAGGCAGATCATCACCGACAAAACAAACTTCATCAGAAGAAACCTTTAGCTCTTTAAGCAACTTGCTATAAGCAACGGTCTTAGGATATGCATCCTGAAACACCTTATCGATATTTAGATCTGCTGCTCTTGAAGTTACAGCGCCAGCTGATCTTGCTGAAATAATAGCGGTTTTAATGCCTGCTCTTCTAATTACTGCAATACCATACCCATCCTGAACATCAAAATATTTCAATTCGTTCCCCTTATTATCCAAAACGATCTTGCCATTAGTCAAAACTCCGTCGACATCCATTGCCAATACTTTAATTTTTTTGATCTTTTCTTTCAATTTATCTGTCATACTAACCCTGCCTTTAAAAGATCTTGAACATCTAACAATCCGACCAGTTTACCTTTACTGTCTACGACCGGAAGCTCATCTATTTTCTTGTCTTGCAGGATCCTTAAAGCTTCCTGTGCTAACCTGTCTTTTGAGATAGTCGTTGGGTTCTTTGTCATAACATCCTTTACTTTTCTATCAAGAAGTTGGCGGTCAGTTTCCAGTTGTCTTCTTAGGTCCCCATCAGTAAAGATCCCAACAAATTTTCCTCTTTTGTTCAAAACGCAAGCTGACCCACATCTTGCCTTTGTAATGGCAAGAAGTACTTTTTTTACAGGTGCATCTTCTTCAATAGTCGGAAAACGAGACCCCTTTCTCATTAGATCTTCAACCTTCAGCAATAACATTCTGCCCAGGGAACCACCTGGATGATAAAAAGCAAAATCTTCTCTTCTAAAACCTTTTTTAGCTATCAAACAAGCAGCTAAAGCATCTCCCATAACAAGTGTTGCTGTAGTTGAAGCCATAGGGGCCAGGTCAAGAGGACAGCCCTCTTTCTTAACAGAAACATCCAGGTCAATATCACTGAACTTCGCCAAAGATGATTTAGGGTTTCCTGTAATTGCAATGATCTTGGACCCTATCTTCCTGATCAACGGCAACAATTTCTTTGTTTCATCAGTCTCACCGCTATAAGATATTATGATCAAAATATCATTTCTTGTTACCTGTCCAAGATCGCCATGCACAGCTTCAGCACAATGCATCCAAATACTTGGAGTCCCTGTCGAAGATAATGTTGCAGCGATCTTCCTTCCAATAATACCTGTCTTCCCCATTCCTGCAACAATAACCCTGCCCTTGCATTTAGATATAAGCTCTACTGCTTTTTCAAATTTATCATTTATCCTTGATGCTAAGTTCCTTATAGCCTCAGCTTCAATTCTGATTACTTCTCTTGCCTCTTTTAAAGACATATTCTTCCCTTAGCTAATTTTATCTTTGATTATTTTGTCGATCGAGCTCATCTCAACCAACAATTTTTCAAGTTTGTTCAACTTCAATGAATTTGGTCCATCGGACAATGCCTTATTAGGATCAGGATGAACCTCCATAAATATCGCATCACATCCTGCTGCCAACGCGCATCTAGATAAAAGTGGAACATATTCACTATTACCGCCAGAAGAATCACCCATTCCTCCTGGCTGCTGAACACTATGAGTAGCATCAAAAACTATTGGGTATCCAAATCTAGACATAATATCTAATGAACGAAAATCACTAACTAAGTTATTATATCCAAAACTAACTCCTCGCTCAGTAAGAAGAATTTTCTTATTACCTGTGGACTCGATCTTGATTATTATATTTTTCATGTCAACTGGTGCAAGGAACTGCCCCTTTTTAACATTAACTACCTTTTTTGATCTTCCTGCTGCAACAATAAGATCCGTTTGCCTGCATAGAAATGCGGGTATCTGCAAAACATCTAAAACTTCTGACGCTCGTTCAATTTCTTCAACAGAATGAACATCGCTCAAAACAGGAACACCGATCTTTTCTTTGATCTCTTTAAGAATATCAAGGCCACTCTCTATTCCTAATCCCCTAAACGATTTTATAGACGTTCTATTTGCCTTGTCATAACTGGCTTTGAAAATAAAAGGGATCTTTTGCTTGATACATATTTTGTTAATTGAATCAGCAAGAGCTATAGTGCCCTTCCTGTCTTCAATAACACAAGGACCAGCAATAAGAACAAACGGAGCCCCTCCCCCAACAATTACGTTACCGATTTTTATGATCTTTGTCTTTATCATGAATAAATCCTATGTTTTACTAAGTAATAATTTTTCTACCTTTTTTAGATCTTCTTTTGTATCAACACCAACCGTTTCAACATCAGTAAGTATTGTTTTGATCCTATAACCTGCTTCCAAGGCTCTTAACTGCTCCAAGCATTCTGAAGCTTCAAGATTAGACTTTGGCAAATCCTTGAACTCAAACAAAAAAGATCTTCTATAGGCATAAATACCTAAATGTTTATAACGCTTGACGCCAATACCATCTCTATCAAATGGAATAGTAGAGCGAGAAAAATACAGTGCATTGTTTGAACTATCTATAACGACCTTAACAATATTTGGATCGGAAATATCTTGCTCATTATCAATAACCTTAATAACAGTCGCCATGGAAGAAGAATTATCATTCTCAAGTGCCTCGATCAAGCTATCAATAACCTCAGGCTGTATCATTGGTTCATCACCCTGGATATTCACGACTATATCACATTCTTCCTTACTTATTGCTTCTGCTATTCTGTCAGTTCCAGATTCATGATCGACAGATGTCAAAACCGCCCTAGCACCAAATCCCCTTGCTATCTTTAACACTTTTTCATTATCACAGGCAATAATAACATCATCTAATTTAGCGCTTTTCTTAACTTGTTCCCAAACATGCTGTATCATTGGCTTGCCTAATATTTCAGCTAATACTTTTCCTTCAAATCTTGTAGAGTTCAATCTAGCCGGGATAACACCTATTGACTTCATGTTTATTATTGCCCTTTACTTTATTGCTTCTAGGAGTTCTTCTTTAGATACAGCAACAGCACCCATCTTTCCAACAACAATTCCTGCCGCAATATTTGAAAGCTCTGCAGCTTGCCTTTTTGTGGCATTAGATGCCAAGCAAAGTGTAAATACAGAAATAACCGCATCACCTGCGCCTGTAACATCAAATACTTCTTGCGCCTTTGTCGTAATAGAATATGGGGTTTTCTTTCCCTTCTCGAACAAACGCATTCCTCTTTCACCAAGAGTTATCAACAAACACTCTAAATCTAAAAACTCAAGAAGCTTTTCCCCTGCTTTATCAATGTCAGCATCTTTATCAAGCCTATCAATATTTATACCCAGAGAACTTCCTCGCTCGTGAGTTATCTTTATATTTCTGATCGCATTTTCCGCTTCATTTTTATTTGGAGTTATAGCTGTAACCTTTTTATAAAAACCAAAGTTCTCGACTTTAGGATCAACCGTGATTATTTTATTATATGTTAATGCTAAAGAACAAAGGCTGTCAATTACTTCTGGAGTGATCAAACCTTTTCCATAATCAGAGATAATTATTGCATCAAAATTATCAATTCGTTTCTCAATAAAATTCAA
>JAHJCZ010000057.1 GCA_018812705.1 Candidatus Omnitrophota bacterium
GATATTGAAGTTGGTTAATTTTATATCCTGGATCCACGTTCGATCGATAATACTTTTCTGCATTTTTGTATAATAATGTTTCCGGGCAAATTTACTATTGCATTATTTGGGCCTTTGAGAATTAATCCCTCTATCTCGTTGATATGTGCAAGGGTTAACCGGTTTGTGTTACCTTTTAAATGTTCAATAGAAAATCTTAAAAGCATGCGTTTCATGGAAACATGTTGCTTCTGTAATTTATCAAGTTCGAACTTGATGCAATTGTTGTTCTTTGAGATCCGTGCATATTTTTTAAAAGCTTTTTTTGCTTGAAGCTCTAAATAGTCAAAATCTACAGAAATGTTTTTTGAAAGGTTTGATAACAGGTGCTTTATGTTTGAGCTGTATTGTTTTTCAATTAACGGCAATAAATTAATACGGATCCTGTTCCTATAGAAAATGCTTTGATTGTTCGTAGGATCAGTCCTGAATAAAAGTTTATTCTTCTTTACGTAAGCTTCAATTTCTTTTCTTGATGATCCAAGAAGCGGCCGGATAAATGTTAGTCCGTTGAGCATTCTTTTAGGGAGCATTCCTCTTAGTCCATTAAGTCCAGAGCCTCTTAAAATGCGCATTAATACTGTTTCAGCCTGATCATCCTCAGTATGTGCCAAGACAATGGTTTTTGCTCCTTGTTGCTTTGCTACTTCATTGAAAAATTTAAGACGCTGGATTCTTGCAAGCTCTTCAATAGAGCCTTTCTTTGCGGTTGATGTATTTTTCCATGAATCTGTTGAAAAAGGTATGTTAAGCTTTTGAGCTAGTTCTCTGACAAAATCCTGGTCTGTTTTTGAGCCTGTTCGCAGATTGTGATTATAGTGTGCGATGTGGAGGCGAATATCTAGATCGTACTGAATTTTAAATAGTATGTGTGTCAGAGTTACAGAGTCAGGTCCTCCCGATACTCCAATAATAACTTTTTCTCCTGGAGTTAGTAATTTGTTAGACAATATGTAGTTTTTTGTTTTTTCAGTTAATGTCATGATCTTTTAATAAAGAAAGGAGGATCTCAAACAAGCAATATATTACTCCCCTTGTACCCCTCTTTTTTCTATTGTCGCTTCTTTGTAAGCTTCTCTAAGTTGATCCGCATATTTTGTATTAGGTATGCGTATTTGCAGGTGGGCAAAACCATTGCGAAGTATTTCTTTGTTAACAAAAACATTATCATCTAAAAGAAAAGCATAGGCTAGGGTATTATTGTTCGAGTCTATTTTGGTGTTATCAAGCTCTAATCGAACATGTTTTCCTTCAAGTAATTCTACTGCAAATGTAAATGCTTTCTCTTCAACGGGTGTTAATGGAGACTCAGGTTCTTCTATCCTGAAGCCGTGTTCATCTCGTTCGGGTCTTTCCTTTTTTCTCTCAGGGGCTTTTAATGCGCGCAACCCGATCAGCTTGATCTTCTCTCCACTCTCTAATTTAAAAGTGTCAGAACTAAGGACTTCTTTAACAACAACATCCTGGTATTTGTTTGAGGTTTTAAACATCATATCAAAAGCTGTTTCTCCATAAGAAATGCCAGATATGAATAATGTGATAATGGGAAGAATGATCAGTGTCGAAAGAAGCGTTCTAGTTTTCATTTTAGATCCTGCTTTTTTTGAAAGGTTATTTAAAGGCCTTTTTAATTTCGTTTGTGAATTTGTCTGCATATGCCTGTGCAGCGCTTTGCTGTTCTTTGGTCTTTTGTGAGTCAGTATCAACTTTTTGGGATTTTAAATATTTTGAAGATATCATTGACCCCTTCTTTTTATTCCAGACAGTAAGTTTTTCTTTCTTAGCCATTTTTATAGATGTTTTCGTTTTTGATACACTTCAATAAAATGTTCTACAGATCGGTCATATGTTTTTTCAGCATCAGCTGGAAAGTAACAGGCTGGTAATTGCCCCTGTCTTCTATGGTAATGCAAACAATCGCAGCAAACTCCCATTCTTGAACAACCCCCGTAGCTGCAGTTGCATAGAGTTGTATTCTTTACTTTTTGACATTCCATATAAGTGTCCTTTTATTTTCTAAAAATATTTATTAGGAATAATATTTGATTATAACCTACCATAAAGTGCTTTTAAGGTCAATGAGACTTAGAAAACACTTGTGTTTTTTGTACACATTACTATTTGTATGAATTATAATGAACTCTAAATAGTGAGAACATGTTTCTGCACAGCAATAAATATTAATAGGGGGATCATATATGAATGCGCCAAATACAAATGCTTTGATCGAAGAGCTTGAACAGTTCAGGCAGGAAAAGCAAAAAATCAGGGATGTTGTCGGTCAGATCGGTGGGTCTGCAGAAAGCAGATTGGATAAGATCATCAATGTTATGTTTGTAATATTAATTACCCTATTGTTTTTCGTAGATTCAATCATGCATTTCTTTAATATCCCTGTTTCCTTGCCACCTATGATCTCTATAGAAGTAGGACTTTTACTTGTTTCGGTCAAGATCATATGGATGATCCATAAACAAACAAAAGTCAATCATTTTCAATTCTGGATATTGAATTCCATTGAGTTCAGACTAAATGACTTGTCAAAAGACATAAAAGAGATTAAAAAGAGCCTTAAAGATCAAAGTCATAAAAAATAAAAATATAATATAGATGAAACACCATAATAAAAATTTGTTTTTCGCAATAATAATGTTCTGCTTTTTCATGAACTTATTTTTTATTGAGAATTCATGGTCTTTTGAAAAAGTGAACAAGTCTGATCCTTATCATTTTATGGTTGTCGGGCATGCATATGGTAATCCGGAGGAATATAATTTAGGGCTTTATCCTAAGTTTTTGTATCTATTAAATGAAAATCGACACCCGGGTGTTGAATTCATTGTCTTTACCGGGGATATTGTTCGTAAATCCGATAAGATCTTGTGGGACAAAGTTGAAGAACAAATAAAGTCAACTGGATTAACTCAGTATTATTTGCTGGGAAACCATGATGAATCAGCATATGCAAGGAAGTTATTGACCGAAAAATTTGGCGGGACTTATTATTCTTTTAAAAAGCAAAAAGATGTTTTTGTTGTCTTTGATACTCAAAAAGAATTGGGAGTTATCCCTAAGGAGCAGATCGAGTTCTTAGAGAAGACAATTGAAGAAAACCCTAAAGCCAAAAACTTCTTTTTATTTGTTCATGAATTATTGTGGACAGCCAAAAATGATAAATATAAGAATGTCCACCCTAATCGTGGATATGATTTTGATTCGAATTTCTGGACAGAGTTCCACCCTATTCTAAAAAAGAATAAAGGAAAAAAATTCTACGTTGTCGCCGGGGATGTTGGCGCTAATGAAGCATCTAGCCCTTTTTTTAGGGAGAGAACAGATAATGTAACTATTCTTGCATCGGGAATGGGTGGGAATAAGGATGAGAATTATTTACTGTTCGCTGTTAACGGAGACAATGTTGATGTTTTCTTCGTTCTTTTGAATAGTGGCAAAATTTTATCAGCTATGGAAGATTTAGTGAACAAATAGAGCAGTTGTTTTTTTAGGCAAAAGTTTTTTCTATCCCGCTAATATATTTAGAATGTCTGCTTAAGCGAAATGGTGAATCATTTGCGACTTTCCAGAATTGGTTCTCAAAATCCGCGTTATATTTAAATTCTAAGATCCTATCGGTTTTTGTGTCAGCCTTGACCAAGGAAATGTCCCTTCCCTCATTAAAATGAAAGAATTCCATACCGGTGTCTAGAGTGACTCGGCATTTTTTGTTAAAAGACAGGAAATATTTCCTCGAATATCTGTTAAGCAGCGTGATATCAAGGTCTTTTAAATAGAGCTTTAAGAATTCAGGGGCTGAAGAGTTACTTACTATTTTCCGGATACTTTCTTTAGAAAGGCTGCTATTAACATCGAAATTTTCAAGAGAATAACGGAATTTATATCCCCGGTAAGCCTTCTTTATTTTTATTTCAAGTGAAGGGTTTTCAGCAGTGCCCTGAAATTCTCCATACCATCTTATACGTACTTTCAATCTGTTTGATTTTCCATCGAGATTATCCCAATAGCTAATAAAGTCGTGGCTATCCAAATAAATATTGTTTACATGTCGTTGATGATATATCTCTTTGAAAATTTCAGGATGCATTTTTAATATGCCTTCTATCTCGGGTACAGATAAGCCGGAAGCGCAATATTTTTTTTCATATCTAAAGGTGTTTTCATTAGTTATAAGGTTGTTTATTAGGAAGTCCATTTGTCTATTAAGGCGTTTCTTTTATTAGCGTATTATCAAAAAGAAGCTGTGACCCTTTTTGTATTAAATAGGGCTTATCAACATTTTCTAATTTAATTGATTTGGCTTCTATCTTTGCGGGACCAAATTCAGGTTTTTTCTGATAAACTGCGAACCCGATCTTGCTGTTACTAATTGATCCGTTATTAAGTAAGAGTGAAGATGTATCCTTGCTGGCAAAACCTATATTCGCTCTATTTACCTGAACGTTCATAGCTAATATCGTGCTCCCTTCACCTACGCTAATACCTTTATCACCTGCTTCATCTATAATTACATCGAAAATATTTACATAACTTCCTGAGGCATCAATGCCATCATTTCCTGCATTTTTAAAAGAAAGATTGTACATAGCGCCATCGCTAAAATCCAGATCTATAGCATCTGCAAAAGTTTGGGCGAAGTGAGAATCCCTTATCTCAAAATTTGATCTAACGATATTTAAAGCGTCATCTGAATCATGGTTTAACATGAATTGACAGTTTGATATTCTAACTGGAGATTGATAGAAAGTTACAGAGCCGGTTAGCTCCCAGCCCTCTTCTTTCGGTGCGCTCAAATTATTGAAATGAACGTAACTAAGAATGGACTGTTTTTCAGCATTTAAAACAGCAATACCTTGCCCTGTTCTATCATGAGATTGTATTACGATTGGAGCGTCCTCTGTTCCTACGAACTTTAATGGTGAGTAAGATATTATTTTAGCGCCATTAACTAGATTGATAGTAACTCCATTTGGAGAAACTACCGTGTACCCTTTTGGTATGATCAAATTTCTATCTAATGGGACATTCCCTGGTTTTATAAAAATGATCTTTTCGTTTTCATTCACGACGAAGAAAGGGAAATCTTTTACATTGGGTTCTTGCCTTATAAAGTCAGTTTCAAGAAAGCTGTTATCATAAAGAGACCAGGGCACTATGCTTTGCTGGTTCTTGATGCTTGTGTTTACAACTGTATATTCCAGAGCTAACTCAGATATGTGCTTTTCATTAAGATCAAATGCTCCCACGGTCCTGAAAGTGATATCTTGATATTTTACAGGTTCTGCTGTTAACTTTCCTTTAAGTAAGGTCTTTTTTTCAGGGCGGAATAATTCAAAGCTGTTCCTTGATATTGAAGTGATTTCAATTGGAAGGCCTTGGATGTTCCCTATTCTCAGAACCATTTTCTTGTTATCAATACTCTTTAAATATGCATGTACTCCTTTTACAGGGGTTAATGAATTTCTTATAAAAAGGCTGTTTGACATCAGGTCATTCATAGCTAACAGTTCAAAATCATTGCCGGAGAACTCGCTGTTCAATATGTTAACTTTCTTTTTAATATCATCCCGTAATGCGATGAATAACCCTTCGAGATAAGATTTTTTAGAAAAGCGTTCGAGCTCTGACAGATACTCGTTCAAGAATAATTCATCTGAAAAAAGGGTTCTGTCAAGATCGAAGGAGATATCTTCACTCTCAAATGCTTGAGTGAAAAGAAGTTGATTGATCTTTGTGCAACCCATAGCATCAAAAGCAATTGGTTCAAGGAGTGAAGTTACAGGATTGTAATAAAACCTTAAATTATGAAAAACTGTTGCATGCTGACCGCCGAGAAAATCCGATAACGCATAGAATCGCGCCATCTTTTTATGGTCAAACACTTTATTTGGCGGTAGTTCTCCGCTTCGAAAACGCTCTAGCAAGTTAAAGGCTTTCTTAAAAATAGTTCTCTTCGTGTCGTCTTTTATTATGCTATTGCCCTGAAAGGAGTCGATAGCGCTAGAATAGTATGTTGATGGCAATGTAATATCCTTGAAATTGCGCTGAATATTTGCCCAGCGAAGGTCTTCATCAAATTTGACTATTATTCCTTCACGGAATTCATTGTTCTCAACCAGGCGCTTATCAAAATGTTCTTCAACGGCATATATGCCGAAATCACGGTCATTTATAATGACTTTTATAAAATCAAAATCTAAAGCGATGACAGATTCCCTTCTCATTGCTTTTTGCAGTATCCATTCGCCTAAATAGTTCCTGTGGACTGGATGCTGTATAGAAAGTTCTTTCATTCCGAATAAAGTGTTATCACCTTTGACGCTGATCCTTAAAGACCACTTTGAAGATGTTAAATGATCTACCCAATCTCCTTTTAGCCTAACTTTTGCTTCTACTATCTTATCTTTATGTTTTATTTTTGCTGGAACATAATCTTTTGATGATGACATTAAAACACCAGAAGAGATCGCAAATGCTCTTTTATCAGTTAGCTTCTGGATGTCTTTTTGGCTTATTCCTATTTCGAGCACTTCAGGAGTAGAGACCTTAGGGTCATATTCTTTGGAATTCAGTTCTATTAAAGGGTTGTTAAGATTTGATTTGATCTCATCGTTCGGTATTGAGATTATGTGATACAACACGCCCACAAGGAATATTAGTGAAGTGTATGCAGACAAAGCAACAACTTTAACTAATATATTTGTTTTAACCCATTTTAAAAGGTTTTTGGGGAATTTTGCTTTGCGTGTTGTATCCTTTATGAACATTTATCCAATACCTTTATTATCGAGAAAGGTAATGTGCAGATCTGGATCTAAAGCTTGCAGTTCTTCTTTGCTCTTTTGGAGTTGATTGAAATTATCGTAATCAAGTAAAAATGAAACTTCAAGGGTGTCATTCTTTTCATCAAATCTTCGCAAGTTCATTAATGAGCAGCTCTTCTTTAAGACTTTAACAATGCTGTCCAGATCTAATGCTTTTGCTTTATTAGTAGAAATTGTTAAAAATAGATTATGGTTTTCATCAGAAAGATGTCTTTTGTTCTTTAACCATACAGCAGCGATTATTAGGCCCACGGCGACGATGGTTATGAGCCTTTGTCCCGCCCCCATTCCGAGCCCGATAGCAATAATTAAGAACAGGTACATCAACTCTTCAGGCTCTTTTATTGCTGCACGGAATCTTACGATGGATAATGCTCCAACAAGGCCCAATGATAAAGCTAAAGAACTTTTTATTATTGCAATGACCAATGTCGTTGTCATAGCTAAAAGAACAAAATTGCTAGATAACATTTTACGGTTAGATAACGAAGTCCCGTATTTAAGATAAATGCGTCCAAGGATATACGCTAGAACAGCAGCTAAAAACATGTTGAAGATGAATCCCCACATTGGGACCTGAATACTTTGAATTGCTAAGAAATCTTGGAAAGCTTGGATTTTCCTGTTCATTTATTACCCCTTCTTTGGCTCTGTATTTTTAATGTTCTTTTATGTTCTTAGTATCTTCAGAAAAAGGTCGAACATCCTTGATCTGAAAGCTATTATTTCGTATTTCAAGAGAAGCAATGAATTCTGTGTTCTCTATATTAGAATATCGGATATTAACTTTTGTATCTGACCCTTTAAAGTAGTTGATAAGGTTTTTGGATTTTGTGTCAGTGATATCGGAGTTATTGTCAAAAACCTTAAATTTTAATTTTTCTCTTTGGGATACTTTTAAGGCATCAATAGGCTCGAAAACTAATTTAAGATGTTTTTTGAACCCAACATTTGCTACAAAATCAACATCTTCTATTCTAATGTTTTTTGCGTAACAATTACTGTTATTAACTATAAAAAGTCCTATTTCTTCAGAATTGATCTCTAAATCTAAGAATGGAGTGATCTGACCTTTTTTTGCTATTTCCAATTCTTTCTGAAGATGGAATATGGAGGCAATAGACCTTATTATGATAACTAAAAATAACAATAGGAATATGTCTTTAATAGTAGCTTGATTCATAAAATCCATAATTTTGTTTTGCTCCGTTTTGTTATTATTAAATAGGATTATACTCAAGACAGCGAAGAACAGCAAGACAAGATTGA
>JAHJCZ010000187.1 GCA_018812705.1 Candidatus Omnitrophota bacterium
AAACAAGAGATGGGCAGAAAATCATACACCTAAAAGAAGCGGAAATATTGTTAAATAACATTAAGGAGATTTTACAGAAAGAATGCCCCCCAAATGAATCAATTTATGATTGGTTATCTAAAAAAGAAGAACGTGGCACACAACCGGGTTTTGAAAGAATTCTTTCAGGAATGAATGTAGGTGACAAGAAAGTAGTGGTTGGATTTACAAATGATAAGACAAGAAAGATTGTAGATTATTTAGTTCAATTTGATAATTCCTGGGATGAATCAATGATACTAAAAGCAAACAACTATTGTTTTACCCCAGAAGATTTCATTAATAACCTTGGTTCGGAATATTGGAAAACAACAAACGGTAATTTTGATTTTACAAACCAACAATCAAAAAAAATATCAAGGTGGTTTTTTCAAATACGGGACAAATCTGATACTTTCAAAGCCATATATAGATTATCAGTTATTGGGGTCGTTGATGACTATGAAGTTGATTATCGGACCAAAACCATTACAGCAACAATTTCAAAGAAAAATGATGAAGATCATTTAAACCTTTTGAAAAAATATATTGGTAGATATGTCTCTGAAGGAGAAAAGAATAAGGTTGCAGAACAGGTCATTGAATTTCGTGGTGATACCACCATTCAAAAATGTTGCGGGTTCTTGGCAGATTTTGTTTATAGAGAAATTGCCACAAAAAGATATAATGCAATCGGTTCAATGGAAAATGCAATAGTTCGCGGTATAGACAATAAAAAAGATTTTGCTATAGAAATAAATACATATTTTGACTCAAAATATTATAGAGATTTATCGGAATTATTTAGATCTGATGATATAGAAGTAGTTTGGTCATTTATGAATAAGACAGAAGGGGTAAAAGATTCATTACAACATTTAAATGGTGCTTGCACAAGACTTTTAGATGATTCTCCCAATAGTGCTGTCCTGTTATTGCTACGAGCATTTTCAAGATTGCTAATTGAAAATTACAACAAATCAGATGCAATAGATGACTTACGAAAAGGTTGGGGAAAATTTAATGACCTAAAGGATTGGTCAAGAATTGAATATTTAGATAAGTTTTCAAAGTTTTATGAGATTGCAAATGAATATGATTCAATATCCGCCAAGTATTTAAATGTTGAAATAGTTAATGACCATCTCAGATGGTTAAAGGAATTTAACAAAACATTTTTGAAAGGAATTGCGAATGCCTGAAATAAATGAAGTCAATAAGTCGTTGGGTGAGTTGGAAGAAGAACTATCAAAAATCAAATATGCATCTGAAATGATTCAAGATGCAAAAGACACTGCAGAAAGAACCGTCAATGAAACAAAAGAGATTATGTCTGATTTGATTGATAATTCAAAAAAGGCAACAGACAACGCTATCAAGGAATCAAAAAAACTAAATAAAGCCGCTTCTGCACTTTTGAATGCTGTGGATGGTTTAATGGAGAAACTAGATAAAGTAGATTTTCCAATAAGGCTTGATAAAATTGACACGACTATAAGCGGTATCAATTCTGGTATTCAAAATGTTTTGAGCAGGTTCGATTCAATTGAAAGAAACCTTAAAGATGATTTTGATAGTAAAATTGGCTTAATTCAAAATAAGTTGGAAAAAACACAGAAAATAAATCTTTATTTGCTAATTGGGATTTTGGTTGTTATAGGCGGCTCATTTTTAGGGTTGTTTTATAAAATGGGATTCTTTGGTTAATGGCAATCCAACCTTCACTATTCCGGACAGCTAGCATTGACCGGTGGGATTGTTCCTTATGTTGCAAGGTTAATATATTGAGGGAATGAATGAAAACTATAATTTTAAAAACATTTCTTGTATTTTTCTGTGGTCAACTATTATTTATTTCATCCCTTTTCCCGAATAATACCCAAAATGATTCATTAAACGCTAAGACTAAATTAGTATCAATTGATTCTGTATCAGCAGAAAAACAAATTATTGAGAAACCAGGCTTTTTTTGTCGAAATGAAGGTCAGATTACCGGTTCTTTTTTAGGAGCCTTTTTTGCCGGTATAATAGCTCTTTTGTCCATCCGCCTCACTCATAAAAAGAATAAAGAAAAAGAAAAATTACATAACGAAAATGTATACTGCAATAGATTGAAGGGAATCCACTCTGATCTTACTAGTCATCAACATTATACTGATAATTTATCTAAATTATTATTAGAACTTAATAGAATTACAAACGTAGATAAAAAATTGCCTATTAAAAGAGTTAATCCAAAATTATCATTAAAATTTATTGATCAATGTCGGTTAAAATTAATGGAATATGATGATTGTAATGTAGAAATCCTGAATAAAATCAACCATTATTTGAACTCACTTAATGCTATAATCGCAGATCTTGATTTTTCATCTATTTTATCATTAGTAGAAAAGTGTGAGAACGAGGATAAATATGTAGAAAATACCAGCGAATATATCGAGGTAATGTTATCAAATATTGAGGATTTGAAAGTCGATCGAGCTGAACTGCAAGAAATAGTTATTAAAGATTTAGAACATTTTCCACATAAAAATAAATCCAGATGCTTTACAAAATCAGAATTAACAAATTGAAGACTAAAGTATTAATATGCAATCCAAATGAACCTGTTGTAAACACATATAGTGAAGCAACGTTCACCATAAAAAAAGCCGGATAAAAAAGCTACTTAAATCGGACCGTATCTTTTGGAGTAATTTCCGGTAATTCAAAGTACCGTTCTATTTAACCAGGCTGTTTCTTTATTCTGCTGATAGTGCGTTATAGTTAGCGGGTTGTCAAATAATTTCAACCAA
>JAHJCZ010000058.1 GCA_018812705.1 Candidatus Omnitrophota bacterium
CACCTCTTGTGCCACCTATAGCGGCAGATATTGATGCTCTTGGTTGACTCAAAGGCGTAGATAAAAACTTAGCATCAACAACAGCATTACGAGCATCTCTAAACCCTAGATTCAACAATGTATTGCCAACAATTACAGAACCTTGGCTGTGACCAATTAAAGTAACATTATTTAATACTTTCAACATATTAGCTAACTGCCTATCAACTGAACTTGTAAAAGTTAGCTTCTGCAGAGCAACTTCGGTCATATCTGCAATAAAACCACTTGTAGCATTATGAACAACTTTATTTATAGCTAAACTTTTATTTTTATTCAATAATAAAGCTTTATTGAAGGCTCCGTTTAAATCCGTATCAATACCATTAACAAACGCATTATCTCCTGATTGAATTGTTGATGGATTTATTGCCATATCTCTAACATCTAATTTTCCAACAGCCCAATCTTTCATACCTTTTAAAACATTTAAACCAGTATACGCCATGCCTGCATATTTTGCCCCTGCTGCAAGTCCGCTTTGCAAATCACTCAAACCTGTTTGGCCTGCTATCTGAGAACCGATACTCATCACACCTGATGCCTGCATCAATCTCCAGCCATAACCTACACTTGAAACTGGTCCTGCAGGAACACTTAATGTTCCTGCAGTCATAACTGAAACCCCCAAATTTGCCCCCCACTGACCTGCTGAAATCTGACCACTGGCAAACTGATAATCATTATAAACCTGACTTCCCATGACCAGAAAACCAAGCAACTCCATCCAAAAATGCCCTGTCGGATCAACGCGCACAATCGGGTTGTTTCCACAATAAGAATACCTATTTAAAGTTATTGGATTTACTGGGTCCTGAACTAAACTATCCGCTGTTATAAACCTCCCCCACTCGGGGTCGTAATACCTCGCACCGTAGTAATACAATCCCGTTTCATCATCTTTACGCTTACCGGTGAAATATAATTTGGCAACTTCTTCGTCAGATCCGAATTTTTCGTAGGCATACTCATTTATTTCCCCAAACGGAAGATACTCGATTTTTTCCTTTTTCTCACCGGCTGAATCAGTCAGAATATTTGTTCCTCCCAAGTGATCAGCATGATAATAATACGTAAGGCCATTAGTAACTGCTGCAACTCTCTGGCTTCCTAAGAAAACAGTGTTTGTGCCATAATTTTCATTACCGTTCTTTTCGTATAATGAGCCAACATATACAATTGTTTTCTGCCCATTATCAGTTGCCTGTCGTGTTCTCCCTCCATCACCATCATAAGCATAACTTGCTAACAAAGAACTATTCTTCTCTACTTCAATCAGTCTGTTCTCAGAATCATAGCTGTATATCGTCAGATCCCCGCCTGCTCCAAGCTGCCTAGACTGCATATTGCCATTTTCATCATATGTAAACGTCGCACCATCACTCAATAATGTAACCGCATGAGGCCCAGCGCCGCCTTCTCCATAATAGTATGACTTTCCATCTTTTTCGATAATATTACCTATCTCATCATAAACAAAATCCTTACTTTCGTATGATTCACCGCGTGCCTCAATCAGGCGATTAATTTCATCATATTTAAAACTTTGTGTTGCCGTATTAACATTATCAATAATCGATACAATATTACCGACTGCATCATATTTATAATTCAGGTCCTGCAGGATTTCGCCTGCACTACTATCAGTATATTTTCTTATTAAACGAAAACTTAAATCATCATACTCATAATTCTCAACCGTACCACTACCATACATTATCTTTACTGCCTGGCCCATCACATTATAATCGACATCCACCACAATCAATGTGTCATCAATTTCCGGGGTACCTAAAGTTAAAACAATAACGTCTCCCGATAATAACGATTCATTCTGAGCCGCATCAATAGCTGTTATATTATACACATATTGAGTCTCAACTCTCAAGCCAATATCAGAATAGTTTAGTTCATTTGTCTCTGCAACTATCACCCCATCCCTATAAACACGATAAGCTGCAACTACAGGGACATCTATCGATAGCTCCCAAGTTAAATCTATTCTACTTGTCGATATCGCTTTTGCGGTTAATTTTTCCGGAGCACGATTAACATTTTCAACAGTAATTACTATCTCCTCAAACGCAATGTCCTTACCATCCGTAACCTCAAAAAGCACACCAGCATATTCTCCCGATTGATCAAAGGTTGGCATCCAATCGATCTCCTGTGTAGAGGTATCAAATATTGCACCTGCAGGCAAATTCATTGCCTTGTAAGTTACGACATCACCATCAAGGTCATTTGCAATGATTGCAAAACTTAACATTTCATTCTCATTAACAATCTTGTCACCTATTGCATTTAAAATTGGGACTTGGTTTTTTTGCAGTTCAGAATTGACAATAATTGTTAACTCATCACTACTATTCAATTCACCATCATTAGCTGTCAAACGCAATACATACGTTCCTGCTTCACTAAAAGTAGCGGTCGTGTTGGAAATCGCTCTGTCTGCAAACGTAACTACTCCTGCTCCACTAACATGAGACCATTGTACATTTGTCTTTGCTGGTGGTTCAGGCAATTCATCATCGCTTACAACACCATAAAGATTTACATTATCAGGCAAAGTAATTTCTATATCGAGACCTGCATCAACATTTGGGGCTTGGTTTTGCGGAAACTGCGGTATTGCGGTGACTCTGTTAGAATTACGGCTTTCACCAGCTGGATTAATTGCTGTCATCACAAAATAGTACTTAACTCCATTAGTCAATCCGTCGACTATATATGATCTTTTTCCTATATCATTAATCTTAACAACAGTATCATAATATCCTCTTATTGTTCCATATTTAATCGTATAAGATACATTAAAATTTACCCTAGAACATCTCCAGGTCAATTCAACTTCTTTATTTCTTGCTTCAGCACTTTCTATTGTCGGCGCAGCAGGAGCAAACAATATCTCCATTGCCTGTGCTTCCCGTATCCCAAGAACATTCGGTTCAAACCAATCTGTATAAAAATGAACAATTTGCTCCCAAACATTCTTTCGTTCGTTCTGCGTTTCATTGATCAGTCTTGTATGCTGATCAAACGACTTTTCTTCATTTGAAACACTCTCGATCTGACCGATATTGTTATATTTGTAAAAGACTTTAGAACCATCCGGATAAATTATTTCCTTTAAATTATTCAAGTCATCATATTGTCTTTCGACAACATAATCTTTTCCTCCTATGCTCTTCGTCGATTGGATTTCGCGGCCAAGCTCATCATACTCAAATTCAGCACTTCCCCCTTGATAATCTACCCTAGTTAGCTTTCCTTTGGCAAATCCATTTGCTAAATCATCATATGTATAGGCAACACTAATATCTCCACCATCCGTTTTACTTAATAAACGGTTAAGCTCATCATAAGCGAAAGAAATCGATTGACCTTTAGCATCAGTCTGCTCGATCAAATTACCGTTCAGATCATAGACATATTCCCAATAACCCATATCCGGATCATCCATATATATTTTACGTCCCAGATTATCATAACCAATTGAAGTTATATTATTATGTGCATCCTCTGTTTTAACTAAATTGTCTCTGGCATCATAACTGTATTTAGTAACTGCACACTGCGTAAAATCTAAATATGGGTATAAGCTGCATCTTCCATCAGCCCCTAAATACTCCCGACGCTCAATCAACCTTCCATAAGCATCTGTATCAGTCTCTGTTTTATGTCCGTTTGCATCAATAGAAACAACTGTCCAATCGCTAAAAGAAACCGATGAGTATGTGCCATCTGGATTTATATTTTCAATTGGACGACCTAGGGCATCATAAACAACTGACGAATAAGGCTGATTAATATCAATCGAGTCAATTACATCTTGAGAAGCCTCGCTGAATGCCATCAGATATTCTTTATCAACCAAGCCCCTTAACTCATATTGCTTTTGGCCACTAACAAGAAACTTGCCTTCCTCTTCAGTAGGTGTTTTTGTCTGAATTAACCGTCCCAATCCATCGTAAAAACTTACAGTTTTTACTGTTTCTGCATATCCTCGAACTAATCTAATTTGTGTCGTTACTTTTGAATGATCACCAAAATTTTCAATATTATTAATAGCTGTAGGATAAGAAATTGTATCAACTGGAGAGACACTTGCAAACACCCTGCCAAAAACATCATAGGATTGCTTTCCTTCTTGATTATTAGGATCTGTTGTTGACCTTAACTGACCAAACAATCCTTTATAGCCATCCCCACTATCCAGCAGAACATCATTTACACCATAATATTCACTGGACACTAAATGCCCAAGCGCATTTTCAACTGAAAGTGCAAACATGTGAAATTTATTATCATAAATTACTTTAGAAGTATTCCCCTTCGGGTCAATAGTTGACGTAATATTGCCATATCCATCATACACATATCTGACAGCTGGATTCAGTGTACTCTCAGCATCAGATGCCCATTGTTCATTTTTAGTTAATAGGCCCACCTGCGGCAACTCATCCAAAGCCTCACTCTCATCATAATAAAACCAGCTCTCTCCTATCTTACGGCCATCACTATCCTTGCTCACAATATGCTTTGGTAAGCCTATTAACCAATTCTCTCCACTCCTATTATTGTGATACTCTGTTTCAACACTTCGTGAATCAAGACCAATATTATCTCCTGTAACAAAATCTACTTCACCAAGTTGAACACTCTTTGTTAAGTTGCCTATTTGGGGTCTCTCATCATAATAGTTTATAACAGCTGTACGTTTTCCAGAATTATCACCATTATAAATAAAGCTGTCACTGCGCATTAATTTGACATATTTAATATTAGGCTCTACAGTATCGTCGATTATTTCTGTTTCCCATTTATTCTCTATTTTATTAAACATCAAACCAGATGAATCATAACTTGCCGCAGAATCCACTCTTCCCTTTAAATAAACATCATCCTGCAAATATTTAGTTTCTGCATAATTGTTTAAAGCATCCGTTATCCTAACTAAACCAAAGCCCATAAATTCACGTTCATTTGGATCCCATAAACCATTACTATATGAGTATCTTGTTGAATACTCATCCCCCCGGCTGTTTGAAACTGTTACCTTTTTGACAACAGGTATTGAAAACGGCATTTGTGTATTTTGAAATTCTGATGATGAGTCATATTTAATAGTAGAAACACCACCAATGCCATTATTGTATACTTTAAGAAGATCAACAAATTCTCCGTCAGACATAGCTAACTCGACATTCCCAAGTTCATTGTATGCAATAAAATCAGTAATACCGTCACCATTAAAGTCCGAGGATTGTATTTGAACAAGAGAATCTCTCAGCGCAAAATCAATTGCAACTTCTTCGATCTCGCCGAATATTGTTGACTTGGATTTTCTATAAATAATTTTACCGCGAAAATAATCATAAAACCCAATATCTGCCTTTCCATCAAAATTAAAATCTGAGACAACCATATTCATATTTGCTCCGAAGTTGGTCACTTCTTCATCTAATAAATATTCAGAATTTAAATCTCCGACATTCAGCCTTATTTCCCAGCTACCAGAAGATTTATTAAATAAACCAAAATCAGGCAATCCATCACCATTAAAATCTGCTAAAAAAGGAATACCTGCATCTTTGCCAACAATAGGCATCTTTGATTTATATTCTACAAAACTTCCTTTTTCATTCAATGCAATCTTAGCCTTGTAATAACCTGAATCCTTAACGAATGATACTAAGTCTGTATAACCGTCTCCATTAAAATCTGCTGCGGATACCTGTCCGTTCGCTCCAAAATTTGATATCCAGTTAACTGTATCATCAAAACCACTTCCGTTTGAAAGCGCCACATTCCACTGTCCGGATATTACGTCAACACTGCAAATATCCGCCTTCCCATCAGAATTAAAATCACCAAGAACAACTCTTTTATTTACTCCAATATCATTGATCCACTTTTCCTTTGGCAAAAATGCATTGCCATTTGAAAGCGCAACTTTCACATCCCCATTTGATGCATAATATGTAGCAACATCTGCTAATCCGTCCCCATTAAAATCACTGGATAATTGTGGAAGAATTACCTGCATAGAGCTCATGAGGGCAACATTATCTGCGACCTCCTTATTTAAATTATGCCAAAATTCCTGGTGCTGATGGTAATTTGTATGTTCAACAAGATTATATCCAGCTTTCAAACGCCAACCTGTCCTTTGGTTATTCGCTCCCCATTCAGAGGAATTATTTCCATACACGCTATTTACATAGTAAGCTTCGTCATCATCATTATGAGAAGTACTTATTGGAATTGTTATGTCTTCTGTTACATATACATATGTATAGAAGTAATGCCCCAGATCTCTAACCCCCGTATACTGCAAATTACCCTTTGCTGAAATTGACCATGCTGAACCTCCATAAGAACCATTATTCTGTGTGTATGCTCCAGACCATGTTCCGGGGCTATATCCATCAATTACATAAGGCGGTAAAGGCCCTAGGCAATCATGTCCTTCCCACAAAGCCATAAATCTTGCATTCCACAAATTATCTCCGATCAATGGATCGCTTAATATAGAGGAAAGTGTATAGCTGCCTGGACTATCATCCGAATACGAAAAGGAAATCAACGGAAGAGACGTAACCCCATCAGCCCCATACTCTGTTAAGCTCGTCAGAAGAGTGCGTCCAGTCTTTTGACTGTATGCATAATCAACCTCATACTTTCTCATCAGATCAGCACCATCCCCAGAGAATACACTTATACTTTTTATCCTTTTATTATTTTCAATATGAAATCCACTTTTATAAGACAACATTACATCTTCTCTATTTGATAATTCCAACTCACTAATAATCTTATATTGAAATTCATGAGTACCCGAATTTAAAGCATTCCTATCAGTTCCCGGCTCACCTGTATACCTGACCTCGAAATTACCATCCTCAAAATGTCTTATAAAAACATAGTTTCCCAATACATCTTTAATTTCACTTAAATACCAACGAAAGACTTTTGAACCTTCAGATTCACGTGAGTTATCTTCCAAAATGGAATCTAAACCAAAATAATATGTATTGCCACTTTTATCTTTTACTTCCCATGTATTACCATCAAAATAGAATTTCATAAATGCCCCTTCTACCTTTGATTGATAGTTCCCTTCTCCAATACCAACCAATTCAAAAACTGAACCACCAATAGATGCCATAAAAGTGTCTGAGTTGTCATAATTAGGTATCCCATTCTTCATAGACCGTTCTATACTTCCAAAATCAATTCCCCAGCCAAATCCAAGAACTCCGTTTCCACGTCTTGGCGAATACGTTAATCCTAATGAAACTTGAACCCCTCCGCGCCCTTTTGGCGCAAAAAGTGGAATAGCAATAGAAGCTGAACCGCTTGATGCATCAAAATGTAGATTCTTTATTAAATTCTCGGGAAGAGAACTAGGGATTGCATCTCTTGAAATTGAACTTGAAAACATTGACATGCTACTCATAATTTTTATTTCAGGCACTTCTTCTTTTTTGTCTTTACCAATAAGATCATCTCTAGTGATTTCTTTATTGATATTATTGTTTCCATCATTTACCGTTACAGAAACATTTTCGTCAATTTTTACAGCATTGCTTTTATCAACTTTTACTCTCTTCGCATAGGCATAATGCTGTGTAAAACTAACATTAAAAATAACTACTAAATAACAAATTCCAATTTTTTTAATCCCATCAGACATACCTTTTTTCATTTCATACCCTCCTTAACAATCTCTTTCAATACGCCGCAAATTATATTGTTTAAATTAAGAATAAATTCTTTTTAAAACATATAACAATTTGAAAAAGGGGCGTTTGCTCGTATCCCTCGATTCACCCAATGGTTTATCCCCCAAAGATACTTGCCTTAAGCAAAAATAACCAAACGCCCCTTTTCTTTCAACAAACTTATTATTCAATATCCCCTAGCTGCAAACTTCGCAAACCATTTTTATTTACTTTTTTTCTTTCAATTTTGCGTCTTTATCCACAGCATATTTTTCTTCAACAATTACATCTTCCTTAAAACATCTCCTGCAGGGAGTATATCCTGTCTCAATTGCATCTTCTTTGCTCTTGGCAGTAGCTTCCTTGTTTTTGATAAGGAGACACTCTTTATCGTGATACTTCTTACCATTCTTAGTAACATAAACATCTGCTGCAAAAGCAATACTTGACGTTGCTGTAAGAGCAACCAACAATGTAAGAACTATTAATTTTCTGACCATCGCATTACTCCTTTCAATGCTTATTTGCAGCCGGGGATATTTTTTCCGTTTTAATTTTCAAATCGCTTATATTTTCTTGCAGCATTCTACTTTCTACCTGCCTCAATTCGCTTGCTAAACTCTCCACCGGTGAATGAGTCAAGCAATGCTGTTAATTCCGCTAGACGCATTTCCTTATCCATCTTTAACTGCGGTTCATTTTCAGCTAATGTTAATAACTCAATCTGAACTCGTCTTCTTTCAAAATACAATCTTGTGACTTGATCCAAGATATCTTCTCGTAATTCAACCATCATTTTTGATCGTGAGTCGATCGATAGTTGATCTGAACTCCAAACAATATCCGCAAGATCCCATGACAGTGAAACTCCAACACCTGTATTTCGATAAAAGGTTTTATCATTAGGGCCAACATAATGCTGACCCCCACTTGTATACGAACCATAAATGCTATTAGATATCGTTCTATTGCGATCAACATCCAAGCTCAAAGAAACATCTGGAAAATAAGCGCGTTTCTTGACTAATTTACGCCAATTCTGTATTTTATCCGGATTTACATCACCATACTCTATTGCTAAGTGATGAACCTCTTTGATCTCTGGTTCATGCTCAAATTCATTATTCACATCTATATATTTGTATTTTGAGGCAATCTCAACATTCGAGGGGAGGCTATCTGAAACAAGAAGAGTGAAAACACCTTTATCCGTACCCGCATAAACCTTTCTTTCCGCACCCATTGCTAAACAATTCACATTATTAGTTTCCATTCCTTTATAAACAGGGCTCCACGTTCCCTTTCTATAAAGAAACACTCCCCTCTTAGTTGAGACAATAATATCCAGACAATTTATCTGTTCATTATTGCATTCTCCGTGGCTTAAGTTTTTAGTATCATTAACAACCATTGCAGTTGCTTTATCTACTGGTATGCTATCAGCCCAAATTCTTTCCCATCTAATACCCAAATCATAGCTGTAAAATATTTCATTATTTGTAACAACAAAAACAGCAGGATTATTACCTAATTTAGTTGATAATATTTTTAATATCTTTTGTTTTTCATAATCAACTTCCTCCTCATCCTTTAACCCATAATAACTTCCTGCAAAAAATATCCTTTTTGATTCAACAGATTCAACATCCAAAACAAATATTTCATTGTTAGTTGCTATTAATAAATGGCCTTCATATTCCTTGATCTGGTTAATTGCCTTATTATCAAAGTTTCCTATAATTTTTACAAAATTCGAACTATCGCTTCTCTTATATAAAAGCCCCCTTTCTGTTCCCAAAAATATCTTTCCGCTTACTTTTTTAACGGCTAAGCACTTTGCCTCTTCTTTATTTGATGAATAAAAAATGCGGCTCCAATTATTATCAAAGCCGCTTTTTTTGTATAATCCTGCGTCAGTTGCAATAAATATTGTCAAGCCTTCCTCTGGGGGAACATATATCTCATTAATTACTACGCTTTCTCCTGATGGTGCATAGACAAACGTAAAGTCCTTTCCTTCATTACTAGAAACAAAAAGTGCTTTTGACGTTCCAACATAAATATCATTACTTTCATTTGCATCAATAAATATGCTTTTGACTTCCGAATTAAAGCTTTCATTTAATTTTTGCCAAATTGATAAGTTATATTCAAAACCGTAACTGGTGATTAAAAATATTACTAAGGAAATTCTCATTTTAATCACAAGTTCTTGCCCGGTCATTTATCCATTCCTTCAATATACATATTTACAACATCAAGATTAACTATCGCTTTTCTTACTGTCTTTTTCAATTCAGGATTTTGTTTTTCAATAAACATTGAGTATCTTTCCATATATTGAAGCATTGCTTCTAATCCTAAATATTCCTTCATCCTTGCTAGAACTTTCATAACCGTATAAATTGTAATTTCATTAACTGGAGATTTTAAAAGATTTTTTAACTCTAGGTCTTTTTGTTCCATTTTGCCTCCTTTTCCTTAAAACGCTTTATTTCAGATAGTAATTCTTTACCAATAAACAGAGTATAGATTATATTTGTTCTTTTGTCAAGTTTATTTGATATTCTGTCAACTTCTAAGCACATTATTTCCAGTGCTTTAAATAACATGTAAAATTCCTTTAAAATTTTTTTTTAA
>JAHJCZ010000059.1 GCA_018812705.1 Candidatus Omnitrophota bacterium
GAAAAGCATAAAAACAAAAAAGGCAACACCTTATCGTTATGAAACGGTATTACCTTTTATTTAAATCTCTAATTTTTGTTTACTGCTATTATTCGCCTTTTCTATAATAATCATCTTCAATACGAACGATATCTTCTTCTGAAAGGTCATCGCCACAAGCAACTTCAATAAATACTAACCTTTCATTTCCGACATTAGCAATTCTATGCTCAACTCCTACAGGAATATCAACAACGTCACCTGGGCCGACTTCTTTTTCCTCACCATTAAGTTCTATAAAGCCTTTGCCTGTAACGATATTCCATTTTTCAGAACGGTGTAAATGTTTCTGAAGGCTCAATCTTCCTGACGGATTAACTTCAACACGCTTCACCCACACACCTTCTTCCTGCAAGAACTTAATATAATATCCCCATGGCCTATCCGTTACATTAATGACTATATCCATATCATTTCCTTTTTGTGAAATTATAAATTATTCAAAACTGCATTTAAGATCATATTGGCCCTGGCTTCATCCCCAAATACTCCAACACGAATTATGATCTTTGATGATTTTTCCGTGAAAGCCTTTACAATAATAGTTCCATTCTTACCGTCCTCAAATTCAAAAGATATCTTTGCCAAATGATTTTCAAGGTCATCATCCTTAACCACTAAACCTCTATCTTTTAATCCAGCCAAGCTTGCCTCATAAATATCTTTAACCGGCCTATCAAAAGCCTGTTCTAAAGTCCCACGCGCATAACCAAGGCCTCCAGCGCCAGCTGCTGCACCAAGAAATAAAGGAACACATCCTGCCGTCATACAAACAACCATTATTAAAGCCAAACCCGAAAATAATTCTTTAAATTTTCTCATTTTATTCCCCTTGTTTAATTTTATTGCTTCAAAAAATACTCTTCTATGAAGCTCAATAGTTTATTTAGATCTTTCTTTCTATGCAAAGCAGAGATGCAAAACGGCTTATTGTAACTTCTCGGGAATCTAATTCCATTGCTCTTCAAATATTCATAAAGCTTATCATATTCAGTTTCGCTAGAAGCTTCCATATAACCATTAAGATTATATATTGGTTCCTTACGAAAATAAATACTCATTATTGATTTATAACACGAAGCATATGCGTTTATATCATTTATTTTGAAAATCTCATTGAGCCTAGTAAAGAAATTATTAGCCCTTCGTTCTAACCCTTTATACAAATTTTCATTCAACAATCTAAGCGCTGCCAATCCTGCTTTGGCGATCACCGGACATTGATAAAATGCATCGTCATTAAATTGATCTTCTTTACTATCAAGGCATTGAATAATTTCTCTCCTGCCTCCATAAGCTCCAAGAGGGAATCCTGCGCCAATAATCTTTCCCAGACAAGTTATGTCTGCATTGATCCCGCATTCCTGCTGATAACTGGCTTTTAGTCCACGAAACGCTGTATTTATCTCGTCAAAAATAAGAACTATTCCGTGTTTCTTTGACAGGTCCTTTAATGCTTGTAAAAACTTACTTTCAGCATAAACAATTCCCATGGTAGTAGCAACAGGTTCCACTAGGAAGCAGGCGATCTCACCATTGATTTTGCTGACGATTTTATCAAGAGCCTCTATGTCGTTATAAGGCAATTTAACATTAATATCATCGCCTTCATCAGTATGAACATTATCATAAGAACATCCACTAAAAGAAACCACTATCTTTCTTTGGGTAAATTCTCTAGATAAGCTAATTGCATTTTTAATAGCTTGAGCAGACGTTTGGCACAATCTAACAACTTCTAAAGACGGTATCCTTCTGACAATATGCTCTGCTAATTCAACCTCGTGACGAGTAAATGAGCAGAACGATATACCTCTCTCAGCAGTTTTTTTTGCAGCCAAAACAACATTTCTATGCGCATGCCCTAAAATTAACGCACCATCTGCCATACAATAATCAGTATAAACATTGTTCTCCTGATCAACGATCTCTGCGCCGTTAGCAGATCGTATCACCATTGAACGCTCACTGATCTTTTGTGCAAGACCTGGCTCTTGAGTATCAAAGCCCATTATCTTACTTGCTTGCTGGATATAATCTTTAGAACTCTTAAATTTGACCATAAGGTTTATTATATTAGAACAACACTATGATAGCCGGCTTCTTTTAAAACCATGCTGGTAAGAGGGCCCTTGCAAAGGATTTCCCACGAATCGGGTATTATCAAATAATCTTCAAGGTAATTATTAACTGTCGAAGGGCTCGTGAATAAAATCTTATCGACATCTTCAAAAGACAACAATTTCTTGTTTGGTTTTTTATTTGAATACACTATTATTTCTTCAACATTAACTTCCAGACGGTCTAACTCTCTTTTCATCCACGCACTGATATTTGAAGCTCTAGGAAAAAGTATCTTTTTATTGTTTAGATCATATTTTCTGGCAATGTCATCGAATAAGCTTTGACCAATCGCTATTTCTGCCGTAAGGACAGGTTCCATATTATACCACTTCAATGCATATGCAGTATCTTGACCTATTGCTATAAAATCTTTTATGCTCATATCAGAAATTAAATATCCGTTCTGTTCAAGCAATTCAAAAAAGTACTTAACACCAAAACGGCTTGCAAATAATATCGTATGATACCTATCAAGGTCATTAATTATTTGCCTCGCTTCTTTTTCACCAAAATCTATTCTTAATATCTCTACCATAGGAAAATGTATAATATTACCTAAAAGCTTATATTTCTTGGGGCTTGTTCCTGTATATAAGATATTACCGTTCTTCATTGTTGCATCTATCTTTGAGAAGATGCTCTTTAGCTCGAAATCACAAGAACGCCCAACAACAGCTATTTGTCCTTGAAGAGGTTCTGTTTCCCAAGGCATGACATCTTTTATCAGATTCTGCTGCCCTACCCTTTCCAATTCTACTTTTGAGAATATGGCTCCAGCATAGTCGCCTTTTTTAATAAGACCTATCTTGTTTTCCAAGTTGCCTCTAATATCCACAGCTTCTACTTTTGGTTTTAAAGCTTTAACGAATTTCTGTCTTAACAAACTGTTTGTTCCCACCTTCGCCCTATCAGAAAGCTGATTAAAAGACGTATTGCCGACAAAAACATCAACATCATCAATACTGGATGTAATAGCAAAAACATTAAGACCATTTATGAGCTTCCTTGGCAAATGGGTTGCTTTATGTATAGCGATATCTATTTCTCCGTCAAGCAATGCTTTATCGAGCGAGTCCGTGAAAAAGTCTTCAACTGTATTCTGTATCAAAGAAGTCTCTTTATCTCTATCTCCTTTTGTATCAAATATCTTACTCGTCAGATCAATTTCATAGCCCTTTTTTTCAAGCAAAGAACTGATCTCATCTAGTTGCTTCATAGCAAGATTTGTCGGCCTTATACCAACTCTGATTATTTTCCTTTTATCCTTCACTCTTTTTCCTCTACTAACTTCTTAATATCATCTATGACTGCACGTGCTGCGTCCTCACCTCGCTTGATAAGATCATTCACTTTATATATTTCATACCACTCAACCCCCACAAGGTCAGGATGTATGGCAACATCAGCCTGCTGTGCACTTTGTTCAGCTATAACATATTCAGCCGCTTGCAAAGTATTAACGATAATATCCGAAATATTAAAATCAAAAACACTAGAGACCATTCGGCCAAATTTAAATTTTAGGTATTTCCCAGGGGACTTTAAAAACCCTAATTTATTGCGCTCTTTTATTTTCTTATGTGATATTTCAAAACCCGCTAAAATATCCCCAGGAGACTGAAGCACATTGACAGAAATTATCTTCTTTATCCCTTCACTTAC
>JAHJCZ010000060.1 GCA_018812705.1 Candidatus Omnitrophota bacterium
CCTCCTAAGCTTCAAGAGTAACATTTATTATGAGTCAATGAATGGTACTTTCAGATTCCACGGGTAACATTTAATGTTAGTCAATTCGAGTATTTGTCCTCCCCTTGACAAAGTTGCGGCCATATTGCATACTTTACCGAAAAGTACTTTTTATACATAATTCATTAAAAATAAGAATAGTTTTTGAAAAATCACAACAAAGTGAGGTTTCTCTTTTGTTTATGTGTAGAAAGTAGTTTTTGCAAAATTAATATTTGAATATATTTCAAAATTATAAAAAATTATGCAAAACAAATCTCTACGATTAGGTGAAGTGCTTTTTGAAGAAGGGTTGATTAAAATCGATCAGTTGGATGAAGCTCTTGAGATGCAAAAAAAAGATAGTCGACACTTGGGCAAGATATTGCTAGAAAAAGGGTGGATTGATGCGCATGAATTAATAAGGATTCTCGCAGCTCAGTATCAACTGCCGTATGTTCCTTTAAGTGATGTGAAGATTCCTGCAGAAATAATGAATATGGTTTCATATGATTTGATGCAAACATATAAAATCGTTCCTATCGATTTTGATAATAATTATTTAACAATCGCAACAAATAATCCCCAAGATATTAGTGCCTTACAAGATATTCAGGTGAAGTGTGGATGTCTTATTAAGCCCGTCATGTCAAATATTCAAGATATTGAAAAAATTATCCAAGAATATTCTGACTCGCTCCACTCTATAAATGCAATAAAAGCAACGGGGAATAAATCCATAGAAGATTCTCCTGTAATCAATTTGGTTGATGCACTCATAAGAAGGGCTATCAAAGAGAGGGCATCAGACATACATTTTGAACCACTAAAGAATACTTTACGTGTTCGTTTTAGAATTGATGGTGTTTTGTACCAAAAAGAGAACATATCTAAAGAGTTAGAGCGTAATATCATTTCCCGTGTGAAAATAATTTCAGGAATGGATGTTGCTGAGAGCCGAAGACCCCAAGATGGTAGGACTTCATTTGTTAATGGAGAAATGGAGTACGATATACGAATTTCAACATTACCAAACTCTAATGGGGAAAGTTTAGTTTTGCGAATCTTAAGCAAAGAGTTTGCTTTTAAATCCCTGGAATTATTGGGAATGGATCCAGAAGAAAGAACGATAATGAATCGACTTCTTAGTCGGCCACATGGTTTGTTTCTTGTTACGGGGCCAACGGGTGCGGGTAAGACAACGACTCTTTATGCGATGTTAAACATTTTGAATAAGACCGATAAAAATATTATTTCTGTTGAAGATCCAATTGAATATGAAATGGAAGGTGTTAATCAGACGTCTGTTAATCCGTATATTGACTATAAATTTTCGAACTCGATTAGACATATTCTAAGGCATGATCCAGATATTATAATGGTAGGAGAAATCAGGGATGTTGAGACAGCACAGATGGCGATACGTGCAGCTCTTACAGGACATTTGGTTATTTCAACGATGCATACAAATACAGCCGTTGGAGCTATTACGCGATTATTAGAAATGAATATTGAGCCGTTTTTAATTAGTAGTGCAATTAATGGAGTCATTTCACAGAGACTTGTTCGTCAATTGTGTCCAGATTGTAAAAAAGATTACGAGCCAGATAAAGCAAGGAAGAAAGTTATTCAGCAGGTTATGAGTGTAAAAGATAATATTATTTTGGCTCAGGAAGCTGGATGTAGTAAATGTTTACAAACAGGATATCAAGGTCGATTAGGTGTATTTGAATTGTTGAATATAGATGAAGATATAAAAAGCTTAATACTAAAGTCAGCTGATGAAAAAGAGATATCACAAAAAGCTTTGAGCGCAGGGATGAAAAGAATAAAGGTGGCAGGGATGCATAAAGTGATTCAAAAAAAGACAACGATGGAGGAACTGCTTCGAATAATTGCAATATAAAAGAAAGAGGAATGGTGAGGAATCGTACTACATTAAAGAGATGTTTTAGTATGGTAAGGACCACTGTATTGATAAGACATGAAAAATTATATATATAGATTAAAAGACGAGACAGGTAGATCTCTTTATGGTTTCACTGAAGCTGAAGATAAAAAAGAACTAAAAAGGAAATTGCGCGGAAATAAATATTATTTCGTTTCAGCAGAGGAATATGATAGAAAAAAAATATTTAAAAAGCGTGTTAATCTGGATATTCTCCTTATTTTCACTCGTAGATTAACGTCTTTGATCGAATCGGGTATTCCTATCTTATCTGCAATACATATTCTCTGGTGGCAATCCGAAGATAAAACGATTCAATTAGTTGTAGGTCATATGCGAGATAAATTAGAACAAGGAAAAACAATATCAGAAGCACTTGATGAATTTTCGAATATCTTTCCAGATATTTATAGGGCAATGTTTAGGGTTGCAGAAAAGGCTGGAGGATTAGTCAAGATTTTAAGAAAGCTAACATTGTATTTAGAGAATCAAAAACGTGTTCATACAAAAACAAAAATGGCAGCTCTTTATCCGACGATAGTTATGACAGCAGCAATTTTGGTTCTTATTTGTATGTTTGTGTATGTTGTTCCCATATTTCAGAAAGTTCTTGTAAGGCTTGATGTCAAATTGCCGGCTTTAACTCTTTTTGTGCTGAAAATTTCGGCTGTTATTAGATCAAGGTATTTTATTCTAGGGATAATTCTACTAAGTATAGTCGTTTACTTTTTGCTCAAAATGCTCAGAAAACGCCCACGCTACTCTTATTATCTTGATTATTATAAGCTCAAAATACCTTATATTGGTAATATCCTTCATTCAATTATTTTAAGTAGGTTTATACATTCTCTTAGTATTTTATTAAGTGCTGGATTGCCGATAATAGAATCTTTTACTGTTGCAAAAACAACAACTAACAATTGTCGAATGGATGCTGATATTGACGAATTGAAGGATAAATTAGAGCAGGGAAATTCATTGTATGACTCTTTCAGAGGGGTAAAGCTTTTTCCAGTTATGCTTGTTGAGATGATCGGGGCCGGCGAGATTAGTGGAAATTTGACAAAAATTTTGGAAAGTCTTGCTATCCACTATGATGAAGAAGTTGATTATAATCAAAGTAAAATGTTTACAATTGTTGAGCCCATTTTAATTTTGTTTGTTGGCGGAATAGTTTTGATTACTCTTTTAGCTATCTATTTGCCAGTATTTTCGATTTGGCAGGGATTAATTGCCGTTTGAAACATTTTATTGTTTTGAATGATTTAAAAGAAAAAATCAAAAGTGGCACGAATATTGCTCTTAATAATAGAGAGAGGTCGGAATTGTCGAACGGGGTGCTTTTTGTTCCCAAAGTTCAGTATGTTGATCAATTCTTAGGTTAATTGTGTTGATAAAATTAAACATCAAAAGAGTATAAGTTAAGCGAAAAGCAATATATGTATGTTCAACAGTGCATTATCCAGTAAATAATATTAATTTTAATTAAAAACAGAGATTTAACAATTTAAGAAAGGATTAATTAAATGAACAAAAAAGGTTTTACACTAACAGAAATTCTTATCGTTATGGTGGTTGCTGGTATTTTGCTTGCATTGATTTTGCCAAATACACTTAAGGCAATCGAAAGAGGAAATGTTACAGAACATCGTAACAATATCAATTCAATCAAAGTTGCTATTTTAATGTGCTTTAATGCTACTAGAGATTTTACTTTGTGCGATTCAGAAGCTGAATTAACTGCTGATGGGGTAAAGTATTTAGAATCTTGGCCGACAAATCCATTTGGGGGAGATTATTCTATAGTTGATGATGCAACTGTAAGTGGAAAAACAGCCTGTGCTTCAAGTACATCTGCTCCAGATGATGTTGCTGCGCTTGAATGTGCATCTGAATAAATGGGTCAATATTAATTCAATTAGGTTGAGATTTATTATTGTTTGAGATTGTCTTTACATAAGAAATGAAGTCGATCTGGATCAGGATTAGAAAGAATGTTTTAGTATGCAATACTATAATAATGTGTTTTCAAAAAATGAAAAACTTCTTGGCGTTGAAGTTGCCGAAAAAGTTATTAGATGCATCTACTTTGAGAAAAAGGGAGATGTTTATCATATCCTAAAGACTGGCAAATTTGAATCTAATCACGATTTGAATTTGCCAGGATCTTTGACCCAGAATATTTCTAAATTTCTTGAAAAAGAGTTGCTCTTTCCTGACAGGATATTTTTAACGATTTCATCTAAAGATACTGTTATTCATCAGGTCATTCTTCCCAAAATGTCTCCGGTCGAGATGGAAGAGGTTATCTCCGGTGAAATTGAGAAAATACCTACATTTTATAACACGTCTTATGAAAGCATTTACAGTAGTTATCGTTTCAAAGCAGAGAGTAAAAAAGTTGTAATTGCTGCGATTCCCCAGAAAACTCTTAATTTTCTTCTCGAAAATATTAAAAAACTAAATTTTAACTTTAAGGATGTAGACATCGCGCCATTAAATTTAAAGAATATATTGCCGGTATTTTTTGCACAAGAGACTTCGCCTAAAACTAAAATTGAACAATCTAGAGCCATTCTTATTGTTCATGATGAATGTTCATTTTTGACTATTGTTGAGGGTGAGATATATAAACTAATTTATAAGTTGCCGATAGGGTCAGAGACGCTTTCAAAAATAGAAATGGATGACGAGAAAAATCATCTTATTTCCAACTGGACATCGGAGTTGAGTCGAGTGTTGAAATCGTATTTATCGGAAAACAAAAATGAAGTTATTGAAGAGTTGAATTTAATATTTGATATGGATAAAGTCAAGGGCTTAGATGTAAGACTCCAAGCAGATCTTGGCCAAAGCAATGTAAGAATTCTAACTTTAAAGGATATAAAAGAGTTGTCTGTTGAAGATGAATCTAGTTTTAATCCAATTTATATTTTGGCTGCGACACCTATTTTGTACCATATCTTTAGAAAAAAAATAGATTATCCGTTCACTCACTTTTTTAAAAATTTCCAAATTCAAGAGTACCTCAATAAAATGCTTAAAAACACAGCTATTGCATTGGTTTTTATCATGGTTTGTTTGAGTTATTTTATGTATTCCCTGAACACTAAAAAAATGGAGATGGAGAATGAGTCAAGGAAAATTACTTTCAAATATGAGACATTAAAAAAAGAATCTAAACGGTTGTTTCAAATACAAGAGGAGTATGCAAATACCCGCAATAAATTGTTGAGTCAAGCGACTTATGTTCGTAATTTAAATCGTATTTCATGGGCGCAGGTTTTGGCAGTAGTTGCCAAAGAATTACCGGAAGAATTGGCATTAAATTCTTTTGAATTTGCTGAATCAGGAAGTGCAAAAATAATTGGGGAAGCTTATAACATGGAATCTATTGCCGGGTTAATCAGACGAATTGACGAGTCAGTTATTCTAGAAAAAGCAAAATTTAGTTTTCTTCGGGAAAAACAGCTTGAAGATCAGAAAATTTATAGTTTTGGTATATTTGCTAATTTGCAAAACGTAAAGGATAAGAACGTTGATTAAAAGTAGAATAAATAAAAGTGTTATTGCTATTTCAATAGTGTTTATTTTCATAGCCTTTATGATTTCAATTAATAGATATTCTAAATATCTTAAAGTAAAGACAGAGTGGCAAAATAATAAGCTTGCGCTTGAGGATGTACAGAAGGAAATATTGGAAATACAATTGAGTCTAGAGAAGTATGAGAAAGAGAAATCTGAATTTAAAGAATATCTTTTCAATGAACAAGATGTGCCTTCGTTTCTAGAAGGGATATCTCAATATGCTCAAAAAGCATCGATTAATATTGTGGATATGAAGACGAAAAAGTTCCAGGAAGTCGTTATTCCTAATGATATAGAAATGACGCAATCAGTTCTTGAAAAAAGAAGACGTTTAAAGAATAAAGTAAGCGGATCTCAAGAGAGCGAAGCAGACAAAAACTTCTCTTTAGTGTATCTTCCTATTTCTGTCATGGTTGAGGGGGACTTCTGGTCATTTGTTCAGTTCTTAAGCTATTTGGAAGAATTTAAGCAGCTTTTATTAGTTAGTGATGTGAAAATGGCTTCAAGTAGAGAATATCCAAAACTAAAATGTAATTTTACTATAAAGATATTTAGCCTGAGAGATCTTAATGAATAATATAATTAGTAAAACGATCAATAAGGTGTTTAAAGAATACAGAATTATAGCTAATAGCGTAATAGTGATTTTAACCATTACTGGATCATTTTTGTTTTTAGCTGGATGTGAGCAGACGAAAAAAGTCAAGCCTGTGATAATAGAGGATACGAGGAAGACGGCAAGATCATCTGAAAGTGTAAATAATCTTGAATTAGCAAAGTTAATACTTAAGCCAAAAAGAGAAGAGTTGAGTATAACTAAAGATCCTTTTAAGCCTTTGAATCAAAAAGCTTACTCAATTTCAAAGATGGATAGCCCGATGAATACTTCAGATGTTAAAAGTTTTCGTTTTCTTGGGGTTTCTAAAGATAACGGGGAATATGTTGCGTTTTTAAAAAATGGATCTGAAAGAGGCGCTTTTAGATTACAGGACAAATTATCTGGTTATACAATTAAAAAGATTCAGAATGATACGGTTATTTTATCAAATGGATCGCAAATAATAAAATTGAAGAGAGGTGAATAAACGTGAAAATACGAACATTTATTGTTATTTCTGCTTTTTTATTGGTCGGACACAGCGGTGCAATAGCTTACGCAGAAGACCTTCATATTAAGGGCCAAAGTGATGAAATATCTAAAGCTTCGCCTGAAGATGAAATGACTCAATCAGCATTGTTAAAACAAAAAGATATCAATAGGATCGATGATTCTGATATTGATTTCAGAAAAGAACTTGAACAAATTTCTTTAGATGCTGGTAATGAATATTGGGAAATAGAGATTGGTGATCAAAAGATAAAGGATATTCAAAATCATCAGAGTATTAAGGAAGATTATTTAGAATACAAAAAAGTTGAGTTATCTGAAAAAAATCCTGTTGTTGAGTTAAACAAAATTCCCGAGAAAGCCATTGAAAAACAGGTTTTTACTGCAAGTGATATTATCTTGAATATTATTGATCCAAAATATCATGATAAGAAAATAGATTTGGATTTTAATGAAACAAACTTAAGCGATATTATTATGATTATTGGCGAGATAGGAAATATGAATATTGTTTTAGATCCCAGTTTAAAAAATAACACTTTTGATTTGAATCTTAAGCAGGTGACTATAAAAGAGGCATTACTTTTAATTTCGAAATCATATGATTTAGGTTTTCAGCAGGTAGAGAATTCTCTTTATATTACAAGAAGAGAGAATTTGAGGGAGCAAAATATTGTGTCTAAGGTGATAAAGGTTCACAATATTAACGTTGATGAGGCAATAACTCTTATTAATGATCTTGATCTGAAGACTAGTGCCAGTCAGGAGATTAATAGTTTGATACTTGTAGGAGAGCCAGATGTTCTTGTTAGAGCAGAAAATATTATCAAGCAAATAGATCAGGCTCAACCACAGGTTGTTTTGGAAGCAAAAATTATTGAAATTAACAAAGATGCTTTGAAAGAATTCGGTATTGACTGGTCAGATTCTATGTCACTTTCGTTTCAAGAGAGTGGTCGTCCTCTAGAATTTGATAATGTTGAAGATGTTGCAGGGTCAGTTTATAAGGCATTTGCTTTTCAGCGATCACCCTTACAGATTACGCAAATTATTAAAATGTTAGAAAATCAAAACAAAGCGAAAGTTTTGTCTAATCCTCGTATTACGACATTAAATAATAAAGAGGCTGAGATATTTGTGGGAGATCGTATTCCCTATACGATAACTAATGTAACGGGGGGAGTAGCAACGACAGATGTTCGTTGGGTGGAACCAGGTATCAGGCTGAGCATTACACCGAGTATTATTGAGGACGATTTTGTTGTGCTTAAAGTGAAACCCGAAGTAAGTTATATTTTTGCATTTCGTGGGCCTAATGATGAGTTTCCTCATGTTAAAACACGGGAAGCTCTTGCTTATGTCAGAGTGAAAAACCATCAGCCATTTATTTTGGGGGGACTGTTAAATCAAGAAGACAAAAAAAATCTTTATAAAGTGCCATTTTTAGGGAATGTGCCTTTACTTGGAAATCTTTTTAAGTATGAAAAGCACACGGTATTAGATACTGAATTAATTATTACAATTATTCCAACGATCGTTCAGGGGTCTAATTAATAGTAACATTTTGTTTTATTTAAACCCCCATAAAGTTATTACTTATGGGGGTTTTGTTTTTTAACAAAGGAATGTATCCGGGAGAATGGATACAAAATGAAACAAAAATAAATGAGTAATATATGGTGAAAGATATTTCAAACAGAGGACTCACATTTATTGAGGTTATTGTCAGTATGATTGTTATCACTTTAATAAGTGCAACAAGCTGGATGGCAATTACTGTGCTAGCAAAGTCTGGTCAAATATCTCAGAACTATAGTAATGCTGTTAACATTCTCAATCAAAGCCAAGAAGAAGTAGAAAGAATATCAAGAGTATCTCAGATATTTTTTGATAAGCTAGAAAATTGTAACTTCCCCACACAAGAAATAGGAGGAGATACATGTGGTTTTGAAGATATTTCATTATCGTTTCCCGGATTCACTCGATATCTTGAGGTGTCTGAAGAAAATGACAGTACAGAATTAAAAAGAGTATTAATAACGGTTAGGTGGAATGAATCTATGCAATCTCGGGAGCTTTATTCGATAGCTCTTTTGTCAAGACCGCCTGATCCCTTGCCTGGAAATATTATTGGGATTGTAAGGTCTTCAGGTCCATCAAATAGCATTGTCGAAAATGTAACTATTAGCGCTAGCTTAATTAATGGTTCTGAAACACACGCAACCAGATCACAAATAGTTATGGATGAAAAAGGTGCCAACTTTGATTTTATTGATACGGATTCTGGAAGATTTGTTCTTACTGCAGGAAATTGGGCAATAACAGCGCAGCATGACAGTTATTATCCTTTTGTCCACTCTGATGAACCACAACTTATCGTCGAGGCAAATCAGGAAGTTTTTATCAATATTGAATTGGAGCCTAAACCTGATGATGCAACAATATACGTAAATGTTGTTGATCACACAAATAACGATTATTTAGTTGATACTTTTAATAGTGCAAGTATGTCTATTTATAAGAATGGTTCTTTGTTTCTTCCAAGGGTCTATAATCGTAGAGAAACTTCTTTCACAATTCCTTTTGAAGATGCTGATCAACAGTGTTTTACTTTGAACACTTATGATGCTTATCGATCTGCGTATGCAGCTTTTCCATCATGTTCGTACATTTATGATAGAGAAGGATGGTCATCATCAATTTATCAGGAAGACGGATCATTAGTTTGCTCTAACTCCAGGAATGGTCATACAAGCAGCGACCGTATTTGTGTTTCTCCTGCAGAGGAAATTACTGTTGATATCCCTTTGTCTCCTGTTCCTGAAGTTAATATTTATGGCCGTGTAATTGATAGTATTGGGAATCCAATAGGTGGTGCAGTTATTCAGGCCTTATGGCCTCGTAGTGATAGTGCTTACTGGAGAAAAGGCGGAGCGCTTCAAACAGCGACGACTCAAATGGATGGAAGTTTTGTTTTTTCGGTGCCAGCAGTTCAGGCAATGTTTCCAGATTCAAATCCTTATAATAATTATCTCCGTGTCTGGGCCAATGCCCGAGTTGAGCTGCGTTCTTGTTGTGATACTTTGACAAAACAAAACCGTAATAGCGCAACAAAAGAAGTGGGTCCCCTTAATATAGGAGATTCTGATCGTAATATTGGCGACTTAATTATTTCTACGTTAGATATTTCTTGTGGAAATGTAACGGGGAAAATAAAAAATGATTTTACCGAAAATCCATTGCCAGATGTTACGGCAATAATTTATAGTCAGACAGAAATAACTAATGGTTTGGGAAAATATATATATGATTGCCCCGAAGAAGGTTATCGTCTAAGTGCAGGAAATGCTTCTTTTATAGCAAGGCATAATGGTTATTATGAGTATCGATCAGATGGCAATAATTGGTATAACCGAGGACCAAATGTCAATATTGTCGCAAATGAAGTCAGTGAATATGATGCAGTTTTATGGCCCCGAGGTTATGGGAATATTGAAGTAATTGTTCTTGATGAAAGAACGGCCATGCCTGTTCCAGGGTCGGACGTTGTATTAAAGACATATACAAACACTTTATATAATGATGTAACAAATTCTTCCGGTATAGTAGATTTTGTTGGCGTTGAGGAAACTTGGCCGCCAGCTGACCTGCCTACAGGGAATTCTTATTATAATTATGGTGAGCGGATACATAGTGTAAATGTTTCGCATACATCAGGAGTATATTTGCCAGTGAATAAAACGATATCCGTCTTAAATAAAGGTGAGAACATTACAATCACAGTGTATTTAAAGACTCAAGGGGGCTTATAAATTGAGGGAAAGTAAAAGTGTTATATTGAGATGTTTTGACCTTGGGGATGAAAGGGCTTTTAGCTATACTGAATTGTTGACGGTTCTTGTAATTGTCGGCGTGTTGATAGGCCTTATTCATACAGTGCTTATAACAAATGGGGTCGCATTGGATGAAAGTATTGTTAGGTCAAACCTTTGCCATGATGCTAATACGATATTTGAAACGGTTGCTGTTGATGGAAGAAGAAGCCAGCAGATTGATATAATCATTGTTGAAGGACAGAAGTCTGCAATATTTTATGATGATCTGAGCGATCCTCCCAGTGTGATTTATTTGATGTCAAATAGTGGTGAGCTTTCTATGCAGAGAGAAGGTTATGATGCGACTGTATTGACAAAAAATTTAGATTTTGATCAATCAAATTTTAAAAAAGAGGGGAAGGCCTTAAAGGTCACGTTGGTTTTGAAGGAAAGCTTGTTTTCGCGCGATGTTAGCGTTAGTACTTCATCTGAATTTTATCCTAGGAATTAATGTGGAAAGTCATGTTCAGAAATATTAAAAAAAATAATTCAGGATTTATGCTTTTAGGAAGTTTGAGTATTGTAATCTTTCTTTCGATAGTTTTATCTGCAGCTATGTTTAGTTCTGAAATGCAGCTTAAAGAAGATACTCAACGAAATTCAATACAAGAGGCGTTCTATGCGGCTGAAGCAGGATTGGATATGGCTATATTTGAATTAAGAAAAAATTCTGAATGGAGACCAGGAGAAGATGAGCAGCCACAGGTACAGGATGTTAGATTAAATCGCACTCTTGATGATGATGAAACTACAGTTGGTTTTTATTCTGTTGTTGTTAAAGATGGAGGCGTTTTTAATGGATGGGAGACAGTATGGATTCAATCAATCGGAAGGGATGCCTTAAATGATTTAACCAGAGTTGTTGTTGCGAGGGCTATCATTGATAGTCATGCACGCTTTCTTGTTTCAACTTTAGGTAATTTAAGAATTGAAAGCAGGGCAAGCATAAATGCAGATATTCTTGGGACAGATGTGTATTTTGAAGTCAATCCTTCGTTAGAACCTCCAGAAAATGCAATATACGTTACTGGAGGTGTATTTTATATCCGAGATATTTATGGTGAAGATAACCCCAATGTTTTTGGTGAGGATGATGGCGCAATAACCAGTTATAAAATACCCTCAATTACTTTTGCTGGTGTTAATTTAAATCGTTATAGAGAAATAGCTGTTGAGCTGGAAGCATCTGGTAAGGGGATTTATCATGGTGGAGACTTGACAGTTGATTTAAATACTTTAGGAGGTTTAAATGCAGCTCCTATTATTATTTTTGCTGAAGGCGATATTACTATTTTTGGGGAGTATAATTTTTCTCCTCTTGTTGTATCTAGTGGAAATATTTTTATTAGTGGTAATATTGAGCCAGATGAAAGTCTGCCAGTTCGTCCTCAGATTGGTGTTTTTGCTAAAAAAGATATTATAATTACGGAAGACTCTGTATCTCAAGGCGGAGATTTATCAATAGAGGCCTTTTTAATTGCTGACGGCGGCGGTGACTCTAAAGGGGTTATTGTTTCTGAAGGACAGGGCTTTGGGACGCTAAATTTTACTGGAGCAATAGCGGCTAGAGGAGAAGGGGATACTGCTATAAATCTAAATTCTTTTGCGACGAGAAACTATATCTTTAATCCAGCTCTAAATTCTGATCGAACGATACCTTTTTTACCATTTATAGCAAATATTATCGAATGGAGAGAGTCTACTATCAACGATACCTTCCCACCAGAAGAACCTATGAATTAGTTATTAACAGGCAATGTGAAATTTTATGTGAGGCAATACGAATCAATTCGCAGTTAAAAGGGTATTGACAAATGGTTTTTTTTATGGCATAATCTCTACTAAAGCAATAGACATAGTAGACATAATTATAGGTATTTTTAATGAAGCTATCAACCCGAGGACGATATGGTACAAGATTAGTACTGGATCTTTCCATTCATTATGGAAGAGGGCCAATACTATTAAAAGATATTGCTAAAAGAACAGAAATAACGGAAAAATATTTGTGGCAGTTGATCGCACCGCTAAAAAATGCGGGTTTAATAAATTCGACTCGCGGAGCAAGTGGTGGATACGAACTTGCTAAGAATCCAAAACAAATATCATTGAAAGATGTCATTTATGTTCTTGAGGGATCGATGTGCCTTGTTGATTGTGTTGATAACGCTTGTTGTTGCAGCAGATCAGAGACTTGTGTCTCAAGGGATATATGGATGGATATATCAGAAAAGATTACACAAACATTGGAATCAAATAATTTTGCAGATATGGTAGAAAAGTTTAAGAGTAAACAGAATCTTCAAGTTTACTCGATATAAGTAAAAAATTGTTTTTTAATCTATTATAAAAATGCTTATTAACCCAGAGAATGGGGTAATAGAAATAATCAGGGAGAAAAGAATGTCAAACAATAATACTGAAAAAAAAGTAAATCCAGAAACAATATGCCTTCATGGAGGGCAAGAGCCGGATCCGACTACAGGTTCAAGAGCAGTTCCGATCTACCAAACAACATCGTATGTTTTTAAAGATTCAGATCATGCTGCAAATCTTTTTGCATTGAAGGAATTCGGAAATATATATACACGTATAATGAATCCTACTACAGATGTGCTTGAAAAAAGGATCGCTGCGCTCGACGGTGGTGTAGCCGCACTTGCAACAGCAAGCGGTCAGTCTGCAATAACTCTTGCTTTGTTGAATATTGCGCAAGCAGGAGATGAGATCGTTGCAGCAGACAATCTCTATGGAGGAACGTATACCTTATTTAACTACACGTTCAAAAGGTTTGGCATTAATGTCAAATTTGTTAATTCAGGCAATTTAAAAGGTTTTGAAGAAGCGATTACTCCAAAAACAAAAGCGATATACGCGGAGTCTGTAGGTAATCCAAAGTTAAATGTGACAGATATTGAAGCTCTATCGAAGATAGCACATAGGAATGGAATTCCATTAGTTATCGACAATACGGTGACTCCATATTTGGTCAAACCAATTGAATATGGTGCTGATATAGTTGTTTATTCGGCAACTAAGTTTATTGGAGGGCATGGAACATCTATCGGAGGGCTTATAGTTGATTCCGGAAAATTTGATTGGACCAACGGTAAATTCCCTCTTATAGCAGATCCAGATCCTAGTTATCATGGTCTTGATTTTGTTAAAGCACTTGAGCCGATGGGTAATATTGCATATATAATTAAAGCAAGAGTTACTTTGCTCAGAGACATTGGTCCGGCAATGGCCCCGTTTAATGCGTTCCTATTCCTGCAAGGATTTGAAACACTGCATTTGAGAATGATAAGGCACTGTGAAAACGCTCTTAAAGTCGCTAAATATCTAGAGAGTAATAGGAAGGTAACATGGGTAAATTATCCAGGATTGGAATCAAGCTCTGAAAAAGAAAAAGCAGATAAATATTTATCAAAAGGAGCTGGTGCTATAATAGGTTTTGGAATTCAAGGTGGATTAGAAGCAGGAAAGAAATTCATCAATTCTTTAGAACTGGTTTCACATCTAGCAAATGTTGGTGATGCAAAATCTCTTGCTATTCACCCTGCGAGTACGACTCATCAGCAACTTAGCGATGAGGAACAAATAGCAACTGGTACAACGCCTGACTTTATTAGGTTGTCTATTGGAATTGAAAGTGCTGATGATATCATTTATGATGTAAAGCAGGCATTGGAAAAAGTATAGGAGGGCAATAATGTCACATATCTATGAAGATATAACAAAAACCATCGGCAGAACGCCTTTGGTCAGGATCAACAAGCTTGCCAAGGGTCTGGATGCTGTTATCTTAGCTAAATTAGAATCCTTTAATCCTCTTTCAAGTGTTAAAGATAGGCTTGGAGTTGCATTGATAGAGGCTGCAGAGAGAGATGGTTTGATAGATAAGGATACTGTTATTATTGAACCTACAAGCGGAAATACAGGAATAGCATTGGCTTTTGTTGCAGCAGCTAAGGGTTATAAGCTTATGCTTACTATGCCTGATACTATGAGCATTGAAAGAAGGCAGTTGTTAAAAGTTCTTGGAGCTGAAGTGGTTCTAACAGAGGGTGCAAAGGGTATGAAAGGTGCTGTTGATAAAGCAGATGAACTTTCAAAGAGTATCAAGAACAGCTTTGTTCCTCAGCAATTCAATAATCCTGCTAATCCAGAAATTCACAGAAAGACTACAGCTCAGGAGATATGGAATGATACTGATGGAAAAGTTGACGTCGTGATCGCAGGTGTTGGTACAGGAGGAACAGTTACTGGGATTGGAGAAGTTTTAAAGCAAAAAAATCCTGATGTTAAGATCATTGCTCTTGAGCCACTTGAGTCGGCGGTGCTTTCAGGCGGGGCACCAGGAGCGCACAAAATACAGGGAATAGGAGCAGGTTTTGTTCCGGGTGTTATTAATATGGATGTTGTTGATGAAATAATTACAGTCTCTCATACAGATGCAGGAGAAATTGCAGGGCTTCTTGCAAAACAGGAAGGTATACTTGTGGGTATTTCAAGTGGTGCTGCAATGTGGGCTGCACTTGAAGTTGCAAAACGCCCTGAATCAAAGGGAAAGACAATTGTTGCTATTCTTCCTGATTCCGGGGAGAGGTATTTGTCAACTTGGCTTTTTGGAGAATAAATATTTAAGTGGTGGCTATTTTCGTTCGTGAAAGTAGCTGCCCTTTTTTTAAACATAAATGATACAATAATGGTATCAGAGATAGAAGGCCAATTCATTTTTCAGGAGATAATATGTCTTTGTTGATCTGTTAATTGTCTTGCTATTTATGGCTCATTGTAATATCGTCAATGTATCATTTCAGTTTAATAATACAAATATAATGATTGAAAAAACTGCAAGCTTTAGGCGTATGATCCGACGAAAGCATAAAGATAAACAATAATTAAAAGGAGAGTTAATCATGGCAGATATACAAGTTCTATCAATTGAGCAAGCACCTGAAAAATCAAAGCCTTTATTTGAGGCAATAAAAGGAAAATTTGGGAAAATTCCAAACATTTTTGCATTAATGGCATATTCACCAGCAACATTGGAAGCTTTTTTATCTTATAAGGAATTGCTTTCTAAAGGAGAATTAAGCTCTCAAGAGCAGGAAGCAGTATCTTTGGTCGTCGCTCAACAGAATAAGTGTGATTATTGTTTGGCGGCACATTCAGCAATTGCAAAAACTCTGGGCATATCAGATGAAGAAATATTGAGAAATCGTAAGTGTGATAGTTCAGATCAGAAAATTAAGGCTTTGTTAGCTCTGTCAAGGAACATAGTTGCAACGAACGGTTTTCCTTCTGATGGAAACATTGATGCATTTATTGAAGCGGGATACAGTAAATCTGCTTTGGTAGAATTAGTAGGTTTTGTTGCACTAAACATATTTACAAATTATTTAAATCATGTAGTTAAGACACCAATTGATTTTCCTGAAGCACAGGCACTTGATTTATAAAGGGGAATTGATGATGGAATATAAGTGTGATTTGTGCAAAAAGAGTATATCTGGTGGAGTTCTGCCATATTCTGAGCATGTGGAAGACCATATCATGGAATTGATCAAGGCTAGGCATCCGGATTGGGTAGAAACTGATGGAATTTGTAAAAAGTGTTATGAATATTATAAAAATGAACTTAGAGGAAAATAAATGATATCTGTTATCATCCCAGTCTTAAATGAAGAGGATACAATTGAAAAGACTTTGTCTGAATTGGACAAGGAGACAGATGTTGAAGTAATTGTTGTAGACGGAGGCAGTACAGACAGGACTTGTGAGATCGTTAGAAAATTTAATTGTCGATTGATCGAGTCGCAGGCGAATAGGGCAGTTCAAATGAATATCGGGGCAAAGGCCGCAAAGGGTGATAATTTGATATTTCTGCACTCTGATTGCATTTTAGAAAACGGAAGCATTAAAGCAGTAGAAAAATGTCTATCAAATGGATTTTTAGGAGGCTGCCTGACGCACAAGATCTTATCCCCTAATTTAATATTCCGTTTTATTGAGGTATCAGGCAACATTCGAGCGGCTCTTTTAAGAATATTTTATGGAGATCAAGCTATCTTTGTGAGAAGGACGTCTTTCTTCTCTTTGGGAATGTTTGAACAAGTAGATATTCTGGAAGACGTGAAGTTTTCTAAGGCTCTTAAGAAAATTGGAAAGACTTGTATATTGAAAAATAAAGTTTTTGTTTCAGCTCGTAGATGGAAAAAGCTGGGCGTAATAAAAACAACTTTTATAAATTGGATCGTGTCAGTTGGTTTTGCAATGGGAGTGCCATTGAATAAATTAAAGGCACTTTATAAGAATGTCAGATAAAGCTCTAAGTTGTATTTAATTTAAAACCTTTAATTCTGGAGGATAAAATGGCAGAAAAATTAACTAGAAGAGCATTTTTATCAAAGTGTTGTAAATCTACTGCCGTAGCAATTACTCTTACTGCTTGTGGTAAATTAACACCTTTTGCTTTTGCGCAAGATAGTCAGGAAATTCAAGTTGATGAAACAGGGTTGATAACTAGTATTGATGTATTGAATGAACAAAAAGTAATTCCTTTTGTTTATAAGGGAAAAAAATCTATCCTGCTTTTCAATGATGGCGAGTATAGAGCTTTTGAAAATATATGCACTCATAAAGGCGGACCGACAAAATTCTCAACTGATAAATTGGTTTGTAAATGGCATGGAGCAACATTTGATCCTTTAACAGGCGAATCTTTGACCAGGCCCGCACCAGCAAAATCTAAGCTTACTGAAATTAAGCTGAAAATTGAAGTTAATGATATTTATGTTGCGCAAGAAGATGTAGCAGCTCTCAAATAAAATATGCATTAAAACATTTTTATATAATGCAATTTGATATTGAGGGAGGATAGGATGAACAAAAATTATGATGTTGTAGTTATTGGCGCTGGAGCTGGAGGATTGTTTGCGGCAAGTGTTGCAAATGCACTGGGCGCCAAAACATGCATTGTTGAGAAAACAAGATTGGGGGGAGATTGTACTTGGTTTGGATGTGTCCCTTCAAAAGCATTACTAAAATCTGCACAAGTAGCAAAGTATGTAAATAATCTCTCCAAATATGGTTTAAAATTCAAAAACAAAGTTGACCTTGATGCAAATAGTGTTATGACCCATGTTCAGGGTATTGTTAATGAAATTGCTACCCATCATCCTCATGAAGTTTTTGAGAAAAGGGGAATAGATATAATAATTGGCCCACCTGAATTTGTGGATAAATCTTCAATAAAAGTAAATGATAAAATTGTTACTGGAAAAAAATATATTCTATGCACTGGGTCACGTCCGGCTATTCCTCCTATAAAAGGTTTGGGGGAAATAGATTATTTGACCAATGAAAATATATTTGATCTAAAAACTCTTCCAAAAAGTCTGATAGTTCTTGGAGGCGGTCCCGTAGGGATTGAATTGTCACAGGCAATGAATAGGCTGGGAGTAGATGTGACGATAGTAAAAAGAAGTAAAGGGATCTTGCCAAAGGATGATGTTGATGTTGTTCAAGTTTTAGAAGCGAGCCTTAAGAAAGAAGGGTTGAAAATACTTACTGGGAAAAAAACAGTTAGGTTCAGAAAAACTGATAAAGGGGTCGCTGTATCTTTAGAATCAAATGATGGTAGTAAACAAGAATTAGAGGCAGAGCGGGTTTTGGTAGCTACTGGCCGTGTTCCAAATTTGGAAGGGTTAGGTCTTGAAAGTGCAGGAGTTAAGTATGATAAAGAAGGTTTGGAAGTTAATCATTATTTGCAGACGACAAATCCAAATATATTTGCATGCGGAGATATTGCAAGCAAGTACAAATTCAGTCATGTTGCTGCTTATCAGGCATCTGTGAGTGTTCGTAATGCTTTGTTTAAAAGAGTCGCCTGGTCTAAAGTGGATTATTCAAATGTTGCATGGGCTACATTTACTGATCCCGAAATCGCACACTTAGGACAGACGGAGGAAGAGGTCTTTAAGTCAGGAAAGAAGTATAAAGTTTATACGAATGATTACACAGGCTCTGATAGGGCAGTTACAGATATTGAAAAAGAAGGTTTTGTGAAAATTATTACTGATAAAAAAGGCATATTATTAGGGGCTCATATTGCTGGTGCTAATGCAGGTGAGGTGATTCAGGGGTTCCTGATAGCAAAGTCACTTAAGATACCTGTTACAAAGTTGGCACAGGTTATGTATATCTATCCAACTTTGTCAGAGCTTGTCAAAAAAACTGCAGCAAAGCCATTATTCGAAAAGATGGACAATCCATTAATAAAGTTTCTTTTAAAAGCTTTGAGAAAGAAATAGGAAAATGTGTGTTTTAAAAAAACCTTGGATAAAAGTTCTAATAATTATTGCAGTTCTCTTTGTGTTATTTTTGGGATTTAGATTTCTTAATATTGATTTTTCAAATGTTAGTGAAGAGGAATTTAAGACCTGGGTCGAATCTCTAGGAGTTTGGGGACCTATAATATACGTTGTTGTTTATGTGTTTAGACCTTTGATACTTTTTCCTGCAGGAGTACTTTCTGCTACTGCTGGAGTTATTTGGGGTCCGTTAGC
>JAHJCZ010000061.1 GCA_018812705.1 Candidatus Omnitrophota bacterium
AATACAAAATATTCTAAAAAGTCATTTGATGAAGAGTCTTTAATGCTTACAGGAGATCTTAATGTTCTAGATGCTTCTTGGATAGTCCAGTTTACAATAAAAGACCCAGTTGCTCTTCTATTCAATGTTCGTGGACCTCTAGAAACAGTTAGGGATCTTTCTGAATCTGTGATGCGTCAAGTTATAGGAGACCATTCAGTTACTGAGGCGTTGACAACAATGAAGAATGAGATTAACCTTGAAGTTCAGAAAAAGCTTCAAGCTGCATTGGATCTTTATGGAAGTGGAGTTCATATTGATAAATTAGAGTTACAGGAAGTCTTGCCTCCAAAGGTCGTTACAGCTTCGTTTAATGATGTTAATGAGGCAGAACAAGAGAAAGAAAAAGTCATAAACCAGTCATGGGAGGCTTACAATAAAGTTATTCCTCAAGCTAAAGGCCAAGCAGAAAAAACAATTAGAGAGGCAGAAGGTTATGCGCTTGAAAGAGTGAAAAAAGCACAAGGTGATGCAGTAAAGTTCTTGGAAGTATGGAAAGCATATAAAGATGCTAAGGATGTAACAAGAAAGAGGATGTATCTAGAAGCTATGCAAGAAGTGTTGCCAAAAGCTGGCGAGATCTATATTTTTGAACCAGGAGCAAACAATGTTTTACCTTTGTTGAAATTAAATAAAGGAGTTGAATAAAATGAAAAAACCAATTAATGCAGTTTTAGTTGTTTTTATTGTGGGGTTCATTTTAGTGGCCAGCGGTGCTATTTATACTATAGATGAGACTCAGCAAGTCGTGGTCACTCAGTTTGGCCAGTTGATAGGACAGCCGATTACTGAAGCAGGATTATATTTCAAGATGCCGTTTATACAAACCGCTAATTATTTTGAGAAAAGATTGCTTCAATGGGATGGAGATGCAAATCAAATACCTACGAGAGAGAAGAGATTCATATGGGTTGATACTACAGCAAGGTGGAAGATAGTAGATGCATTGAAATTCATGCAGTCAGTCAGATCTGAGCCTAGTGCTCATAGTAGATTAGATGATGTCATTGATGCATCAACACGCGATATTATTTCGAGCCATATTTTAATAGAATCAATAAGAAATACCAATCGCCTTGCAGATGATCAGAAGGTACAGTTGGATAAAGGCGAGGATAAGGATTTTGGAAAAACGATTCTTGAGCCAATAGAATATGGAAGAGAAGAGTTAAGCCAAAAGATCCTAAGACGGGCGGCTTCTGCTGTCAGTGATTATGGGATAGAACTGGTTGATGTTAGGATCAAACGTATTAATTATGTTAGTGAGGTCCAAAACAAGGTTTATGAAAGAATGATCTCAGAAAGAAGAAGAGCTGCTGAGCAATTCAGATCTGAAGGCCAGGGTAAAAAGGCTGAGATAGAGGGTTTGATTCAAAAAGAACTAAAAGAAATCCAGTCTGAAGCATATAGAAAATCTCAGGAGATAAAAGGTAAAGCTGATGCTGAGGCGATAAGGATCTACGCTGATGCATATAACAAAGATCCAGAGTTCTATGCTTTTACAATGTCATTAGAGAGTTACAAAAAAACTGTAAATAAAGATACGAAATTAATACTTTCAACTGAAAATGAATTTTATGAACAGTTGGAGGGTATTAGAACAGTTGAATAAATAAATAACTATAAGAGCATTAATCCCAATAAGTTGTTCCATGGGGTTAATGCTCTTGTTTTGTTAATAAAGATCATATCAATGGGAAGAAATCTTACTTACGAAATTTCAGTCAGTGTTGCTAGGGATAATGTTGCAGCAATAGAGATCCTAAAGGGAATTCTTTGTTCTATTGGCGTTCCCGAGGGAGATATTGTTGAGCTTGAAAATAAAAAAGAAAAGGTTTTGTCGTTTTTTCTTCAGTATAATAATGCTGCAGTTATTGCTGTTAAACGTATCCGAAAACTTAAAATGAAGAATGTTAGAACCAAGTACAAGGTTTTAAAAAAAGAAGATTGGTTAACTAAGTGGAAAACTGACTTTAAGCCTTTCATGCTTACAAAGAATTTTAAAGTAATACCGGCATGGTTAAAGAAGCAAGATGATAAATTCATGTCGAGAAAAATATATTTAGATACTGATATGGCTTTTGGCACGGGCTTGCATCCAACAACACGATTTATGGCAAATTTAATAGAGCGGTGTTCAGGTAAATTTGAGAGCTTTGTTGATATAGGAACGGGAACAGCTATTCTAGCGATCATTGCAGAACGTTGTTCAGCGACTATAATAGACGCTTTTGATTATGACGAAGATGCTGTTAAAACGGCGCAAAAAAATCTTGTAAGAAATAGAACAAAATTGATCAATTTATCAGTTGCGGACATAACAAAAACAAAAGCTAGGATGAAATACGATTTTGTTAGCGCAAATTTGATCACAGAGGATCTTATAGCGAACAGAAAGAAAATATTGTCGTTTGTTAAGCCGGGAAAGTTTTTAGCTGTATCAGGCATATCTGTTAGCAGCTCAGAATATTTTAGAAATGAGTTTCAGGAAAAGCTTCCTTTAAGATGTGTCAAGATAGAAAAAGATCAAGGATGGTTTGCGTTTCTATATAAAAGGATATAGAAGGAGGGGATATGGGTATTAGCACTATTGAAGAAAGAGAAAAAGATCTTAGTAAAAAGATGACCAAACTAAAGATCTATAAAAAGGATATTAAAGAAACTTTTATTAGGTCTTCCGGTCCAGGAGGGCAAAATGTTAATAAAGTTTCCACCTGTGTTGAGCTGGTTCATATACCAACAGGTATGAGGGTAAAGTGCCAAGCCGCAAGAACTCAAAGTTCTAACAGAGAAAAATCTAAGAAATTGCTTGTTGATAAGATAGAAAAAAAGATGCACGCGCAAAAGCAGCAGATAGTAGATGAAAAAGAAAAAATAAAAAGACAGAACAGGAAACGTCCTAAAGTAATGAAAGAAGAGATTTTGAAGGAAAAACATCGACGATCTGAGAAAAAAGAGGCAAGGAAGCGCATAGATTTTAAGAATTTAGAAAAGTTCACATGAAAAGATTGATCAAAAACAAAAAATTTAGATTGGCTTTTAAAATATCGTTATTAATCGGTATGGTCTTGCTTGTTTTAGATCAAAATAATGCTTTTAGAAAAAGAAAAACCTTAAGTGAAGCCAGACTTTTGATGGATACAATTGTTAGGTTCGATCTTTGTGATGATGGCCACACTAAACAGCAAACTAAAAATGCTTTTGATGAAGCTTGGAATAGATTCAAGGACCTTGAAAATAAGTTGAACGTGTATGACAAAAAAAGTGAAGTGTCAAAAATAAATGATTCTCATCCCGAGCAGGTCTTAATCAGTAACGATACTTATGGTCTAATTGAATCAGCTATTGATTATCATGATAAAACAAATGGAGCTTTTAATATTTGTGTTGGTCCTTTAATAAGAATGTGGAAAGAAGCAAATAAAAATAACATGATCCCAAGCGAGCTGGATTATTTGAAAATAAAAGACGCTATTGATATTAAAAACATTAGCTTGATTGAAGGTGACCGTGCTGTTTTGAAGGATGAATTTGCAAAAATTGATCTAGGCGGCATTGCAAAAGGTTATGCTGTTGATGAGGCGGTAAAGATATTTAAACAACATGGCTTTACTAGTTTTTTGATTGATGCTGGAGGAGATGTTTATGCTTCAGGCTTTAATTGTGTAGGTAAACCTTGGCGCATAGGGATCAGGGACCCTTTTAATAGATCGAACATAATAGATGTTGTTGCATTGACTGATTCTGCTGTTACAACATCTGGCAATTATGAAAGGTTCTATCAGATTGATGATAATAAATATTCGCACATATTTGATCCCCACAATCTAATGCCTCAAAAGAATGTGTTAAGCGCTACAGTTATAGCCCCAACAGCTCAGGAAGCAGATGTTTTTTCTACGGCTTTATGTGTCTTGGGCGAAGATGAAGGATTGAAAATAATTGAAAGGTATGATAATAAGCATGCAGCTTTTATGATTATAAGCAGCGATAAGGGGACCCTTGAGAAAAGGTTGAGCAAACATTATAAAAAATTTCGTTAATTGTAAAATTATTTGATACAATAATTATTCATAAGTTTTGTTTTGAATGATGGCCTAAGGAAAGAAAGGATTTTTATGAAGCAATATTTAGACCTAGTTAAATATATTTTGGACAATGGAGAAGCAAAGGAAGATCGGACAGGGACAGGCACTGTTTCTGTTTTTGGATATCAAATGAAATTTGATCTAAGAGAAGGATTTCCACTTTTAACGACAAAAAAGGTTTTGTTCTCCGCGGTTGTTTATGAATTGCTATGGTTTTTAAAAGGTTCTACTAATATTAATGATGATCTAGCGCAGCATACACCTATCTGGAACGCTTGGGCCGATGAAAATGGTGAGCTTGGCCCTATTTATGGATATCAATGGCGAAATTGGGAAAAGTTTAAATTGGATGAAAATTCAGGATCATATCAAAAAGAACATGTTGATCAGATAATGAACGCTATTGATACAATAAAGAACAATCCTGATTCTCGTCGTATTATTGTTAGCGCGTGGAATGTTGCTGATATAGAAAGAATGGCGTTGCCGCCATGTCATGCTTTTTTCCAGTTCTATGTAGTTAACGGAAGACTTGATTGTCAGTTATATCAAAGGTCTGCAGATGTCGCTTTAGGAGTTCCTTTTAACATTGCAAGCTATGCTCTTTTAACCACTATGATTGCTCAGGAGTGTAATTTGATGCCGGGCATTTTTGTTCATACTCTCGGAGATGTGCATATCTATAGCAATCACATTGAAGGCTTAAAAGTCCAGCTTGAACGACAACCTAAGGTATTACCAAGGTTGAAAATGAATAAAAAACCATTGCTGGATATGAAGTTTGAAGATATTTCGATCGAAGATTATAATTGCGAGGCTTTTATTAAATTTCCGATTGCTGTATAAATAATTTTAAGAGAGATTATGAAAAGATCTTTAAATATAATTGTTGCAGTTGATCAAAAAAATGGTATTGGAAAAGACGGTGTCCTTCCCTGGAATATTTCAGGAGACATGAAGCATTTTAAAGATATTACTATGAGGGTTTCTGAAGACGGGAAAATGAATGCTGTAATAATGGGTAGAAAAACTTGGGATTCTATTCCTGAGAGATTCCGTCCTCTTAAGGAACGGATAAATGTTGTTTTGACAAGAAATAAGGATTTGCATTTTGAAGAAAGTGTGATAATTGCCAGTGGTTTGGATGATGCTTTAAAAACCATTGAAGATCATTGTTCAGACAAGATAGAGAAGGTTTTTGTTATTGGCGGCCAACAACTATTTAATGAAGCGCTGAAAGATCCTTTGTGTGAGAGCCTTTTTGTTACTCATATCGATAATGTTTTTGATTGTGATGCTTTTTTCCCTGACTTTAATCGTGCTTTTACATTAAAGAGCAAGTCTGGGTCAATTATTGAGGCAGGTTATACTTATTATTTTTGTGAGTATAAAAGGTCATTCCTGGAACGCTGAATTATGCAATTCAGCTAGATCCTTTCCTAAATAAAGAAAACGATATCTTCATGACGATTAAGAAGGTTTAAATAATTGGGATTAAATGGTTTGTGATAAAATTGTTACGCTTAGTATTAATATATTTTATGTGTATTTATCGCAATTTTGAAAGAAATAACATATACTTAATAAGTGTATAGTTAATAAATAACTCTATGTGTTTGTAAAATAAGGGTTTAGCGAATTAAGAGAAAGATAATAAATATATAATATGTCTAATAATTCAAACAACAAAAAGAAAATTCTAATTATTGATAATGATAAGTCTGTAACTACTATGCTTTCAATGCTTTTAGAAACTAGAGGGTATGAGGTTATTGTTGCTGCTTCAGGAGAGACAGCTCTGGAGATTGTAACAACGCATACAGATTTGATACTTCTTGATCTTATTTTGAATGATAGAGATGGTTTTGAGGTGTGTTCTCAGCTTAAGAAAAGAGAAGATGTCGGCCATATTCCTGTAGTTATTTTAAGTGCTAAATTCCTTTCTTCAGATATTATACAAGCATTATATTTAGGTGCTGATGACTATATTACAAAGCCTTTTGAGTTTGAAGAATTGGTTGCACGTATGGAAGCAGTTATGAGAAGAGGCCGGCTTTTTAAGAATGGAATGGAAGATGAAAACGGCGATGAAAATATTGTTTTAGAGCTCAGGAAGATCATTGATGAAGGAAAAGTAGTGCCATTTTTTCAGCCTATATTCAAATTGCAGCCTTTTGGACTTTTAGGTTTCGAAGCATTATGCCGTCCTAAGACTGACACAATCCTTATGAATCCTGAAATCTTGTTTAAGGCCGCTCTGCAATATGGCTGTTATCAAGATCTTGAGATCCTTTCTTGGAGAAAAGCTATTGAATACGCATCAGAATATTTGAGTGCTTTTGAAAAGTTGTTCTTGAATTGTAATCCTTATCTTGTTGAAGGATCAAAATTTTTAACAATAAAGAGTCTTTTTGAAGAACATAATATAAATGCAGAGAATGTTGTGTTAGAAATCACAGAACGTTCTGCGATAAAAGATCCTAAACTTTTCTATGAACATCTGAAACGTTATAAAGAAGGTGGTTTTAAATTTGCAGTTGATGACGTTGGTGGTGGGTATGCTAGTATTGAGTCGATAGTTGAGACAAAGCCTGAAATAGTGAAAGTTGATCAGCATATCATTAGGTATATTGATAAAGATGATATTAAAGTGAGCATTGTGAAATTCATTATCGCATTTTGTAAAGAAAATGGTATATTGTCCATTGCAGAAGGAATTGAGAGAAAAGAAGAGCTTGAGATGGTTATGGAGCTTGGCATAGATGCCGTTCAGGGTTATTACCTTGCAAGACCAAATGCCAATATTGATATTGATAAGATCAATAAAGAAATAGCTGCATTCAATTAATCCCCTTCATTTGGATACTAAAATTAAGGTTCCCGCTAATTTATATAAGCATTGATTTTTTAATACTAATATATATAATAACTTTTGGTATTTCGCATATACTTAATCATATTTATTATAAAGTGCAGTGTTTGTAGTAGTTATATTGTTTTCTATTATTATGATCGCTTCTGCGATTTATTCAATAGCGGAAGCTTCAAATTCAAGTCTTTATTTAGAGCTATCTTGTATCATATATAAACAGAAAAAATTTATTAGCGTTATTAAATTGTATTGATCGACTTCTTAAGTTAAAATTTTTTACATGTGTGCTAGCACATTAAATATATTTGGATCAACCAATATTTGAGTGATAATATGGAAATTACAGAGAAGAATAACAACTCTAATGAGCGTAGTGGGTGGAAAATGAAAAATAATTTTAATGGTAGTTATTTTACGGAACAAGATACGTACCTTTTTAAAGAAGGGACGCATTATCATTTGTATAAGAAATTAGGTGCACATATAACAACTAAGGATTCTGTTGAGGGCGTTTATTTTGCAGTTTGGGCACCAAATGCAAGAGAGGTGTCTGTTATTGGTGACTTTAATGGATGGGATAAAAATTCGAATAAACTAGGAGCAAGGTGGGATAGCTCGGGTATTTGGGAAGGCTTTATTCCTAATGTGAATAAAGGAAGTGTGTACAAGTATCATATTA
>JAHJCZ010000062.1 GCA_018812705.1 Candidatus Omnitrophota bacterium
AGAATTTACAACCATGAATACATGGATAGCTTTACCCAAATATTTTTGATGAAATATAAAAATGTCGATCTAGACGGCATTATTACAACAGATGATAATGCGCTTCAATTTGTTTTAAAAAATCGTGCTCAATTTAAAGGAGAGGTTCCGATAACATTCTGCGGAATAAATTTTATAAATGAAATGCCGCTTAAAGGTGAAAAGAACATAGCTGGGTATGTAGAGGTCCTCGATATTAAAGAGACCATAGATCTAGCGCTAAATCTTCATCCTGAGACAAAAAATATTGTTGTAGTTGTTGATAACACTACAACCGGTAAAGGGCAAAGAGAAGAAATTGCTCAAGTAGAATCCCAAATCCCGGAACTTAAATTCAAGTATATAGGTGGAGATAAATATTCTACGAAAGAGATGCTTAATGAACTTCGGGCCTTGTCCAGTGATACGATAGTGCTTCTTGCTGTATGGTTAAGGGACAAGAATGAAGAATATGTTTCAGCAGAAGAAGGCGGAAAAGCGATATCTTTGGCATCAAAAGTTCCCGTTTACGGGATTATTGATATGTACTTGAATAATGGCATTGTCGGAGGGAAAATACTTTCCAGCCGTGATCATGGCCGAGAAGCTGCAGAGCATCTTGTGCAAAACCTAAAAGAAGGATTTGATCCTGAAGATAATCCAATTCATAAAAATAGCATTAACAGATTCATGTTCGATTATATGCAGCTTAAGCGATGGGAAATAAAGTTGTCCCGATTGCCCAAAGGCAGCATTATTACAAACAGACCGTTTTCAGTTTATAAGAAATATAAGCACATAATATGGGTTGATTTATTGATGTTAATAGCACAATTTTTACTGATAATGGCCCTTGTGATAAATATTAGCAGAAGAAAAAGAGCTGAGAAAGAGCTTAATTTAAGGGAGGATCATTATGCAAAATTTTTTAACAACGCATTGGTGGGACTTTTTAGAACAAGATTATCCGATGGATTGTTTATTGAAATAAATGATAAAGCTAGCAAATATATAGGCAGGAAAGCTGAAGAAATTGTAGGCAAAATGCGAACTATTGATCTGTATCGTAAATTTTCACAACGCAAAGAACTCGTTTCAATTCTTGAGAAAGAAGGTGAAGTAACTGATTTTGAAGTTGATTTCAAGCTGGATGGAAGAGAGGTCACATGTTCTCTTACAGCGAAAGCTTATAAAGATAAAGACTTAATTGAGGGAGTTGTAATTGATATAACCGATCGCAAGAAAGCTGAGGAAGAGCTTAGGAAAGAAAAGGAATCAGTTCAACGATATCTGGATATAGTGAATACTATTATTATAGCATTGGATAAAGCAGGCAATATAATATTAGTCAATAACCGGGGCCTTGAAATCCTGGGGTACAAGGAAGATGAACTCATTGGTAGAAATTGGTTTGAAATATGTCTGCCTTCTAATATTCGCGATAAAGTTAGAAGTGTGTTTGAAAAAATATTAGACGGAATCGTTGCGCCTGTTGAATTATACGAAAATTTGATTTTGAACAAGAACGGCGAGGAAATATTAGTCGCATGGCATAATTCTATCATTCAAAATTCTGATGGTTCAATTAATGGCATTCTCAGTTCTGGTGAGGATATCTCAGAAAGAAAGAAGTATGAGATATCTTTAATGGCCCAAAAGAAATATTTTGAAAGTATGGATCAAATAAATAATTGCATACAGAATAGCGAAAATGTTAATGAGCTTATCGATAGGGTTTTAGAAAAATGTATTTCAATATTTGAAAGCGACCGGACGTGGCTACTATATCCATGTGATATAAATGCTCCTTATTGGAGCGTTCCTATGGAGCGGACCAGAGAAGGTTTTTCTGGTGCTTTTTCATCCGGCATCAAAATCCCGACCTCTCCCGAAGCGATAGAGGTATTTCAGGATGCTTTAAATTCCGAATTTCCAATTGCATATGATTCTTATACCAGGCGTCCTTTGCCCGTTGAAGCTGCCAAACAATTTAATATCAAAGCTCAGATAACTTTTGCAATCCATACAAAAAAAGGCAAGCCATGGTTGTTTGGCATGCATCAGTGTTCTTATGACCGTGTTTGGACACTTGAAGATAATAGGCTGTTTATGGAGATCGGAAGAAGAGTTGAGGATGGCCTCAGTAGTCTTATGTTTTTAAATGACTTGAGTGACAGTGAGGAGAAATATAGATTGTTGTTTGATAATCCTGGCGTGTTAGTGTCTGTTTTTGATAGAGCTGGTCATTGTGTTCTAATGAATCAATCTCTTGCTGATAATTTTGTAGGAGAGTCTGAGGGATTTATTGGAAAATCGATCAGTGATCTGTATCCAGAATCTGCTGATAAATATATGAAAAGGATACAGGATGCTATTGATTCAAAAGAATCAATTAAGTATGAAGAGGATGTGATTTTTCCTGTTGGCAGAAGATCCCTTATTTCATATGTTCATCCTGTTGTGGATTCAAATGGAATTGTGATATCTGCTCAAATTATTTCACAAGATATCACCAGTCGCAAAAAAGCTGAGGATGATCTTAAAGATAGAGAGCTTCAGCTTCGGTTGATTATGGAAAATATGGGAGATATGATATCTCAACATCTTCCTGACAGTACTATTACGTATGTCAGCGCTTCTTGTATGAATTTGCTAGGATACAGATTCGGAGAATTAATAAACAAACATTATAATGAATTGATCCATTCTGAGGATATTCAACATGCAACTAATGTGATAAATTCTGCTCTCCAAAATAAAGATGAAAACTTCCGAGAGCAATATCGGCTAAGGCATAAGAAGGGTAATTTTATTTGGGTAGATACGCTTGGAAAGCTTGTGTTTGCGGCTGATGGCAGTCTGCGTGAGATTCAATGTAGTGTTCGCGATATTACGGAAAAGAAAATGTTTGAGGAGGAACTTAAAAAAAGTGAGCGCTTGATGAAGCAATCAGTCGAGGGAATGCTGGAAGGATATGCTCTGCATGAGGCTATATTTAATGAGAACGGCCGGATGATAGACTATCGCTTTCTTGAATTTAATCCTGCTGCGCAGGAAATTTCGAATGTCAGAAGGGAAGATATTGTAGGCAAAACAGCATTGGAGCTATATCCGCATATTGTCGAAAATGGATTGATGGATAAATATGCAGATGTTATGGAAACTGGTGAAGCTTCTTATATTGAGGATTATTTTTATTATGGTGATAATATGGATAAGGGTTTAGATATTTCATGTTTCCCTATAGATAATAAACATTTTGTATGTGTGTTTAGAGATGTAACCGAGAAAATGAAGGTTAAAGAAGCACTTATAAGGGAAAAAGAAAAGGCCGAGCGGATCAATGAGGCAAAGTCAGAGTTCCTTATGAACGTATCTCATGATATACGTACGCCTATGAATGTAATAAGCGGGTTTAACGAGCTTTTGATGAAAACAAATCTTAACGAAGATCAGAAAAAGTTTTGTGGGATGATAAAAAAGAAGGGGAAAGATCTTATTAACTTGATAGAGGATATCCTTGACATTTCTTTTGTTGAAAAGGGTAAGGTAAGGATTCATCAAAGTCCATTGTCTCTGTCAGAGATATTTGAAGATGTTCGCCAAAGTGTTCAGATTCTTCTCGGTGATAGTGAAGTAGTTTTTAAATATGATATTGGTAAAGATATACCCAAAAGGGTTCTTGGTGATTCTATGCGTTTAAAGCAGGTACTGGAAAATTTGTGCGGTAATGCTGTAAAGTATACTAAAAAAGGAAATATAAATTTAATCGCGAGGATTGAAGATGGGAATATTGAGGATCAATATCATTTTATACGTTTTGATATAGAAGATACAGGAATTGGTATATCTAAGGACAATATTGACCATATCTTTGAACCATATACCAGGTTTCATGAAATAGGGGAAAAAGAATATAGAAGCGGTGTGGGCATGGGTCTACATATTGTTCACATACTTGTCAGAGAAATGGGCGGAAAAGTGACCGTTAGGTCTGAAGTAGATAAGGGAAGTAAGTTTTCTTTTGTATTGAAGATGAAAGAGCCTCCAATGCCTGTTGCAGATATCAAAACCGAAATATCGGATAAGCCCGAAGCAGATGTGAGCTTGGCCGGGATCAATATACTTGTTGCTGAAGATGATGAATCTACAAGAGCATTGATGGAAAGGTCTTTCAGAGATACTGAGTGTACTATAAAGTTTGCCTGTGACGGGGAAGAGGTTTTAGAGGAGATGAAAAAGAACAAGTATGACCTTGTTCTTATGGACCTTAGGATGCCGAGAATTGATGGGTTTGAAGCAACAAAGATAATAAGAGAAGAAATAGATAAAGATATACCGATATTAGCTCTTACGGCACATAAAATGATTTTTATTGAGGATGATTGTAAAAGAGCTGGGATGAACGGGTATATTTCAAAGCCGGTTGACATTGATAAGCTTAAAAGAGCGATTAAAGATTATATTTAAATAATTGAAAGCCAAATAATACTCAATGATTTCTGGCAGTTAAATGTTTTGAGGTGCTTGTTCTGTTGTATATCGTTTATTTTAAGACGAAGAGGATGAAAGAATGAAAAAGATAGCAATATTACTTTTTATAATGACTTTTGGAATGGTGTTATTCGGGTTCGCTGCGGAAGAGTTCGGAAAGCAGAAAGTCCTTTATGTCGATTCTTATCATGCTGAATACGAACCTAGCATTGAAATGCAAAAAGCGGCTAAGGATATTCTTGAGCATGAAGGGGTAGAATTAAAGTTCGTATATATGGATGCTAAAAGACAAAAGTCTGATGAAATGTTGCATAGTGCGGCTTTATCTGTGAAAGATATTATTGAGACATGGAAGCCGGATCTTGTTATTGCTTCTGATGATGCTGCCAGCAAGTTTCTGGTCAAGCCTTATTACAAGGATGCTGATTTGCCATTTGTATTTATTGCTGTAAATTGGGATACAGATGAATATGGATATCCTTATAAAAATGTTACAGGCCAAATTGAGGTTGAGCTGGTTAATGAATTGATCACGGAATTAAAAAAATATTCTAGAGGAGATAGAATAGGGGTTCTTGCTGGAAAGACTCTTACAGACCAAAAGTCGATAATGTATTATCAGGATGTATTAAATATTCATTTTGATGAAATTGAACTAGTTGATGAATTTGAGAACTGGAAGTCTTCATACAAAGCTCTACAGGAAAAGGTTGATATACTGGTTTTCAGGAACAATGCTGGAATATTAGGATGGAATGATGAAGAGGCAAAAGAGCATGTTATGAAATATACAACCGTACCTACAGGCACTGTGTTAGATCATTTGTCACCAATAGTTTTGATAAGTCATGGAAAAGTGTTTCAAGAGATCGGTGAATTCGGAGCCAAAACTGCATTGCAAATACTTAAAGGAAAAGCACCGGAACAAATCCCAATTTCTAAAAATAAACAGGCCAAGGTTTATCTTAACATGGGCTTGGCTAGAAATTTGGGAATTGTATTTCCTATGGAATTTATTCAAAGAGCACATTTAGTAAGTGCTGAACAAAAAAAACTTTTATATGTAAATTCATACAACTATGGGCATTCTAATAGCGATGATATTGAGAAAGGCTTATTGAAGGCTTTAAAAATAAAAGTGAATTCAGAGGGTTCTTATGATACAGCACAAAGTGATGTTCAGATAAAAGTAGTAAGAATGCCGACAATATTCAGCGACACTGAGGATCTTAAAGTGGAAGCTGCTCTCTCAGTTAAAAAAGTCATTGATAGCTGGAAGCCTGACATTGTTGTGACAAGCGATTACAATGCTGCTAATTATTTGATCGCGCCGTATTATAAGAATGCATTGATTCCATTTGTTTTCAGCGGATTATGCTCGGTGGACTCAATTAATGGTTTGCTTGCACCCAATGTAACAGGCATAGTCAAGACATTGCCTATTCTTGAAACTATCGAGTTGTTAAAGACTTATGCCCATGGCAAACGTATTGGTTATATAGGCGCCAGAAACCAATCAAATGAAAAATATATTCAACACAATATCAATGTGATGAAAATTGAATATGCCAATGGCGCACTTGTTTCAAACTTTGATGAATGGAAGCAGAGATATCTCGAATTGCAGAAAACTGTCGATATGCTTTTGTGGTTTGATCCAATTGATATTGCTGGATGGGACAATGATCAAGCAAATGAATTCATTCTAGCAGAGACAAAAATACCCACGGGTTGTATGAGTGATAAGAATATTAGATATGCACTGCTAGGCAAAGTTAATATTGCAGAAGAACAAGGCTGGTTGGCAGGCAAAACAGTGCTTAGGATATTGAGCGGGACAGCTCCCTCAGATATACCGATAGCTACAAATAAATCGTCGAAGATTTTATTAAATATGCAGATAGCTAAAAGTTTGGGGATAAAGTTCCCTGTTGAGTTAATTGAAAAGGCAACCATTGTTGGAGTATTATCTGAAAAGGAGGGCACACGATGAGATTTAACTCTATCACTTTTAAGATACTCTTTTTTATAATAATAGCTTTTGTTGTTGCGACTTTTAGTGTTCTGCTCTTGGCGAATATTCACTTGACCAAGATAATAGACATAAGCCAGGAATCTGTCTATTCTGAGAAACTTGACGCGATTTTTGGGGTTTTAAAAGATGCTGATGAGCGCTTAAAAAAGACAGGTCTAGTAGAGGCATATTTTGAGGATTTTAAAGCATCTACAATAAATTCCCTAAAAAAAACATATTACGGTGTGTCGAACCCAATAATTTATCCATTTATCATTGATTTGAATGGAGCTATTGTCATGCATCCAGCGCTAAAGGCAGGTGACCTTTCGATAAAGAATCTTGAAGTAACAAAAAATATGCTTGCTTCAAAAAGCGGTAACTTTACATATTTATACTTGGGTCAGGAAAAGTGGTGTATTTTTAGACATTTTAACAACTGGGACTGGGTAATAGGTTACGCTTTTCCTTTGGATGTAAAGTACAAAGACACAAGAAAGTTTACTGTAATGCTTTTTGTTATTATGGTGGGGATCACTGCTTTTGTTGTGTTGGTCCTTTCGCTTATTGTGACTAAATTTACTAAGCCAATAGTAAGGCTGACAAAAATTTCCAAAAAGATCTCTGAAGGAGATATTGATCAGGAGATTGACTTTAAAAACAAAGATGAGGTAGGGACGTTGGCGCGTAGTTTTGATAACATGCGCAATGCGATCAAGAGACAGATCCTAGAATTGAATGAAGATATTAAAGAACAAAAGAGGTTAAAAGAAGTGCTTTTGATCGCAAAGGAAAAAGCCGAGCATGTTAATGAGGCAAAGTCGGAGTTTCTTATGAACGTATCGCATGATATCCGTACACCGATGAACGTAATAAACGGGTTCAACGATCTTTTGATGAAATCACCTCTTAACGAAGAGCAGAAAACGTTTTGTGAGATGATAAAAAGAAAAGGGAAAGATCTTATTAAATTGATAGAAGATATGATTGATATATCTGCTGTAGAACAGGGTAAGGTCAGGTTGCACCAAAGCCCGGTTTCTTTTTCAGCTCTAATTGAAGATATATGCCAAACTGTTGATATCATGATAGGTGAAAAAGAAATAGATTTTAAATGTTGTGTTGGTAAAGATGTTACCAAAATGCTTTTAGGCGATTCAATGCGTTTAAAGCAGGTGTTGGAAAATTTGTGCGTGAATGCAGTTAAGTATACAAAGTCCGGAGAAATAAGGTGTTCGATAAGTATTGGCGATGAAAGTTTAGATGATAAATTTTATAATATTCGTTTTGAAGTGGAGGATACGGGTATAGGTATTGCTGAAGAGAACATACCTCACATTTTTGATCCTTATACCAGGTTTTATGCCTTGGATGAAAAAGAACATAAAGAAGGCGTTGGTTTGGGGCTGCATATAGTTAAGACTCTTGTAAATGAGATGGGTGGAAAAATATCTGTGGAATCTAAGTTGGGTAAAGGCTCCAAGTTTTCATTTGTCCTTAAGATGAAGGATCCAGGGAGCCTGGAGACAGAATTCAAACCTGATGTATTGGACAAGTCTTACGAAGAAGTTAACCTGGAAGGCATGAATATACTTGTTGCTGAAGATGATGAAGCTACAAGAGTATTGATGGAGAGATCTTTCAAAGGGTCTGGCTGCAATATAACTTTTGCGAGTGATGGTGAAGATGTTTTAGGCCTGATGAAAAAGAACGAGTATGACCTGGTGCTTATGGACCTTAGGATGCCTAAAATTGACGGCATTGAAACAACGAAAGAAATAAGACAGTTTATTGATAAAGAAGTTCCGATATTTGCTCTTACGGCGCATGTAATTGATTTTGTTGAAGGGAAATGTAAAGAAGTCGGAATGAACGGTTATGTTGCAAAACCTGTTGATGTTGATAATCTAAAAATGGCTATTCAACAATTTGTTAAATCAAAATAATTATTTGGGAATGAATTAATAATGAGCAATGATATTAATATGAAAAAAAAACATGTCCTTGTTGTTGAAGACTATGACCTCAATCAGGATCTATTGGAGCTTCAACTCCAAGAAATGGGTTGTGTAGTCTTTATCGCGAACAATGGGGTGGAAGCGGTTGAGTATTGTAATAAGGAGTCCATTGAACTTGTTTTTATGGATATTAATATGCCGATAATGAATGGATGTGAGGCGGCTAAAAAGATACGTGAATCAGAAAGTAAATGTAAAAATGTTCCGATAATAGCAATGAGTGCAAATGCGGATAAGGAAATAGAAGGAAACTGTCGTTCTTGTGGAATGAATGATATCGTAATAAAACCTGTTGGCAAAAGAGTCCTTTCTGAAATATTAGAAAGATGGTTGTCTGATGATAAACAGAGTGATACTATCTCTAGCGTTGTTTCTGTGTCTTTGAAAAAAGTTTGCGATCAGAATGTTCAGGATAAAGATATTTATTTAAATTATGAAAAGGCTCTTGAAGAATTTTGCGGAAATGTAGTTTTGTTGAATAATTCTCTGAAAAGCTTTTTAATAAATGTTGATAATCAAATAGTTCCAGTTAAAAAAGCTATTTTAGATAATGACTTAGAATTTGTTAAGTTGCAAATGCATAAAATTTCCGGAGCTGCTGCAAATTTAACTGCGGTTTCGTTATCGAAGCTTGCTGCTGTATTAGAAAATATGGCTGAAGCCCAAACAGCTTCATTTGAGGATTTAAACATTTCTTTTCTCGAATTTGAGAAATTTTATATTGATTTTAAAGAACATGTAGTGCATATGAATAAAAATAAATAGGGAGTATGAAAATTGCGAATTTTAATAATTGATGATGATTATGTTAGCCGTGCAAAATTGAAAGCATTATTCGCTTCTTATGGCGATTGTGACGGAGTACAAAACGGAAAGATCGCTATAGCAATGGTAGAATCAGCATATCGTGAGGATTTACCTTATGGGCTTATAACTATTGATATTAATATGCCAGTAATAGATGGTCATTATGTTTTGCATGAGATCAAGCATTCGGAGGATTTATACGCTATAGCCAAAATAGCTAAGATCGTTATTGTTTCTAAATTAGAAGCAGTGCCGCCTCACTACAGAGAATATGACGCCTTTTGCCAAAAACCTGTTTCTCCAGAGAAGATAGATGAAGTTATGAAGGAACTTGGTTTTGAAAAAATGGTTTAGATTAAAAAAATATTGAACATCTGCCGCTAAGACCAGACCATTATCTGCAATAAAATCGTGAGATGCATTTGATGCGTTGAGCGAATTATTATATATCAAAAAAGAAAATAAATGAGAATCCCTGCACGGACTGCACCGCTCTGTCAGGGACAGGGAAGGTCATAGGCTACTTTTTTAATATGTTTAATATTTGAAACATATTGTCTATGCATTGAAACGTATATTTAAATAAAAATATGTTGTTGAACAAGGCTTAAGTTTTAAGTCGTTTGCTTCCAATGTGATAAAAAATTATTGTTTTGAATGATGTTTTGGCACGAAAATTGCTCATAATAATGTATAAGATAATTAAAGCTTATAATTAGATGGAGATTCGCATGAGAAAAGCGTTTTTATTAAGTTTTGTCTTTCTGACCATATTAATCCCCTTAAATTCAAATGCAGCAGTTATTCTTGATCTCTCAGTACCTTCTGTGAATCAAAATGGCTATATAAATGGAGCCTTTTTTCAGTGGACGGATATTCAGTCTACCGGAACAGGTAAAATAAATCCATTCGTACAACTGGAAGATAATACAGCAAACGGTTTGGTTATCGAGGGATATAATACGACAGCTAGTAATACTTTTGATAACAAAAATAATGATAGCTATAATCATCAGATATCTTTGTCATCAATTCCTATTGTTACTTTGAATAATATAGATTATAGGGAGTTCCTTTTAGATATTAATCAGAATAACAGTGGAGACAATGGATATTTATCTGTTGATGAAATACAGATATTTTTATCGATTCTTGATGATCCAAATCAAAGTGTGGAATCTTTTGATGCATTTGGTGAACTCAATATTATAGGTGATCTGGTTTATCGCCTAGATATAAAAACACAAGCAGCAGACACAGACATTGATAATTTCATAAAACTAGATGAATCAATTCAGCCAGGAAGCGGGAAGGGTGATATGTTTGCATATATTCCTGATCAATTGTTTCTGAATTTATTGAATCAAGGCATGACCAATGATCAAGTTTATTTGTATTCCCGTTTTGGTGAGAATTTTAGCAATCATGGCGGTTTTGTAGAGTGGGGTTTCCGTCCTGCGGCTATAGATACAGTTACTAATAACTCTGTGCCTGAACCAGCAACTATGTTATTGTTTGCTAGTGGATTAGCTGGTGCATTTTTAAAAAGAAAAAAACGCTTGGTATAAGCGAAAAAATATATTGATTTAAAAGGGCTTTTCTTAATTGAAAGGCCCTTTTTTTGTGGAATGAATATAATATTTTAGACAATTAATATATATAGTGATACAATCGAAATTCGATAAATTAATGCTCAGGCCATTCTTTAAAACTATTAAAAGATAAGGAAGCAATATGAAAAGAGTTTTCTCTATTATAGTTACTTTATTGTTGGGTTTTGTGTCTTTGAGTTCTGCACAGATACAGATGGATTATTCTTCTCCTGAAAAAACATTAGAGAGTTACTTGGCTGCGGCAAAGGCTTTAAGTTTTGAGCTAACCGATGAATGTTACACAGTTGAGTTTCTTGTATTCACTCAGACAGATGAGGAATATATGAGGCATCGTAACGTCAATCAATTGAGAACATCTTATAGTTCAATAGCAAATAAACCTTATGAAGTTGAGATGTATGATGAAAAGGCTATCATTAGATTTGCGCCTGAGTTTAAGCGGCCCCAGCCTTTATACTTTGTCAAAGAAGTAGGCATTTGGAAGATGGATGCTATGTTCATGTTTAACAATGTTATTATGGTTGACGGAGATCCAGAAGTGGAATGGAAGTGGAAGAATTCTGATGTAGATAATGAAGCCCTTTGGCTCAATAAATAGAGATAATGGTGACAGCGACCTTTTCTTAAAAGGTCGCTGTCACCATTATTAGATAAAGGAGATAAAAATATGTCAGTAAGTGGTAAATTCTGGGGTGGTTTGCTGGGTATGATGTTTGGCGGACCGTTAGGGGCTATTGCAGGTGTTTATATAGGGCATCAAATAGATGCAAGCAAGCCGAACAGTGGTGTATTGAACGAAAGGGCAGTATTTCAGATCAATTTAATATCTATACTTGCTTATGTTGCAAAAGTTGACGGGAATGTTGACAGGAGAGAAGTCGATACTATTTTTGCTTTTTTCAGGCAGATAGGGTTCGGGTCTTTGCAAATGCAAGCTATTGAGAGGACATTGAATTTTGCGCTTACTCAGGATATTCATCTTGAGAGTACTTGCAGGAATTTTAGAAAGGCTTCAAATTACGAATCGTGCCTTATGCTTTTAAGAGTGGTTTATCTTGTTGTTATGGCAGACCAAAAGGTTCACAAGAATGAAAAGATCGCAATTGAACAGATCGCGAATTATTTAGGGATCAGTGATTATGATTTTGAGATGCTAAGGGCTGAATTTTTAAAGAGTGATGATAAGTATTACAAGATCTTAGGTCTGGAACCAGGGGCAAGCATTGCCGAGGTAAAAAAGGCATACCGTAAACTGGCGCTTCAGTATCATCCGGACAGAGTAGCACATCTGGGTAAGGAATATTCGGATGTGGCAGAAGAGAAGTTCAAAAAGATCAACGAAGCACATGAAAAAGTAACAAAAGAACTTCAGAATGTGTAGAGGCGGATAGGTTTATTGATGTTTTTTGTTCCCTAATAAAGTCAACTCATTTTCTTAAATCTACATTCTGGTAATGCCTTAACAGAATCAATATTAACAGCACAGTTACCTGCAGTATTTTCTTAGCAGTTTCTTCCTCTTTGTGTATAGTTATTAATAATTGCAGCTAAATGTTTCAGGTGCCTTTAAAATAATATTAATATTATGAAAAATTCATAACCAATGATAGAATTATTAAAACTACTGACCAAGGAGGAGTTCATTCTTTATGAGTGCTGAAAGACAAATTAAAATATGCGTGTCATGTAATCATGAAAACCCTTCCGATGCCCAAAGATGTGAGCAGTGCAGATCAATTGCGCTAAATGCAGTGACAATAGTGCCAGAGGATAAGGGAACTTATGCTAACTCATTGTTTGTTAATGTTGTACCCATAGTTCTGATACTTATTTTTTTGTTCTTTGCTGCCAGATTTTATATTAATAGATCTGATTATGAGCCTACCTCCAGGATCAAAGATAGTGATGAATTGGAATATATTTTAAAGAATGAACAGAAACCTGTTCTAATATATTTTTATTATAAAAGCTATGATCATTCTCCTAAATATATGCTTCCGGCACTAGATAGGATTAATTCTTTTATAGGGCATAGATTGCCTATCTATAGATACAGGTTCCAAAAATATGACGATTCAATAAAAAGTAAATTTGGAAAAACAGGAGGAACTTTTGTCGTTTTTGATAAAGGAGAACCTGTCAAAAGTATGTCTACGTCGACTTTTTTCAAAGTAAAAGATCCTGCGAATTCCGGGCAAATATTTCTTTTTATTAAGGATGTTTTGGATCTGCGTGAACTAAATAGATTTGAAGCCACAAAATTAGAATATTTAGATGGTGAATCCTTTTACAAAAAGGTCATTGATTCTCCTAATCCTGTTGTCGTTAATTTCACAAGCTCATCATGCCCTGCAGCAAATAGATTTAGAGGATTTTATAAAAATATGGCAGACAGTTATGGCTCTTATGCTGATTTTTATTATGTAGATACCTCAAAAGAAAAAGAAATAGTTGGATTGTTCGGGGCATGGGCAACGCCCACAGTAATTATCTATAATAATGGCGGCGTTGTCAGTAAATATAAAGGGGCATATTCAGATCAATATGCAAATGATAGCCGTTTATTCGGATATCTTTTTACACTTCTTGTTGATGATATAATGCTGTAACGTTTGTTTTAATACAGCAGTAGTATGTTGATCGATCTTGATACATTATTTATTTTTCTAAGTTTATTTCTGTAAGGTTAGAAAAATGACAATAAGTTTGAGATAGGTGAAACATGAAAGAAACAAATAGTATGGAAAAAAACAGATCGATAAGAATCAATATTTTAAAATTCATATGCATTTTGCTGCCCTTAGTTGCGATATTGACTTTTGTTCTGTGGAACTTTTATTTTGTTGAAGTAAAAGCTAGCTATTCAAAAGTTGAAGAGGAAGAGTCTAGAGTTGTCAATGATGCTAATAAGTTCTTTATTCAAACTTTTGCTAATTTGCAATCTGATTTATTATTTTTATCTGACATTTTTACTATGAATGAAGATGTTTTTGCTCAAAGCTCTATAGAGTGGTTTAGTAAGGAATTTTTATTTTTTTCCAGGAGGAGGTTTGTATATGATCAGTTAAGATTCATGGACAATTCCGGAATAGAAATAATTAGGATAAATTTTAATAAAGGTATCCCGATAATTGTTGAAAAAAACAAATTGCAAGACAAAAGTGAGGAATATTATTTCAAGGAGTCAAAAAAGATCAATCGTGGTGGTGTTTATATATCTAGGTTGGATTTGAATTTGGAAAAAGGTGTTGTTGAAAGACCAGAGGGTGTTCACCCAGAAAACTTCATATTTAATAGGGTTTGGCGTTTGCATAAGGACGTGAATTATGTAAAGCCAATGATCAGATTAGGCACGCCTGCCTTTGACTCTAAAGGAGAAAAGAAAGGGGTTGTATTGATCAATTATTTTGGAGCGCAGCTACTTAAAGATTTTGAAGAGATAACAGGTAGTTCCTATGGAAAAAGTGCTTTAGTCGATTCTGAAGGATTTTGGTTGAAGGGTTTGGAAAAGGAAAAAGAGTGGGGTTTTGTAAGTGATTTAAAAAACTATGAAAACACAAAGTTGCAAGATTTATATCCGCGTGTATGGGATCTAATATCAAAAAAAGAAGCAGGCCAGTTCTATACAAAAGAGGGCTTGTTTACTTTTAATACGGTCTATCCACTTTCAAGAAAATATAAATTATCATTAACAAGCCGTGATAATGCTGAAGAAGAAAAAGTTGGGTCTAATGATTATATTTGGAAAGCATTTACTTTTGTGCCTCATTCTAAGCTCAATGAGATGGTTAGTGAATTAAAAAGCAAATCTTTGTTTATGTGTGCGATATTATGTATTTTTATTTTTATTGGAACATATTTGTTCCTTCAAATAGACAAAAGAAGGAAGCTATTTGAACAAAAGGAGAAAGATCTTTTTGCTTCCGTCGCTAATGAAAAGAAAAGGGAAGCGCAGGAATTGGTTTTATTAAACGAGCAGCTTGTCAAGAATGAACAGCAGTTGAAGGATGCTAATGTCGCATTGCTTGCAAGGGAGCAGCAATTAAAGGCTTCAAATAATGAGCTACAAGAAAGCAAGCTTGACCTTGCTGATACTATAGAAAAACTTAAAAAGTCTAACAGTTCAATGAGGGGTCGGGAGTTAAGAATAATTGAGATCAAGAAGAAGATAAAATTTCTGGAAGAGAAACTTAAGGAAAATGGACGATGATATAAGCTTTTGTTTTGAATAAGATATTATAAACAAAGTTTTTTGCTAGGATGATAAAGCAAATATATTGAAAGGAGATTTTGAGATGAAAGGGGAAAAAAATAACATTAGAGTTGCATTGTTGCAAATAGTTATGCTCATGATGGCAACATATGCATATGCTCAAAATGAAGTTAAAAGTATTACACAAGTCGCCAGTGAACAGATAAAAACGGCTAGAGGTTTGTTTGATTTAGTGGTTGAGATCTTTGTGAATTATGGCTTTCAGGTATTGGGGGGGATCGTTGTCCTTGTTGTTGGTTGGCTTGTTGCCGGATATATAGAAAAAATTGTCAATGGCTTGCTTCAGAAAAAGAATATTGATGTAACAGTTTCTAAATTTATAGTTGGCACAGTTAAGCTTTTGGTGATGGCATTTGCTGTTATTGTTGCCTTAGGCAAGTTCGGTATTGAGATAGCGCCTTTAATAGCCGGTATCAGTGTGGCAGGTTTTGGTTTAAGTTTTGCTTTGCAGGGCCCTTTGTCGAACTATGCTTCAGGAGCCACTTTAATTTTTACTAAGCCTTTTAAGGTTGGTGATATTGTTGAAGTTTGCGGTGTTGAGGGGCAGGTCGTTGATATGAAGTTGCCGAGGACTGAACTAATAACCCTGGATGGTGAGTTGATAGTAATTCCAAACAAGCATATTATAGGCGAGATAATCCTGAACTGTTCAGATTCAAAACGCATTGATATCAATGTTGGAGTTAGTTACAGTTCTGATATTGATAAAGTTATAAAAGTAGTTACAAAGATCATTAATGATGAAGAAAGAATTGTTAAGACAAAAACACCAAAGATAGGAATATCAGAATTTGCGGATTCAAGTATAAACATCTACGCAAGGGCATGGTGTAAACAAGAAGAATATTTAGATGTGAAATTTGCAATTAATAAGAAGATATTTGATGAATTTAACAAGAACGCTATTGAAATACCGTTCCCTCAAAGGGTTGTGCATAACGTTAAATAAGGGTGTCAGGAGCTGCTGCTAAAACAAAACGTTCTGTTATCACGTATACAAGAACAGCAAAAAAGCATTTAAGGATATTTCCTGACTTGTCGAATAAAGAGAGCCTTTTAAATTTAGCCGGTCTGACAACCAAGAGTATTTTGTTTAATGGTTAATTTTCGTTGAGGTACAAGTTCAGCTGTACATTCTTTTTCAGATCACACTTTGAAAGTTCCTAAAAATTAAAATCATTCAATAAAGATATCATTTTAAATAACTTGACATTTACTAAATAAAAGCTATATTTTGCTTAGTATAGTTATTGCGACGCGATTGCAATAATGGAATTGTGTGACATGTTTTATGTCCGCAATAACAATACTTGCCAGAGTTGTGAGCAAGGAAAATATGCCTTATGAAAAAAGTTAAAGTTCCACCAAAAAGAATCGCGATAATCGGATTGCCAAATACCGGTAAGAGTCAAGTGTTCAACAATTTGACAAATAAATATACCATGGTTGCTAATTTTCCCTTCACAACTGTAGAGATGAAAAGCGGGACGTTTAATATTTGCGATCAAACATATGAAGTTATCGACACTCCGGGAATTCATTGTCTTTACATTCATTCCGAAGAAGAGCTTTTTGTTAGAGACCTGCTAGTCTTTCAACAGCCAGATATAATTATTCAGTGCATAGATGCTACCCGATTAAAGCAATCATTGACCCTAACATTTGATTTGCTCGAACTGGGTATACCTATGGTCATTTCTCTGAATGCCATAGATGAAATTATGAAAAAGGGTATTTGGATAGATTCTGAATCCTTATCTAAAAATCTTGGTGTTCCAGTTATAGAATCAGTAACTATCAACGACATAGGTACAAAAGAACTGAAATCAGAATTTAGTGCTGCGCGAAAAGGCAAGGCACCTGTGCAATACGGGGAAATAATGGAAGAGGGGATTATAGAGATTGAAAAACTTCTTCCGGGCAGCCTTTCTTTCAAAAGAAAACTTTCTTTGCTCATTTTGTTAGAGGATCCTTACTTGATCGATTCTATAAGAAACATTTCAGAATTGGATAACTCAATAAAAATAAGAGAAAAAACAAAAGAGATCAGAAGTCGTTTTAGAAACAATATCAGCTGGTTCATTAATCAGAAGAAGAACGCGTGGATAGAAAGTATATGTTCTCGTACAATTAGAAAACAAGAAGTATCTCGTCCAAGATTCTCAGAAAAATTTGCAAGTATTTCTCGTCATCCAGTTTATGGAATACCAATTTTACTTGGCTTTATAATTATGATGTTTTATTCTGTTGTTTATTTCGCTAACGTAATTACTGCGTGGATGCATGATGTTTTATGGTTCCCGATTGAAAACCAAATCAATCAACTAGTTCCCGCTGGTTTTTGGAATGAATTTTTGGTGGGAGATTACGGCTTATTAACTTTTGGGGTTTCCAATGCAATTCTTACTGTTTTGCCGATCCTGTCCGTTTTTTTTCTTTTGTTTAACACAATTGAAGACATGGGATACATTCCTAATTTAAGCGTACTTTTAAAAAGATTCTCTGAGAAGGTAGGATTAAGCGGAAGCGCGATAATGCCGATAACCTTGGGATTTGGATGTAAAACCATGGCAACATTAACAACAAAATCATTAAGGTCAAAAAAAGAAAGATACATCGCAATTTACTTAATTGCATTTGCATTGCCCTGCGCCCCTCAAATGGCACTTAATATGAGCATTTTAGGAAATCTAGGGGCAAGGGCTTTTGTGATAGCTTTGGGTTTTTTAGTGCTTGTTGAAATAGTTGCAGGATTGTTTTTAAATAAAATCTTAAAAAATGATAGCACGAATGATTTTATTCAGGCGCTTCCTGATATAAGAATGCCAAACCCAAGAGCAGTTATAAAGAAAACATACTATAAGCTCTCATGGTTTTTAAAAGAAGCTATCCCTATCTTTGTTTATTCTGCTCTATTTTTATTTGTTACAGATAAAATTGGACTTCTGGGCGCTTTAAAAAACATTCTAAAACCTCTAATTATAGGTTTTCTGGGATTTCCTATTGAAATGGTCGATGTTTTAATTCTTTGCATGGCAAGACATGAAGCTGCTGCAGGTATGATAATAAAACTTATTCAAGCAGGCAAATTGAATTACATTCAATGTATTGTAGCAGTCACAATAACCACAATGTTTGTTCCTTGCGTGGCAAATATAATGGCTATGATCAAAGAACTTAAGTTAAAATCAGCACTTATAATGGTAATTGCAATTAACGCTTCTGCATTTGTTCTTGCAGGAATTCTGAATCGAATATTAATAATTACAATCAAATAATATTTATCGATAAACTTATGAAATAGAAATATAATAAAAATGTTTTAGAATTGCAATATTATTTGACATGCTTAAAATGTGATCTAAAAGAACTTAATTTTAATCTAAATAATTCGACTCATAATATGGACCCTAAAGATGTTTTCAGACAATTCTGCAAACAAAACGATATGAGATATACTCCTGAGAGAGGGCTTATTATCGATGAGATATATCGCACTCATGATCACTTCGATGTTGATCAATTATTCCTTCGTATAAGAAAGAGATTTCCCGGAACCAAGCTTTCTAGAGCCTCTATATATCGGACAATGCCACTTTTGATCAACGCTGGTCTGCTTAGAGAATCATTGACTCAGGATAGCAGGATCTGTTATGAGCACACCTTGGGCCACTCACATCATGATCACTTAAAATGTTTAAAATGTGGAAAAATATTTGAATTTTTCACCGAAGTAATTGACAAAGAGCAGGAAGCTCTTTGCAAAAAACGCAAATTCAAAATAACTTCGCACATGCATGTTATTTATGGTTATTGCTATAAATGTAAATAAATGGATTTTAAAAACAGGGAACTGTACAAGAAATAACTAAAAAGATAGCAATTTTTGGGCTTCTAAATACAGGAAAAAGTCAAATATTCAACAATTTAACAGCAATGTTAATTGCAGGTTTACTTAATTGGATACATATATTATCGATAGGAAGCTAATCCGATAATGATTTAAATGAATAGGGAGAGATATGAACAATAAAAATATGCAAGAGGAGCATTTAGAAAAACTTTGGAATATGAAAGAAGAGGGAAAGGATTCCATCGAAGATCTTAAAGAATTTATGGGGAAAGATTATGATCTTGAAATTGTTAAACAGTTAGAAGCGAGCCTTCTTGTAGAAACCGATACAATTAGCAAGAAAATTAAACTTACGGAAGAAGGAGAGGCTCAAGGTCGTAGACTGATCCGTGCCCATCGCATAGCAGAAAGAATGCTTCATGATGTTGTTGGCGGGGATTTCGAAAAAGGGGCGTGTGAGTTTGAGCATACAGTTACTCTAGAATTAGTTGACAGTATTTGTACTTTGCTTGGACATCCAAAAGAATGTCCCCACGGTCTCCCCATACCAAAAGGCGAATGCTGCAAGATGTCTAAACGCACAGCTGAAAGCTCAGTTGTTTCGTTAACAGACCTAAAAGTAGGACAATCTGCTAGGGTTGCCTATGTTATAACAAAAGACGACCAGCAATTGCATAAGATAGATGGTTTGCATATCAGGCCAGGCGCAGTCGTAAAGCTTCACCAGGATTATCCCACTTATGTCATTGAATGTGAAGGTGTTAACATAGCATTAGATGGTGAAGTAGCATTAAACATAAACGTTTGGAAAGATAGCAAACATCTCTTAAATAAAAATTATACTAATAATGGGTCAAACGAAGGAAATGTTGAGAATAGAGAAAGAAAAAGAAAAAAATTTGGATTTAGTTTCGGCAAACGAAAAAATAAAAGCTGATTATTGAGATATTTTTTTATTGGTATCATTTTTATGCTGTTTGAATTCTCAGACACATACCGTAACCTTCAATTAATTCGGGTTACGGTATGTGTCTGAGAATTATGAGAATTAAGCAAAAAGGATATTCGAATATCGTTCTTTACAGTATTAAAAAAATCTGGTATAAAAGAAATTCGATTTCAGGAACTTAGACATATATGAAAAGAAAATGTGGACATTCTAAGCAAGCGGATGGACACTATATTGACACCAGAGGAAAAAGAGCGGTCTGAGATCATCAAAGAGTAGTCTGCAAATCATTGAAAATATTGGAGTTACACATATCGGAGAGGTGGCAGAGCGGTTGAATGCGGTAGTCTTGAAAACTATTGTCCTGCAAGGGACCCTGAGTTCGAATCTCAGCCTCTCCGCTGATTAAAACAACTTTTTAATTAGCAGGATGCCAATTATTCCAAAATAAAAAGAAATTGGCATAACCGCTTTGTTTTTAAAATTAAAGAACGGGAACAAAACCTTCCCGTAAACTGTATAAACAAAAAACTCTGTTGGTCGCTAACAGATCATAAATAGAAATTAAACTGAAGCAATGCTTGCCCTTTCAAACATGATCAGTAGAAAGCAAGTGATGAATTTAAAGTTTTTTAAAAAAACACCTATCATTATTTTGATAATAATGATGGGTTTTTTTGTGCCTGATTCTTTTGCACAATTAAAAGAAGGGGTTGTCGAAGAGTTTTATCCCGATGGAGCATTAAAAGCTGAAAGGATCTATAAGAAAGGTGTTCTTAACGGTAATAGCAGGACATTCTATGAGAACGGAAAACTTTTAAGCGAAGGTGTTTATAAGAATGATGTTCTAAATGGTGAATATAAAAATTATTACGAAAGCGGGCAGGTTTATTTTTTAAGGGAATATGAAAATGGGGTTTTATCAGGCAGCTCAAAAGAGTATTTTGAGAATGGAAATCTTAAAAGCGCTGAGAGTTTTGCGAATGACGAATTAAATGGTACATGCAGATATTATTATGATAATGGCAATCTGAAATATTGGATGAATTTTATGGATGGGGAGTTGAGCGGAGTTAGTAAGGAATATTACGATACGGGGATAATTAAAAGTGAAGTAAATTATAAAGATGGCAAGTGGGATGGCATTGTTAAAGAATATGAAGAGCAGGGCAATTTAATTGCTAAGTGGATATATCGAGAGGGCGAAAAAAATGGTAAGGCTCAAATGTATTATATTGATGGAAAATTGAAATGGGAGGCAATTTTTAAAGGTGATGAGCTGGATGGAGATAGTATCGCTTTAGCGTCTAATGGACAAATTGTGATGGAGGCAATTTTTAGTAAAGGTAAAATAAACGGAATTGTTAGAGAGAATTATGAAAATGGCGGGTTAAAAAGTGTAACTGAATATAAAGATGATAAAAAGAACGGGATCCAAAAGGAGTATTATGGGAACGGCACTCTAGGTGTTGAGCGTACATTTAAGGATGATATCGAGGCAGGTATTTCCAAAGAATTTTATGAAAGTGGTGCTCTTTGGGTAACAAGAACCTACTTAAATGACAAAAAAGATGGAAACATGAGAGAGTATTATGAGACTGGTGAATTGAAGCAGGAATGGGAAATAGAAGAAGGAACACTAAGCGGTTTAAGTAAGAGCTTTTATAAGGCAGGAGAGCTGATGAGCGAAGAGTTTTATATTGATGGTAAGCTCAATGGCGTAAGCAGATTATATGCTTTGGATGGACGGCTTGTTTATGAAGATGAATTTATGGATGGAGCTAGGATAAAAAGGAAAAGTTATGATGCCGCAGATGTTAATTGATAATCAAAATATTTATTATGATGCTTCTACCATATGAAAAGTATATTATTGCGCCAATCCCAAAAGAGATTTTTCAATCTCCTTAAATATTCTTGTTTTATTCTTCCTTTTGTTTTCATTTGTAGAATAAGTTTCGCTCAATTACCTGATGGTCATCAAGAATTCATTTTGGAACACGATGATCTTCAGCGCAAATTTATTATTTATCTGCCTAGCGCATATGATAACGAGCAGGAAATCCCTCTTGTAATTGCTATTCATGGTGGAGGAGGTTCAGCAGAAGGAAGCATCCATTATTTTGAGCTCACTCAAAAAGCTGAAGAAGAAAAATTCATTATTGCTTATCCCCAAGGTTTTGCAATTAAAGTTTTAGGCAAAAACTTTGGATCATGGAACGGTGGAAACTGTTGCGGACCTGCTCTGAAAAATAATATTGATGATGTTGGCTTTATTCGCAAAATGATCCTTCAAATTGAAAAAGATTTTAAAGTAGACCCGAAAAGGGTCTATGCAACAGGCATGTCAAACGGAGCGATTATGTCATATGCACTTGCTTGTGAATTGTCTGATAAGATCGCTGCCATTGCGCCTGTAGGTTCGATCGGTCACTATAAGCAATGTGAGCCACAGTATCCGGTGCCTGTTTTACATATTCATGGCATAGATGATCCTTGCGCTGTTTATGAAGGCTGTACAGATTGTCAGGGATGTTCTGCCAAGTTCATGAAGAGTATGGGCCTTAAATTTAAAGAAAACAGAATGGATGTGGAATCAGTCACCAGCTTTTTGGATAAACACAGACAGATCAATGGCTGTAGCTATGTAACAAAAGAAACTTTTAAAAATAAAGGGGCTACATGTTTAGAATATCAAAACTGCGATAATAATGCAGATGTTATTTTATGTTCTGTTAAAGGCCTTGGCCATACCTGGCCAGGAAGGACGACTTATAGTGCTAAATCTTGCGATTTTAGGCCGAATGGATTTTTGTGTAGGTCCTGGATAAATAGTGTAGGGCAACTGAATCAAGATATCAATGCTAATGATATGATCTGGGAATTTTTTCAAAATCATCCTAAGAACTATTAGAACTCTAAAAATATTATTATTGTGCT
>JAHJCZ010000063.1 GCA_018812705.1 Candidatus Omnitrophota bacterium
ATCTCGCTAATACTAAATCCATTAGCGTTATGAACGGCTATTAAATCCCGTTCATCAATGGTGATTTGTTTGTATTGTTTTTTCATGCAAGTATCCTAGCATTTTTTCCCTAGGTGTTGCACTTGCTTTTTGAACTCGGGATTAAGATAAAAGCGCCAATAAGGATGTTTTTATTGTTCATTGGATATCCTTTGTTAAATACGTTAGTTTCAGATAAGATATCATAAAACAAAAAGGATGACAATACGTTTGCAATAGTTTTTCTTCGGAGAAGAGAGTAGTAGAAAGGGTTTTAAAAGACACGCATGGTTGTTGCATAGCTTAATTTTATTGGTATTATAGTAATACAAACATAATATTTCTATTTATAGGCATTCTAATGAAACAGGATAAAATAATATTCCGTCTGGCGAACAGGATCTTTATTGCAGTATTTCTGGCGTATATGCTGGATGTTTCTTATGCAAGGCTTGAAGCATTAGGCGTTGGTTTGTACTTAGCCCCCATATTTCTGGTTGCCAAAATATTTGTTTATGGCGGAATTTTTGCAACCTGTGTTGGCTTACTTTTAGATGACCGTTACCAACTTGACATTAAAGAGTTTTTTTTGAACTGCAAGAAATACTTCTGGACGTATATAGTTTATCTTGGATTAATCATTGCTGTTGATGTGATATTCTCCTTAAATTTGAACTATTTTAATGGCTGGGATTTTCTATATGCCAAGAATCATTTTCAAATATTAACTTACCCAGTATTAGCGCTTTTTATAGTTAAAGCAAAAAAACTTAAAGTTGACGATGGCTATTCAAAACGCCCAGAAATTGCAGTAAAAGCATTTCTGTTTATAGTTGCTCTGTATTTTATCGACATAGTTCTTTTTTATATCCCACAATTCATTGATCTTGAAAAGATCGAGATTGCCAGAGTTACTTTGCTTTTTTCTAAATATATTCAGTTATATTTATTTTTATATTTAGGGTATTTTGCAGTTTATCCATACAGAAAAATATATAGAACAGATCCAAATGTAAAAGAGCTTTATTTGATTAATCCAAAACCCAAAGGGTTTTTAAGCTATATCCATACTTTTCTGTATCCAAAAGATCCTTGGCTTTTCCTTGTCCTTAAAGCTTTAACTCCAAAAGAATATGAAGTAAAAACATTTTCTAATGTTGATTTGCTGGAAGAAGAATATACGCCAGGAAAACTTGTAGCGATAACATCGTTTTCCTCAAATGTGTATGAGGCTTATTCAATTGCAAAAAAATTTAAAGCACAAGGATCGAAAGTCATAATGGGCGGTTCCCATGCAGGATTTTTGCCTGATGAGGCTTTGTGTTTTTGTGATAGTGTTGTTATTGGAGAAGCGGAAAGTGCTTGGGAACAAATTATACAAGATTATGAAAATGATTGCTTGCAACCAATGTATTCTGGAGAGCCTCTTGATAATTTTTATGAAAAAGTAGATCAAGATATTTTGACTGTTGCTGACAGGCAAAGGATCATGCAGATCGAGACAACAAGAGGATGTAAATTCAATTGTGATTTTTGTGTAATACCGAACCTGACGTTTAAAAAAATAAGGCATAGGCCAATAGAGAATGTTATCAAGATAATAGAAAACTTTAAAACTAATAATTCAACTATCTTGTTTTTGGACAATAACATTTATGCCGATCCAAAGTATTCCATTGAATTGTTCAAGGCATTAGAAAAGATGAATATTTCCTGGAGCGGCTCGTGTAGCATAGATATCGCTAAAGATGATGAAGTGTTGGATTTAGTCAAGAGAAGCGGCTGTATCCAATTGCTTATTGGATATGAGATTGCGGCTGTTTCTGTAGAAAAAGAAAAAAAAGGCAAGTATTCTATGGCTGATCAATATTTAGAGTTGAGTAAGAAGATCATGAAAAAAGGCATTCAAATAGATGCACAATTTATTTTTGGGTTCGAGAAAGACACTTATAAGAGCTTGTGGGATTTATGGAAGTTTTGTTTTAAATTGAGGCCTACGATAACGGCAGTCGGACTGCTGACACCTTTGCCAGGCTCAAGGTTCTATTATCGAATGCTGGATGAGGACAAACTGCTTAATTTGAATTGGAGCAGCTATTCTTTGGATAAAATTGTTTTTGAGCATAATAATATTAATGCAAAGCTCACGTCTTTTATGGCTTATGTTATTACGCTTGGTTATTTCTTCACAACATCTTCTTTTGGCATTAAGTGCTTGGTGGCAATAGTTCTGTCTTTATTTGTAGTTCTTTAGATGTTTTAGAAGAGAGAAGGTGTTGAAGTAAATTCGTATAATTAGCATGGATGTTAGTATCCCAAGACAAGTAACGAAGGTGTTGATGGGGTAAATGAAGACCCAGAAAATAAAAGATACGGCAAAAAAAGACGTGTAAGTTTTAATGTTAAAATGCAAGGTTTCTACCAACGTAGGGATTTGATACTTGTTTCCATAGAACTCACCAATTTGATATAATGTTTTTTGTTTCAAACAGTCTGAATTAAAGTTTTGACCAATAAACTCTTCAAAGATATTACAGAAAGCTTTAAATCCTCTTTTATGTGCTGCTATGTATAATACTATAGTCAGAAAGAGCACTATCCAATGTAGTTTTGAATAATCATAGAAGAACATTGCTGATAAAAAAATTGTAAAGAAAGAAACGAGGATAAAGCGGCTATATAAAGAAGCAATGAACTCTTTGTAAAAACAAGAAACAGCCTTGTTGTGTGAAAGAGAATCTTTGATGCTTTTATTTAAAAGCAAGAGAGAAAACCAATAATAAACAATGTTGTCATTCTTAATGGTTCTTAGTAATGATTTTTTGCTAGAGAAGCTAGGGTCTATGGGTTGGCTCATAGTATTAATATTAATACGCGAACGAGAAATATTAAAGGAATAGTTTTTATTAATCAAAGGGACGTTTATGCATAAAAAAGTAAATTTTGTCTTGTTTGCTGGATTGCTGTTTTCCTTTGTTAACATTTGTGGTTGTGATGCTTTATACAGAACCTTAGATAAAGAGGGGGCAGATGAAAAAGAATTGGTTGGAGATATTGAGCTGCATGAGGCTAATCCTGCGATCGAAGAAATTCAGACTCTATTGAAGATATATGGCTATGATCCAGGGATCATTGATGGTAAATGGGGACTAAAAACAAGGAATGCTGTAGAAAGATTTCAAAAGGATGTTGGGCTCAAAGAAACAAGAAAAGTTGATAATGAAACTTGGTTGAAGTTGATAGAGTTTAAAGAAAAGCGTTTAATTAAAGATGGTAAGCTCAATATGCATCTCATACAGGAAATTTTAAGCGTTGCTGAAGTTTATGATGGTAAAATTGATGGCAAAGTTGGCAGAAAAACAAAGCAAGCTGTAATAGATTTTCAAAAAAAGCATGGCTTAAAGCAGGATGGGAAAATAGGCTACAAAACCATATCAAAAATGGCTGAATATATTGAAATTGAAAATTAATATCTAGAATGACGCTGTTTCGTCGGAAACTCTTGCAATGTATGGGTTTTGGTAATATAATACTTTATCTTCAGAAATTCGATGTTTTAAATCTTTTCGGTGCAGAGAGATATGTAAAGTCTCAATTAAGCCCGCTGGCAATAACAACAGGGCGGAATATTCTATTTTTGTTAGATAGTTTACTTACTAAAGGGAAAGGTATTAGATGCAAATGGAATCTGGCCATAAAAGCTTAAGCTATGATGCCGCAATTTTTGACTTAGATGGTGTTATTACCAAAACGGCGCTAGTCCATGCTGTAGCTTGGAGAGAAATGTTCAATGAATATTTACAGCTTAGGGCAAGAAGAGATGGAGAACCTTTCAAGGAATTCACTTATAAAGAAGATTACTTGCCATATATTGATGGAAAACCTCGATATAAAGGGGTGCAGAGTTTTTTAGAGTCTAGAGGGATTAACATTCCTTTTGGGGAGAAAGGTGCAGCGGCAGATGAAGAATCAGTTTGTGGCCTAGGAAACAAAAAAAATATAAAATTCAGAGAAGTCCTCAAAAAGGAAGGCGTTAACAGCTACAAGGCAGCAGTTAATTTGATTCGGGAATTAAAAGATAAAGGTGTTAAGATCGGAGTTGCCTCTTCAAGTAAGAACTGCCAGTTCGTGCTAAAGTCAGCAGGCATAGAAGATCTTTTTGAAACTAGAGTTGATGGAGTTGTCTCAGTTGAACTAGGTCTTAAGGGCAAGCCTCAAGGGGATATTTTTATTCAGGCTGTTAATAATTTAGGATCTGACCCGTCAAAAGCAATTGTTTTTGAAGATGCTGTTTCCGGTGTTCAAGCAGGAAGGAACGGTGGTTTTAACCTGGTTGTCGGTATTGCGCGTGAAGAAAATGAAGAAGAGTTAAAAAAGAATGGGGCAGATATTGTTATTAAAAGTTTTGAGGGTGTTACGGCCGATGTTTTAGAGCAGTGGTTTAATGAGAGCAAGATACTGTAATAAATAAACAAAGGAGACAAACTTGAATCGTTGGAAACTTTCATATGATAAATTTGACCCAGAAGAAGAAAGCTTGAGGGAAGCCCTTTGTACTTTAGGAAACGGTTATTTTGGAACAAGAGGGGCTTCGCCTGAGACTTCTGCTTCAAAGGTTCATTACCCAGGGACGTACATAGCCGGCGTTTACAATACTTTGCCAACAGAGGTTTCGGGCAAAACAATTTATAATGAAGATTTTGTTAATTGTCCAAATTGGCTGTTATTTAATTATAGAATTGATGATGGCCCATGGTTTAATCGGCTTAAAGTCAAGATCTTGTCTTGGAAGATGGTTTTGAATATGAGAAAAGGTATGCTTTCCAGAAGATTGAGATGGCAGGATCAAGAGGGAAGAATAACTTTAGTAGAGAATCACAGGATCGTAAGCATGGCACATCCGCATTGCGGGGCAATGACATTCTCAATTACTCCTGAAAATTATAGCGGTACGATAACTATTAGAAGCGGAATAGATGGAAGCGTTATTAATGCAGGTGTCGAGAGGTACAAACAATTAAACTCTAAGCATCTTGAACCTGTGTCTTTGGGTGAATTTGGCGAGGATGGGATCTTTTTGCAGAAGATAACAAATCAATCAAAGATACAGATCACCGAAGCTATGAGGACCTTGATTTTTAAGGGTGATGAAAAGATCAAAACAAAATTGAATGTGATCAGTCATGGACGACAGAAGATCGTTCAAGAGTTTAGCCTTAAAGTCAAAAAAGGGCAGAAACATACAGTAGAAAAACTTGTCAGCATCTACACTTCCAGAGATCATGGTGTTGCAGATGATTGTGCTATGGCAAAAGATGCGGTCAGCTTAATTGAGAATTTTGATAGCTTGTATCAACCTCACAAAGCAAAATGGAAAGCTTTATGGAAAAGATTTGATATCGAATTAAAAGGGGATGATTTTGTTCAGCAGGTTTTACGGCTGCATGCTTTTCACCTTCTTCAAACAGCATCCACTTATAATGAAGACATAGATGCCGGTATGCCTGCAAGAGGCTTGCACGGAGAGGCATATAGGGGACATATTTTCTGGGATGAGATATATGTTTTTCCTTTTTTTAACCTTCATGCTCCTGAGATCACAAGGGCTCTGTTGATGTATCGCTATAGGAGATTGGGAGCTGCTAAAGAATATGCTCAACAAAATGGATATTGTGGAGCTATGTATCCTTGGCAAAGCGCATCAACCGGAAGTGAAACAACGCAGATAATCCATTTAAATCCTATGTCTGGTAAATGGGGAGACGATTATAGCTGTCTTCAAAGGCACGTTTCAATAGCGATAGCGTATAATGTATGGACTTATTATTACACGTCGAATGATCGTGGTTTTCTTGATAGATATGGCGCAGAAATGATGCTTGAGATCGCGCAGTTTTGGTCAAGCGCTGCAAAATTAAATAAAAAAACTGGCAGATATGAAATTGCAAAAGTTATGGGCCCTGATGAATATCATGAGCATACTCCTGGGCAGACAGGGGGAGGACTAAATAACAATGCATATACAAATGTTATGGTTTGCTGGGTTCTTGAAAAGGCATTGTTCATTGTAGATAACTTGATGATCGAAGAAGAAAGAAATGCCCTTCTTTTAAAGATAGGAGTCAGGGAAGGGGATCTTTCGCTTTGGCGCGATATTATTACAAAGATGACGGTTATTATGGACAAAAATGATATTATTCACCAGTTTGAAGGATACATGGACCTTAAAGAGCTTGACTGGGATGAGTATAAAAGGAAATATGAAAATATCAGTAGAATGGATAGGATCCTCAAGGCTGAAGGAGATACGCCAGATCATTATAAATTAGCAAAACAGGCTGATGTTTTGATGTTGTTCTATGTTTTGAACTATAAAGAATTGTCGGAGATCTTTAAGCGTTTAGGATATCCGTTTAGCAAGTCAATAATGAAGAAAAATTTTGAATATTATTATTGCCGGACATCTCATGGCTCAACATTAAGTATGGTCGTACATGCTTATGTCGCGGAGTTGCTTGGCTACAAGGACCTATCAAAGGACTTCTTAGTTGCAGCTTTAGAAAGTGATATCTATGATACGCAGGGAGGAACAACTCAAGAAGGCATCCACTCTGGAGTTATGGGCGGCACTTTGGACCTGTTCTTGAGGACGTTTGCTGGATTGGAAATCTCAGAAGATAGGATCTGTTTAAATCCAAATTTTCCTAAAGAATGGAAATCTATAAAATTCAGCGTTAGATATAAGAACATATGGTTTTCAGTATCTTTAACTCATAAGAATCTTACTGTATTGGCTCAGCCTGTAAGAACAGCTTCGCTTCAGAAAACAACAGAGATATTGATCGAAATAAACAAAGAAGCACATAAGATCTTACCAGGAAAAACGCATACAGTTGCTTTATAGGCGGGGTTGATCTTTTCTGCTCCATTCATTTTATTCTTAACGAAGGGTCTTTAAAAAACAATTAAGGAAATTATCAAAGGAATTTTATGAAAAAGAAGAGTTTGCATAATGTGTTTCTTTCATCAATATCTCAAAATGTTGGGAAAACTACAATTGCTTTAGGGCTTTATCAAGCATTCAATGAAAGAAAAATAAAAACAGCGTTCATTAAGCCTGTTGGGCAGCAGGTTGTAAATGTTGGAAATTTCAATGTCGATAAAGACTCATACTTGATAGGTGAAGTTTTTCATTGTATTAAGAAATGCAAGACAATGAGCCCTGTAACGGTAGGCAGGGGATTTACTGAAAAATATATTTTTCACCCACAAAAGAATTTACTTAAGAATAATATAGAAAAAGCATTTAGCACGCTGATCAAAGCGAAAGATGCGATCATTGTTGAAGGGACTGGGCATTGTGGAGTGGGCTCGGTAATTGATTTTTCAAATGCTGATGTTGCAAAATTGCTTAACTCGAAAGTCATAATAATCAGCGAAGGCGGCATAGGCAAAAGCATTGATGAGATCATGTTGAACAAGGGCTTGTTCGATCTTAATGGAGTGGAAGTTATTGGGGTGATCATTAACAAAGTCTTATCTGAGAAATATGAAAAGGTCAAAAGAGCATTGGAAAGAGGCTTGAAGAATAAAGGTTTGAATTTGCTTGGAGTAATTCCTGATAGGCCACTATTGAGCTCGCCTACGATCATGCAGATCAAAGATAAGTATAAATTTGAATTATTGTGTGGAGAAGCGGAAGTCTCGCGACGAGTAAAGCATGTTATTGTTGCGGCCATGGAACCGCACAATATGGTTCATCATCTTGAGGATGGGACATTGGTCCTGGTTTCTGGGGACAGAATTGACAACATCTTGCTTGCAGTAAGCTCGCATCTTGTGGGTAATCGAAAGAATTTTCAAATTGCTGGAATTGTTTTGACTGGCGGGCTGATGCCTAATGAAAAGATAGTTGAGCTTCTTAGCAAAAGCCAGATACCTGTTTTGATAGATAAAGAGGACACTTATTCTGTCGCTGCAAAACTTGAGAACTTGATATGTAAGATAGAAAAGACAGATAAAGATAAGATCAAGGAGGTAGGGCGCCTAGTTAAGAAATATGTTGATATAGACCAGATTTTGGAATTATCAAAATAAAGTTTTGAAAGGATGGGGAGGTGATGGCAGACAGCAAAAAGGTCAATAAAACATTGACCATAGGTCAGGCTCAAGAGTTAAAGATCCTAAGGAAAATTGTAGATCTCACAAATACAGAATTAGATCTTAAAAAAATATTAAAAGAGACCGTAAAAGTTGTTTCTGAAATGACTAAGGCAGATTCTGTTTTTGTTTACCTTTTCGACGAAGCGAAAAAGAATCTGGTCCTGATGGCTTCTAAAACCTCTCATGCAAAAGAATTAGGCGAGGTTATTTTAAAAGTAGGTGAAGGTATTACGGGTTGGGTTGCTAAACAAAATAAACATGTTGTTATAAAGGAAGCTGCTTTTGAAGACCCCAGATTTAAAAGCTTTGATGTTCTTCCTGAAGATAAATATGAAGCATTTCTTTCGGTCCCTATAGTTTATAAGAACAAAGCAATTGGCGTAGTAAATGTCCAGCACAAAAAACCGCATGAATATGCTCAAAACACTACAGAATTGATCTCTGCGATAGCAAAGCAAATAGGTGGGGTTATTGAAAATGCTAGGCTTTATGAAGAGCAAAAGATCAAGGCTTTGCAGTTTGATAGCTTGGTGAAAGTAAGTAAGTCCATTACATCTCAGGATTATCTGGATGAGATCTTGAGCCTTATCGTTGTCGTTACTGCAGAGATGCTTAATTCTAAAATATGCTCGATAATGCTGTTAGATAAAAAAGCCAAGGAGCTGATCATTAAGGCGACGCAAAGCTTGAGTGAAGAGTATAAGAAAAAACCAAACATAAAAGTTAACGCAAGTATTAGTGGTGATGTTGTCACAAGCAAAAAACCAATAGCCATCTATGATGTTCGTAAAGAGAAGAAATATGCTTTTAGAGATATTGCAATAAAAGAAAAGCTGACATCAATGTTGGCTGTTCCAATGATCGTAAAAAATACAGCTATAGGCATTATCAATATTTATACAAAAATACCACATTCTTTTACTCAGGAAGAGATCGATGTTCTGCAGTTGGTTGCAAATCAGGCTGCAATAGCTATTGAAAATACTAAGCTGGTTGAAGAGGCTGTTAAAGCAAAAGAGGCTCTTGAGACAAGGAAGGTCATTGAGAGGGCTAAGGGCATACTGATGAAGATGGGTGGCTTAAACGAGCAAGAAGCTTATAAATTAATACATAAAAAGAGCATGGATTCATGTAAGCAAATGAAAGAGATAGCTGAATCCATTATTTTGATGGAAGAGTTGCAGCGACAATGAAAACCTTTCTATTTGCAATAAAAGATAATAAGTATCTTGTCCCATTAGTGCTTTTAGTTTTTAGTTTTTTTATTAGAATGAGCTTGATCAGTAAAGGGCCGTATAGTCTGGATTCTTTAGTAGTAGTAGATGCAGCGCTTAAAACAATACAAACCTACCAAATTCAATATTTTCACGATTTTCAATATCCGTTGGCTGTTATTTTCCTTGTAGGTTTTATTAACTTTTTTAAGTTATTCTCAGTTTATGATCCGGTATTTTTATATAATTTTTTAAGTGTGTTTTTTAGCTCAATGAGCGTTTCGTTGTTTTATGTTTTGATCAAGCAGTTAATAAATAAACCTGCAGCGTTTTTTACAGCTATTTTGTTTTCATTATGTCCAATTTATTTAGGGCTATCTGTTTATGGTACAAGCAATATATTAAGCTTGTTCTTTCTTTTTTTATGCCTTGTGAGCATGAATCAATATTTTTTGTCGCAAGAAAAAAAATATTATTTTTTAAGTTCTTTTAGCTTAGGGTTAATGGGCGCAGCAAGGCTGCAAGAAATGTTTTTTATCTTGCCTGCTATTTTTTGTTTGTATGCTTTTTCTCCTTTGGAAAAGATTCGTCCGGACAGATCACAAAAAAAGTTGAGGACGAAGCTTTGTGGCTTTGCCGGATATCTTGTTATTGCTGTTTTAATAGGAGGGATATTTTATTTGCCAGCGATCTTAAGACAAATAAAATCTCCGGAAACGCCTTTTCTCATCGGGGTCTTGGTCACAAATGTTCCAAGAAGCGGTTTTATTAAGTTTTTTATAGGCTCAATTGTTCGGAATATAGGTTTTATAAAAATGTCCTTTTCTTTCTTGGGGCTTGTTCTGTCTGTTGTTGGGATAGCATTAATGGCATTTTCAAATAGAAGGGCTTTTGCTTTATGCTTTTCTTGGATACTCGCACCCCTGCTTATTTTGGCATGTTTCAGGATCACGGGACCTAGGCTTCTTGTCTTGATCGTTCCAGCTTTTTATGTAGGATTAGGGTATGTTTTTTCGATCGTTTTGAAAAAGAACAAAACAATGCGCCTAGTTGTTTTTGTCGTATTTGTTGGGATTCTGTTCTCAAATTATTTTAAAATATACCCGATTTTATTACATAGGCATAATGCTGCTCTTTTGCCTGATTATGCACGGAAGATTGGCGAGATTTCTAAGCCAAACGATGTGATTATCTGTCATGATGAGGCTTTGTTTATACAGTATTATGCTAAAAGACAGACAAAATCGCGTCCCAGCGAGAGTGATCTTTTTAGCAGAGAAGCGATGATGAAATATAAAGATGAAGTTAGAGTACTGTTAGCTCAAGGCAGGTCTGTTTATTTAACTTGGCCAGGGATGTTTGCATCTGAGCACCCGCAAGTGTTTGAGCATTTAACAAAGAAATATTTTAAAGTTGAGGAAGTGGGAATGATGCCGTATGAGGATTGGCATAGGGGGCCGAATAGACAGCAAATTTACAAATTTCCGATATATAGATTAAAGAAAAAAGAATAGCTTTCTCGAGAAGAACAGAAGAAAGAATATCGCGAATATTGAAATATTAGTTGTAAAATGACAGTTTTGCTGTTTTAATTGTATAATTAAATAATTATGATTAAGCATTTTAATAGGAATAGATCTTTAAATGGATAGATTTAAAAAATCTTTATATATTTTTCTTGGTGCTGCATTTTTTCTTCTATTGACAGCGAATGCTTTTGCTTCTTCTCAAGGAAGCGAAGGAGGGATAGTAGAAAGAACCAGCTTGTTGGCAATTCAGCTAAGTGTAATATTGTTTGCCGCTTGGGTCGGTAACCTTGCGTTCGCAAGGATGAAATTACCTGCAGTTCTTGGAGAGATTATTGCTGGTGTTGTCATTGGCCCTTACTTTTTAGGGGCGTATGGCTTTACTGGTTTTGAACATGGCCTTTTCCCTTTATCCGGTGATTTTCCTGTTTCAATTGAATTATATAGCCTTGCAACGATTGCATCGATCATTTTGTTGTTCTTTGTTGGCCTTGAAACTGATATTGAGACTTTCTTGAGGTTTTCTTTTGCGGGGTCTATCGTTGGTGTTTGTGGTGTTATTGTCAGTTTTATTGCAGGCGACGTTTTAGGGGTTATGTTAGCTAAAAGCCTGATGGGCCAAAATTATGGGTTTACTCATCCGTTCTGTCTTTTTCTCGGTGTTTTATCTACTGCTACATCAGTTGGAATCACTGCCCGAATTCTATCCGAAAAAAGAAAAATGAATTCTCCAGAAGGTGTTACTATTTTGGCTGCAGCTGTTATCGATGATGTTTTGGGTATTATTATTCTTGCAATCATTCTTGGTATGGTAAAAAGCGGTCATATAGGATGGAAAGAAGTCTCCTTAATATCTCTAAAAGCTTTTGGTATTTGGCTAGGTTTTACTTTAGTAGGCCTTAAATACGCGCTAAAGTTATCTACAGCTCTTAACAAAATTAATGACCGCAACACTATTGCTATATTAAGTTTTGGTTTAGCCTTATTATTGGCTGGCATATTTGAGCATTTTGGTTTAGCTATGATCATTGGTGCATATGTTATGGGCCTATCATTATCTAAAACGGATCTTGCTTTTATAATTCAAGAGAAGCTGGAGATGTTGCAGAAATTTTTGGTTCCGATTTTTTTCTGTGTAATGGGGATGCTGGTCAACTTGCACGAGATGGCTTCATGGCAAATACTGGGTTTTGGAATGCTTTATGTTGTGTTGGCAACACTTGGGAAGGTGATAGGTTGTAGCCTCCCCGCATTATTTCTGAATTTTAATTTTAGGGGTGCTTTGCGGATCGGAGTTGGAATGGTTCCAAGGGGTGAAGTCGCTTTGATCATTGCAGGTATCGGACTTTCAACAGGCATCATTGATGATAAAGTTTTTAGTATTGTCATGATAATGACTTTTGTTACAACTTTGATCACTCCTTTAGTTCTAGACAAGATGCTTGATTCGAAAAAGCCTGTTCTAAGAAAAGAGCAGGAAACAAAAGATGAACAAAAGACGATCAAATACGATATGCCTAGTGTTGAAACTGCTGAATTGCTTCTAAACAAAGTTGTGACTGCTTTTGAGAATGAGGGATTTTTTGTTCATAGGATGGGTCGAGAAGGAAGACTTTATAAGATAAGAAAAGAGAGCGTCTTTATTGTAATGCGATACAGCCCGCAAAGGATGGAATTTGATTGTAGCGAGATGGATATGTCTTTTGTTCACACTTTGTTCTATGAGGTCATAGCTGAACTTGAGCACGCGATGCAGACATTGCAGACATTAACAGACAAAAGTTCTATTGGCAAAAAGATATTTGATACACAAAAAATTATTGCAAGTCTCAATAATGAAAGAAAAAAGAAATTTCAGATCGTCTCTTCCAATGCGCTTAGTGTTGATCTAAAAAGCAGAACAAAAGAAGCAATTCTTTCTGAACTGGTAGATCTTTTAATAGAATCAAAACAATTAGACGTATCAAAGAAGGAAGAAGTCATCGACGATCTTCTAAAAAGAGAGACAATGATGTCAACAGGAATGCAAAATGGTATTGCCCTGCCTCATGCTAAAACAACAGCTGTAGACCATGTTGTTGCAGCTGTAGGTATTAGCAAGGAAGGCATTGACTATGCCTCTCTAGATAAAATACCATCTAGGATATTTGTTTTGACTTTGGCTTCAAAAGAACATCCACATGCTTATTTGCAATCTATGTCTGAAATTAGCAGGTTTTTATCAAAAGAAGATAATAGGGTTAAGATGATCGAATGTATTACAAAAATACAATTATTTGATGTTTTAAACATACACATGTAAATTATTATTTTTGGGCTATTGACAAAGGTATTTTTTTGTTGTATAGTTTTTTTATCTTAAGGGCGCAGTCGTCCTCTTGAATCGAAGAAGATTCAGGGGGATTTTTTATTGCCTTGTCATTGATCTCTTTGGTTAATAGTTTTCCAGGGTAAGAGAAGGCTAAAATTATTGGGAATATTTATCTTAAATTAATGATGATTTGAGATAAACTAAATAGCGGACATTGATGTCCTCTTTTAAGCATTGTTGCTTGAAAGGGGATTTTTTTATGGACAAAGTTGTCCTCTTTGGAACAGTTGTTGAACAATTGTTTTAAAGAGGACTTTTCTATAAAGGGAAGTTAATTCAACATTAAACAATTAAAAAGGAGGGGATATGTTTAAAGAAGTATTAACAAATAGGGTAGCATGCTTTTTTTTGTTGTTGCTTGCTGCAGGAATGACGCTGCTCTTGTCTTCTACGGCAAGTGCTGCAACGGCAGATGAAGCAATGTTCACAGCAAACAATACCTGGATGCTGGTTGCAACGATACTGGTTTTCATTATGCATCTTGGTTTTGCGACACTTGAAGCTGGATTGACAAGATCAAAAAATACGGTCAATATTATCTTTAAGAATATTTCGATCGTTGCTATCGGGCTTTTAACATACGCGATAGTTGGCTTCAATTTAATGTATCCAGGGGACGCTTGGATATTAGGGAAGTTCCTTGGTTTTTCAGGCTTTGGTATTGCTGCGCCTGAAGGAGCTGCCGGGTTAATAGATTATGCAGGCGGGGCATATACATACTGGACTGATTTTATTTTTCAGGCAATGTTCGCAGCGACGGCAGCTACAATTGTATCAGGTGCTGTTGCCGAAAGAATAAAATTGCATAGCTTTTTGCTGTTTTCAGTAATATTTGTGGGAATAGTTTACCCCTTTGTTGGAAGTTGGAAATGGGGAGGGGGCTGGTTAGATGCAATGAATTTTTATGATTTTGCCGGGTCTACTTTAGTTCATTCTGTTGGTGGCTGGGGTGCTTTGGCAGGTGTTATTGTTTTAGGGCCAAGAATTGGTAAATATACAAATGGTGCAGTCAAAGCAATTCCTGGGCATAGTTTGCCGTTAGCGGCAATAGGTGTGTTTTTATTATGGTTTGGTTGGTTTGGTTTTAACGGAGGATCTGTTCTTTCTGCTGACCCCGGAGCTGTTTCTCTAGTATTTGTCACAACTACTTTAGCCGCAGCGGCAGGAATTATTACATCAATGGTCACTTCTGAAATAATTCAGAAAAAACCTGACCTTTCTATGGTATTGAATGGTGCTTTGGCAGGTCTTGTAGGTATTACGGCAGGAGCTGATATGGTATCTGTTATGGATTCAATTATTATCGGAGGGGTTGCAGGTTTTTTGGTCGTTGTTGCCGTAATATTCTTTGACTCAAAAATAAAACTGGATGATCCTGTTGGAGCCTTATCAGTTCATTTGGTTTGTGGAATTTGGGGGACGCTGGCTGTGGGAATATTTAGTTCAAATCCAGACCATTCTTTTATAACTCAGCTGATAGGCGTCATAGCATATGCTTTAATATGTTTTCCAGCAGCTTTTTTGATATTTTCAGCAATAAAAGCAACTATGGGTATTAGGGTAACAGAAGAAGAAGAAAACAGAGGCCTTGATATTTGTGAACATGGCATGGAGGCTTATGGTGGTTTTCAGGTTTTTAGTAATCAATAAATAGCAAACTATTAAAATGGAGGAATAAATAATGAAAATGATCATAGCAATGATACAACCTCATAAGCTGCCTGATGTAAAAAAAGCTTTGTTTGATGCAGAGATACATAAAATGACGGTTACTAATGTTTTAGGCTGCGGTCAGCAAAGGGGTTTCAGTGAGACTTATAGAGGGGTAGTGCATGAAGTTAATCTGTTAAAAAAAGTTCGCCTTGAAATCGCTGTAAATGAGAAGTTTGTTGACGATACAATAAAGGCAATTATTCAAGGTGCTAAGACGGGCAATATCGGAGATGGAAAGATCTTTGTTCTGGATCTGCAGAGATGTATAAGAATAAGGACAGAAGATGAAGGGCACGAAGCAATAGGCTAGTATTTTTTAAGGCTTGACAAATTTGAGCTTGATGTTATATTTGTTGCAAAATTAAGGGCAATGAAGTCCTCCATATAAACATCAATAATGTTTTTGTGGAGGATTTTTATTGAAGACAACGATGTCTTCAAAACTTTCTGATCAAAGTAGAATAGTCGGACAACGAAGTCCTCTAAGCGGAAAAATTGTATTTTCCTTCGCTTGAGGGCTTTTTTATTGTGTGGACAGCTAGGATCTTTAGAATATGCCTAGAGATATTAACAGCATTATTATGTTATAAAAAAATAAGAATTGTGATATAACTCTAAGTATGAAATTAAGAAAGGGAGGCAAAAAAAATGGATGAATTTAAAGCAATACCGGACTATTACGGCGAAAACGTTTTTAGTTTAAAAACTATGAGGAATTATTTATCTGACCAAGCATATAAGTCTTTAAGCGCAACTATTAGAGTAGGCGGAACATTGGAGCCAAAGATCGCAGATGAAGTAGCAGATGCGATGAAGAATTGGGCACTTTCAAAAGGAGCAACTCACTTTACTCATTGGTTTCAGCCTTTGACAGGCTCAACAGCAGAAAAACATGATGCTTTTATTACTCCTGATAATGAAGGTGGAGTGATCATAAAATTTTCAGGGAAGGAGCTTATTCAAGGTGAGCCTGACGCATCAAGTTTTCCTTCAGGTGGTTTAAGGCCGACTTTTGAGGCTCGTGGATATACTGGATGGGATCCAACATCGCCAGCTTTTATTAAAGAAGGACCGGAATCAGCTACTCTTTGTATTCCAACATATTTTATTGGATGGAAAGGTGAAGCCTTAGACAAGAAAACGCCTCTTTTACGTTCAATGAAAGCTCTTTCAAAACAAGTTTGTCGATTAGGCGAGATCTTTGGGATCAAATCAAAAGGAAAAACGGCATATGCAACTTTGGGTGGAGAGCAAGAATACTTTTTGATCGATAGAGAGTTTTATTATTCAAGAATTGATCTTATGCAGACAGGAAGAACACTGTTCGGCAAAGAACCTGCAAAGCATCAGCAAATGGCAGATCATTATTTTGGAGCAATTAAAAGCCGTGTTATGGGTTTTATGGAAGATCTCGACAAAGAAATGTGGAGATTAGGTGTTCCTGCTAAGACAAGGCATAATGAGGTTTCGCCTGCTCAGTTTGAACTTGCGCCTGTTTTTGAACAGCTTAATTTAGCTGTTGACCACAATATGCTCCTTATGGAGGTTATGCAAAAAATTGCAGAAAGACATGATCTTGTATGTCTTCTTCATGAGAAACCTTTTGCAGGAGTTAATGGTTCGGGAAAACATAATAATTGGTCAATAGTAGGTCCTGACGATAAAAATTGGCTTTCACCAGGAGACAATCCGCATGATAATGCTAAGTTCTTAGTGGTTCTTTGTTCGATCATTAAGGCAGTTGATACATATGCAGATCTATTGAGGGCTTCAATTGCATCAGCTGGCAATGATCATAGGCTTGGTTCTCATGAAGCCCCACCAGCTATTGTTTCAATTTTCTTAGGCGAGCAGCTTACAGATATTATTGAACAAATTGAAAAAGGTGGAGCAAAGACTTCAAAAAAAGGCGGGGTCCTTCAGATAGGGGTTGATTCTCTTCCCGACTTACCTCGCGATGCAACTGATCGTAACAGAACATCACCATTTGCTTTTACTGGCGCTAAATTTGAGTTTAGAGCAGTTGGCTCAAATGCTAATTTAGCAGGACCAAACATTGTTCTAAACACTATTGTTGCAGAAGCTTTAGATGAAATTTGTGACAAGCTTGAAGGTGTTAGTAAAAAAGAACTAAATTCTGCAATTCAAAAACAATTGCAAAGTATCGTTACAAAACACAAGAGAATTCTCTTTAATGGAGATAATTATACAGAAGAGTGGGTAAAAGAGGCAAAGAAAAGAGGTTTGCCAAATCTTAAGACGACCCCAGAAGCTTTAGAGGCGTTTAAGAACCCTGCTAATGAAAAAGTTTTAGCAAAATATGGCGTATTGTCTAAAACAGAGCTAGCTTCTAGGTATGAAGTATATAAGGAAATGTATGAATCAGTTATTGACTATGAAGCAAAGCTATCTCTTGATATGGCAAAAACTATGATCGTTCCGGCTGTTTTTAGCTACCAAGAAGAATTGGCAGACAGTATTAAATCAGTTGAGGAGATCAATAAAACAAAATCAACTGGGTCAAGAAAACTCTTGAAAGAGATCACTGGTGAACTTGAAGGAGCATTAGTTAAGATTGACACGCTTGGTGCTGCAATTAAGAAAGGCAAGGCCTTAAAAACTAAGGAAGCGATGACTGATCTTAGGGCGTCAATTGATGCTCTGGAAGGATTAGTTGCTGAGGATGTTTGGCCATTAGCTTCTTATGCAGAAATGTTGTTTATGCTTTAATTGAGGCTAATCCGTAAAAAATAAGTGTTGGAAATGATGGGGCATGTATTATTCCGAACGAATAAGGCAGGCCCCATTATTATTCTTGCTCCGAATAGGTTTTGCCTATATAATCCTTAAAAAGAAATTTTGAAAGCTATATAAAAGATATGTTAAGAATTGCGATTGCACAAATTAATCCTACAGTCGGTGATCTAAAAGGCAACCAGCAGTTGATCTTGGATTACATTCTTAGGGCAAAAGAAAAAAATGCTGATCTAGTTGTTTTTCCTGAACTAGCGATTTGTGGTTACCCGCCTGAAGACCTGCTTTATAAAAACCATTTTATACAAGACAATATAAAATCACTTAAAAAGATCGCCGCGCAAGTTCAAGGTATTTCTGGGATCATCGGCTTCGTTGATTGTATAGAGAGCGGTGTTTTACATAATGCTGCTGCTTTTATTAGTGAGGGCAAGATCAAGAGTGTTTATCATAAGCAGAAGCTTCCAAATTACGGGGTTTTCGATGAAAAAAGATATTTTAAGTCCTCTTGGCTTAAAGGCAAGCTTTGTGGAATGCTTAAAATAAAAGGTGTTTCTGCTGGTATTAGTATTTGTGAAGATATATGGGTTGAAGATGGCGTTTGCAATAGGCAAGCAAAGGCAGGAGCACAATTGTTAATAAACATTTCAAGCTCTCCGTACGACATAGGAAAGTTGAAAATCAGAGAAGCAATGCTTAAACAAAGAGCGCAGCAGGCAGCGGCACATGTTTGTTATGTTAATGTTGTTGGTGGTCAGGATGAGCTGGTTTTTGATGGAAGGAGCATGATAGTTGGGCCTAAGGGCGAGATAGTGGCCAAAGGAAAACTTTTTGAAGAGGACCTGGTATTGTGTGACTTGCCTTTAGGCACGAGAACAAAACAAGATGACAAAAAAGCCCAGATCAAGAATTTATTGCCAAAGAAAATGACAAAAATTGAGATAGTGTATAAAGCGCTTGTTCTTGGCACGCAAGATTACATAAAGAAAAATGGTTTTAAAAAAGTTGTTATTGGCTTGAGCGGTGGCATAGACTCTGCCCTTGTTACGGCAATTGCTGTAAAAGCAATTGGCAAAGAAAATGTTATCTGTGTTACTATGCCGTCGAGATATACTTCAACGGGGACAAGGTCTGATGCAGAAAGATTGGCAAAGAATCTGGAAGTTGAGCTTATTACAATTCCCATAGAAGATATTTTTACTTCTTATGTAAAAACGTTGTCTAATGAATTCAAGGGAACACAAGTTGATGTCACAGAAGAAAATATTCAAGCGAGGATAAGAGGCAATCTTTTAATGGCCCTCTCTAATAAGTTCGGATGGCTTGTTTTGACGACAGGAAATAAAAGTGAAGTAGCTGTTGGCTATTGTACTCTTTATGGAGACATGTCAGGAGGCTTTGCTGTTATTAAAGACGTTCCAAAGACAATGGTTTATCAATTATCGGAATATATTAATAAGATTGATAAGCAAGTTATTCCAATAACTATTATCAGAAGAGCTCCTTCCGCAGAGCTAAGGTCAAATCAAAAAGACCAGGATTCCTTGCCTCCGTACGATGTTCTTGATCCTATTCTTGAGCAATATGTTGAAAAACATGAGTCAGTAGAAACAATGTCAAAAAAAAACAAAAAGGATATTGTTCAAAAGATAATTGATCTAGTTGACCACAGTGAGTATAAACGCAGGCAGGCACCCCCAGGCATTAAGATCACCTCTAGGGCATTTGGAAAGGACTGGAGACTTCCTATCACTAATAAGTACCGGGAGTTTTGATCCTGTCTTAATCTACACCAAATAATATTTGACAATAAAAGCTGCTAAGAGTATATTGATTTTATTCAAAGCAATGGCGTTTTGAGTAGATCTCGAGGTTGAGATTCTTGTAGGAGCTATGTCCTTAAAGAACCAGGAGGTTTTTTTAGGGCATTTTTTTTGTTTACAGCTACTAACAAAAGGAGAACTATGGAAAGATTTAGAAAAGATGGAAGATTAGTGATTCCTTTAATGAACAGAAAAAAGCCTGAATCCCCGAAGGATGAGGATAAGGTTAGATATGTCGTCAATGAAGCCTATTGTCCAAAGGGCTGCAACATAATTGACAATGAACATAAAATAAACAATGCTCCTGGTTTGCGCATTAGATTTAAGAGACCTGGAATAGATGGGGAATTTGTTCTTTCTGCAATAGAGGGAGATTTTGATAAAATTATTTTGTCAGGAGAATTGGAGGACGGAGTAAAGGATGATCTTTACTGCCCGCACTGTGGTGTAGCATTTAAAATATTAGTTAATTGCTGCTGTAAGCCAGATGCAGACATGATAGTAATAGGGCTGACACCTGAATTGGATTTTAATAATGCAATAACTTTTTGTAATGTTACTGGTTGTGCAAATGGGACATTTGTTAAATCAGGAGATGTTATTAGGCATAGCAGGTTATAAAATTCGTTATATATTTTGTATTATGCCGAGGAGTAAAACCAGTTTTATTGAAAACAAGAAGTTTTAAAAAAGAAAGGGAAGATAAAAATGTCAGAATTGAACGTAAAAGACTTTATGGAAACAATTATTGCTAGAAATCCAGGAGAGCCAGAGTTTCATCAGGCCGTGCAAGAGGTTGCGGAATCTGTAATCCCATTCATTAATGCGAATCCAAAGTATAGAGAAGCCAAGATCTTAGAAAGAATAGCAGAGCCGGAAAGGGTTATAATGTTCCGTGTTCCGTGGCTAGATGATAAAGGTGAAACACAAATTAATCGTGGCTTTCGTGTTGAAATGAATAGTGCTATTGGCCCATACAAAGGCGGCCTTCGTTTGCATCCAACTGTTTATTTAGGATTGTTGAAATTTCTTGCGTTTGAACAGGTTTTTAAGAATAGTTTAACGACTCTTCCTATGGGTGGAGGTAAAGGTGGTTCTGATTTTGATCCTAAAGGCAAGTCAAATAATGAAGTAATGAAATTTTGCCAAAGTTTTATGACGGAACTACAAAGACATATTGGTCCTAATACAGATGTACCAGCAGGCGATATTGGTGTAGGAGGAAGAGAAATTGGTTTTATGTTCGGTCAATACAAAAGAATTAGAAATGAATTTACCGGAATTCTGACAGGCAAGGGCCTTAACTGGGGTGGAAGTCTTATTCGTCCTGAAGCTACAGGTTATGGTTGTGTTTATTTTACTCAAGCCATGTTGAAGTTCAAAGGGGATTCTCTTAAGGGTAAGATTTGTGTTGTATCAGGATCTGGCAATGTTGCGCAGTATACTATTGAAAAAGTAAATCAACTGGGTGGCAAGTGTGTTACTCTTTCAGATTCATCCGGGTTTATACATGATCCTGATGGTATTGATGCGGAAAAATTAGCTTTTATCCTGGAGTTAAAAAATGTAAAGCGCGGACGTATTAAAGAATATGCTCAAAAATATGGATGCGAATATGTTGACGGAAAAAAACCTTGGGGCATCAAATGTGATGTTGCTTTTCCTTCAGCGACACAAAATGAAATCAATGAAGATGATGCAAAAACATTAGTGAAGAATGGTTGTATTGCTGTTGGAGAAGGAGCAAATATGCCAACAACTCCAGAAGGTGTTGAAGTCTTTCAAAAGGCCAAGATTTGTTATGGTCCGGGTAAAGCTGCAAATGCTGGTGGTGTTGCAACTTCCGGTCTTGAAATGTCCCAGAATAGTCTTAGATTATCCTGGACGCGCGAAGAAGTTGATCAAAGACTTCAAGGCATTATGCTAGCTATTCATGAGCAATGTGCAAAGTATGGCAAGGAAAAAGATTATATAGATTATGTCAAAGGAGCTAACATAGCAGGGTTTGTAAAAGTTGCAGATACTATGCTGGATCAAGGGTTAGTTTAATATCTCGGCTTATTCAGGATACAATTATTAGCTTCTCTTGAGAGGTCAAAATCAATAGCCCCGCTAGATTTATTTTTTTTAGCGGGGCTGTTTTTTGATATGTTTTTTACAACAAAGAATAGGTTATTTATTTTAAGAAGGCATTTGTTTTTATATAAAAAACTTCTTTTTGATTAACTGGATTTGTGTGGTTAAATATAGTGTTGTTAAAATCTTTGGGTAGGGCTTCTGAAATAAAAAGAGAACATATATGAGCAAAGTTACACTTATCAGGCCACCGGCTTTTAATAAAAAAAATGAAATGGCATTATTTGCCACTCCTCCAATTGGGTTGGCATATCTTGCAGCAATAATAAAAAAGTATGGTCATGATTGTTCAGTTATCGATGCGATCGGAGAAGCATTGGAGCAAAGAACTCTATCGGATGATGGTTTGTTTTGTTCGTGTGGATTGACCAATGATCAAATAGTTGAGCGTATTTCAAAAGATGCTGATTTGATAGGGGTGTCTTGCGGCTATACAAAAGAATGGCCAAATTATAAGGTCCTGTTAGAAAAGATCAAAGAAAGGTTTCCTGATGTTTCGGTTGTTTGTGGAGGGGAGCATATAACTGCTGAACCTGAATTTTCTATGCAGGAATGCATGTCGATCGATTTTTGTGTTCTTGGAGAAGGTGAGCAGGTTTTTGTTGATCTTATAAGAGGGATAGAAGAAAAGAATCCTTATGAAAAGATCAACGGCATAGCTTTAGACAAAATGGGCAAATAGTTGTCAATGCTAGGGCTAACAGGATCAAGGATATTGATGAGCTCCCACATCCTCTTTGGGACGCTATCCCAATAAATAATTATTTAGATAATGAAAAATGTTTTGGTGTTGCCAGGGGTCGGACAATGCCTATGTTAGCGACCAGAGGATGTCCCTTTAAATGCTCGTTCTGTTCTTCTTCCAATATGTGGCAGCAAAAATGGATACCAAGGGACCCTAAGTTGATCGTTGAGGAAATAAGGAAGTATATTAAACTTTATAATGTCACTAATATCGATTTTTATGACATGACAACTATCATTAATAAAGAGTGGATAATAAAGTTTTCGAAATTGATAATAGAGAACAATTTTAATATTACTTGGCAGTTACCATCAGGCACTCGCGCAGAAGCCATTACTAAAGAAGTGTGCGATTATATGTACGAAGCAGGATGCCGCAATCTTGCATTTTCTCCAGAAAGTGCATCAGAAAGGATCTTAAAGCAAATTGAAAAGAAAATTGAAATTAAGTCTTTTACTCTTGCGATAAAAGAGGCTTTAAGTTCAAAAATGAATGTAAAGGTAAATTTGATATTCGGCTTTCCTGACGAAAGGCATAGAGATATACTTGTTAATCTAAAGTACATAATATATTTAAGTTTTATTGGAGTTCATGATCTGTCTATTTGGTCATTTGCGCCCTATCCAGGATCAAAGATCTATTCTGAACTAAGACAGCGTGGAAGAATTAAGGATTTTAACAAAGATTATCTAAACTCCCTTATTTACGCCGATATTTTTCAGGAAGTTTCATGGAATGATCACATGTCAGTAAAATGGATCAATTTTTATCGTTTAATAGGCCACATGTTTTTCTATATTTTTAGCTGTATTTTTCATCCTATCAGGGCTCTAAAAGTGATCCATAATTTATTCACAGGCAAACATGAGTCTAGAACAGAAAAATTCATAGCTGAATTTTTTAAAAAGAAGCCGGAAGAATAGCTGCTATTTTTTTATTCACACCGAAAATTGTAATTATAAGTGCGACAAGAAATAAATAAGAAAGCTTCATAGATCAAAAAGAACTGTTATTTTGTAAGTGGAAAAACAAACAAAAACAGGAGACCTATGAAGCCAAAGGATTGTAACACTAAGAAGAAGAAATATGTACATTTAAGTGAAAGAGATCGGTATAAGATTGAAGGGTTGTTGGAGGGCAAGAAGAATATTGAAGAGATTGCGAAGATATTACGTCGAGATCGATCAACGATATATCGGGAGATTAAGCGAGGGACAGTTAGGCGTAGACAATATGATTATAGTGAGAAATATCAATACCGGGCTAATACAGGGCAGGCAGATTATGATAAGCAAGGGCAGAATAAAGAGCGCGGGTTGAAGATAGGCAAAGATAAAGGTCTGGAAGCGTATATTCGGATTAAACTGATCAAAGAGCGTTTTTCACCGGATGCAATCATTGGGCAAATCAAAGCTGAAGGGTTAAGGTTTGAGGGGATCATAACAACGAAGACTCTATATAATTACATTGATGCGGGATTTTTTTCTGGGATAAGCAATGAGAATTTGTGGCAGAAAAGGAATAAGAAAAAGCGTGGATACAAGACGGTGTCGCGGGTAAACACGAAGAATAGGGATTGTCGGAGCATCGAAGATCGGCCCAAGAAAGTAGATAATCGAGTTGAGTATGGTCATTGGGAGGGCGACACGGTTAAAGGGCCAATGGGAACGAAAACAGGCTTATTTACGTTGACGGAAAGAAAGACCCGGGAAGAAATCATCATTAAGATCTGCGATGGCACACAGGCGGCTATAAGAGAGTCGATCGACGGTCTAGAGATTAGATACGGAGCTAGATATAAGGCTAAGTTCAAATCGATCACGTTTGATAATGGTGTTGAATTCTTAGGGTGGAAAACTTTAGAAATAAGCATATTAAATCCTGAAGAACGCAGGACCATGATATACTTTGCTTATTCGTATAGTTCATGGGAGCGCGGGACAAATGAGAACCAGAACCGAATGATCAGGCGTTTTATTCCTAAGGGTGTAAATATAGCAGAATTCAGTGACGAAGATATCCAGGAAATAGAGGATTGGATGAATAATTACCCCAGAAAAATACTGGGTTATAAGACGGCCAATCAAATGGCTAAAAAATACTTACAAAGCGACAGTTTCGGGAAAAGATCTAAGCGTGTCGCACTATGAGTTACAATTCACGTTTTTTTATTCACACCTGTTTTTTATTTGCTTTTTTGCAATAAATGAGTAAAATAATAGCCTTCAAAAGGCGAGCAGGTTGTTTTAGTCTATAATATTAATATAATGCTTTATATATTTAATGTGCTATTGAAAGAACATAAGAATATGGCAAATCCATTTTATCCAAAAAGACAAGGTTTGTATGATCCTGCCTTTGAGCATGACAACTGCGGAGTTGGCTTTGTTGCGCATCTAAAGGGGCAAAAATCACATAAAATCATTCGTGACGGTCTTCAAATTCTTGAAAATTTGACTCATAGGGGTGCAACAGGCAGCGATCCTTTGACAGGCGATGGCGCAGGTATTTTGATTCAATTACCAGATGCATTCTTGCGCAAAGAGTGTGCAAAGATAGACATTAAATTACCGAACGAGGGTGATTATGCTGTTGGAAATGTTTTTCTACCGCATATTTTGTTTCCTAGAAACACGGTAAAAAAATGGTTTGCCCAAGTTGTAAAAGAAGAAGGCCAAGAGTTTTTAGGGTGGAGAGAAGTTCCATGTGATAACAAACAGATAGGACATGTTGCAGCTTCAGCGGAACCTACAATAAGGCAGGTTATCATTGGAAGAGGAAAAGATACTTCCCGTGAAGCTTTTGATAGAAAGCTTTATGTTATTCGTAAGATATTGCACAATAAGGTTTGGGGTTCCAATCTTTCTCAAAGAAGCTATTGCTACTGTTGTAGTCTTTCCAGCAAAACGTTGCTATATAAAGGTCAGTTAATGTCGGAACAAGTTGCGCTTTATTACAAGGATTTAGCAGATCCAGAGATGGTCTCAGCGCTTGCAATGGTTCATTCTCGTTATAGTACGAATACTTTTCCTACCTGGGCACTTGCACAGCCATTTAGGATGATGTGTCATAACGGTGAAATCAATACATTAAGAAGCAATTTTAATTGGATGAGAGCGCGTGAGCATAAATTGATCTCAGATGTTTTCGGGGAAGATATCAAAAAAATATTTCCTATTTCCGAAGAAGGCGCAAGTGATTCTGCAGTTTTTGACAACACCTTTGAATTGATGGTTTTGGCAGGCAGGCCAATGCCTCATGTTATTATGATGATGATCCCTGAAGCTTGGAGTGGGCACGAGAGTATGCCAGAACAAAAGAAAGCTTTTTATGAATATAATTCTTGCTTAATGGAGCCATGGGATGGTCCTGCTTCAATTACTTTTACTGATGGAAAAAGTATAGGAGCTGTTTTGGATAGAAATGGTTTAAGGCCTTCAAGGTATCTTGTTACCAAAGATGATTATGTAGTTATGGCATCTGAAACAGGCGTTTTGGATATTGAGCCTGAAAATGTTCTTTTGAAAGGACGATTACAGCCAGGCAAAGTGTTTTTGGTTGATACAGAAGCTGGACGTATTGTTGATGATACAGAGCTCAAAAATGTATATATATCAAAAAAACCATATGCCCAATGGTTAAAAGACAACGTTGTTGACCTGGATGATTTACCGCAACCGGATAAAAAAGCTGACATGGAGGATAAAGAATTAATTGAAAAACAAAAAGCATTTGGGTATACATCAGAATTTTTAAAAATGCTGTTTAAGCCAATGTTCGTTGAAGGAAAAGAAGCTATTGGATCAATGGGTTGCGATACTCCGCTAGCAGTGCTCTCTGAGAAACCACAACTGCTGTATAATTATTTCAAACAGTTGTTTGCCCAGGTCACGAATCCTCCGGTTGATCCTATTCGGGAAGAAGTTATTATGGCTGAAGATGTTATGCTTGGCGCGGAAGGAAACCTTCTTGATGAAACTCCGGAACAATGCCGGAGATTAAGATTGAAACGCCCTATTATTACTAATAGCGAATTGCAAAAAATATGTAATGTCAATCAAGAAGGCTTAAGAACTGCAACAATTGATGCAACGTTTAAGCTTTCTGACTCGTCTGATGGAATTGAAATCGCGATGGAAGAGGTCTTTAAGAAAGCTAATGCTGCAATTGACGAGGGTTGCACTATCTTGGTTTTAACTGATAGAGGTGTTGATAAAGATAATGTTGCGATTCCTTCCTTGCTTGCCTGTTCAGGCCTTCATCATCATCTTATTCGTGAAGGGTTAAGGACAAATGTCAGTATTGTTGTCGAGACTGGGGAGGCTCGCGTGATGCATCATTATGCGCTGCTGATCGGTTATGGCGCCAATGCGATCAATCCGTATTTAGTATATGAGACAGTAAAGAGCCAAATGAAGCAAGGCAACTTGCCTGTTGATTTGGTCTACAGTAAAGTCATTGAGAATTATTTAAAATCAACAAGAAAAGGTTTGCTTAAAATAATTTCTAAGATGGGGATATCAACAATACAATCTTATTGCGGTGCTCAGATATTTGAAGCTGTCGGCTTGAACAAAGATATTATTGGGAAATATTTTACTGCAACACCGTCAAGGATTGGCGGAATTGGCGTTAAGGAACTTACAGAAGAAACTATTAGACGGCATATGGAAGGATACCCGCAAGATAATGTGTTTAATGATCAGTTGGATGTTGGAGGATATTATAGGTGGAGAAAGCAAGGAGAACATCATCAATTAAATCCTGAAACGATCTCTACATTGCAGCACGCTGTAAGGTCTGGAAATTATGACCTGTATAAGAAGTTTGCAAGTTTATGTAATGATAAAAAAACGAATTTATCAGCCATAAGAGGGCTTGTTCAGTTTAAGAAAAGAACAGCTATTCCTATTGAAGAAGTTGAGCCTGTGTCTGAGATCGTAAAAAGATTTGCAACAGGGGCAATGAGCTTTGGCTCGATATCAAGAGAAGCGCATGAAACGTTGGCTATAGCTATGAACCAATTGGGAGGATTTTCTAATACAGGCGAAGGCGGAGAAAAGACTGAAAGGTTCAAGGACCAAAGAAGAAGTAAGGTAAAACAAGTTGCTCAAGGACGTTTTGGGGTTACTATTGAATATTTGGCAAATGCTGACCAGCTTCAGATAAAAATGGCTCAAGGCGCAAAGCCTGGCGAAGGAGGACATCTCCCCGGACATAAGGTAAGTCAAGAGATCGCTGATACTCGTCATACTACTCCAGGTGTCGGTTTGATCTCACCGCCACCTCATCATGATATTTATTCAATTGAAGATCTTTCTCAGCTGATACATGATCTGAAGAATGCAAATCCTAAAGCAGATATCAGTGTCAAGCTAGTTTCTGAAATGGGAGTAGGTACTGTTGCGGCGGGCGTTTCAAAAGGTAAAGCAGATCATGTTTTGATAAGCGGTTATGAAGGAGGAACAGGTGCGTCTCCACAAACATCAATCAAGCATGCGGGTCTTCCTATGGAATTAGGAATAGCAGAGACACAACAAGTTCTGGTTATGAATGACCTTAGAGGTCGCATCAAGGTTCAAACTGACGGACAGTTAAGAACAGGAAGAGATGTTGTCATCGCGGGGATGTTTGGAGCGGATGAATTTGGTTTTGCGACGATAGCTTTAGTTGCTATGGGCTGCGTAATGTTGAGGAAATGCCATTTAAATGCCTGTTCAGTCGGTATTGCAACTCAGGACCCTGATCTTAGAAAGAATTTTAGAGGAAAAGCAGAACACGTTGTAAATTATTTTACATTTGTTGCACAGGAAGCAAGAGAGATAATGGCTGAGTTAGGGATCAGAAAATTTGAAGAGCTGATTGGCAGAGTTGACTATCTTGAAACACGAGAAGTTTTAGATCATTGGAAAGCAAAAGGTATTGATCTTACAGATGTTTTATATAAGCCTGATGTCCCTGATTATATTGCAACAAGGAATGTAGAAAAACAGGATCATGGTTTAGAGAAAGCTCTTGATCATCAATTGATCAAGAAAAGTAGAGCTGCAATAGAGAATAAAAAATCCGTTTCATTTGATATGCCGATCAAAAATATCAACCGAACAGTGGGAACAATGTTGAGCTATCAAATTGCTTCTCGATATGGCTTAGAAGGTCTTGATGAAGATACGATTAAAATAAAATTTGCAGGTTCAGCAGGTCAAAGCTTTGGGGCGTTCCTTGCTAAAGGGATTACTTTTGAACTTGAAGGAGATTCTAATGATTATGTCGGCAAGGGTTTGTCTGGAGGAAAAATTATTATCTACCCGTCAAAGAAAGCAACTTTTATTGCAGAAGACAATATCCTAGTCGGGAATGTTGTTCTGTACGGCGCGATAATGGGTGAAGCTTATTTTAGAGGAATCGCTGGGGAACGTTTCTGTGTTAGAAATAGTGGAGCGAAAACGGTTGTTGAAGGGATTGGAGATCATGGTTGTGAATATATGACTGGAGGGAGAACGGTTATTTTAGGAAAGACAGGAAGAAATTTTGCAGCAGGAATGAGCGGCGGCGTGGCTTATGTTTGGGACGTTGATGGAGATTTTAGCAGTAAATGTAATATGGAAATGATCGAGCTTTTCCCAGTCGAAAATGAAAATGATATCAATGATTTAAAGAGCATGATCGAAAATCATTATAGGTTTACTGAAAGCACAGTTGCTAAGAGGGCTTTAGATAATTGGAATGTTGTTTTGCCTCAGTTTGTAAAGGTTTTTCCGGTTGATTATAGAAGGGTTTTAGAGGAAGAACAGGCGAGAATGGAAGTATTATTAAAGAGTCAAGAAGTTGGAGTTGAAAATGAAGGGTGTTTTGAGGAATAATTAATGGGTGAAGTAAAAGGTTTTTTAAAATATGATAGGCAGGACCTAAAAAAGAGCCTTGTCGAAGAGCGCTTGAAGCATTGGAATGAATTCACCGAATCTTTGTCGGAGCAGGATTTAAGAGATCAAGGTGCAAGGTGCATGGATTGTGGAGTTCCTTTCTGTCATTGGGGATGCCCTATTGGGAATATTATTCCTGATTGGAATGATCTCGTCTATGAAGGAAGATGGAAAGAAGCGCTAGAAGTTTTAAGCTCAACAAATAATTTTCCTGAGGTTACAGGACGAATTTGCCCTGCCCCATGTGAAAATTCTTGTGTACTTGGTATCAATGACCCAGCTGTTACTATAAAGAACATTGAAGCTGCTATTGCTGAAAAAGGTTTTCAAGAAGGCTGGATAAATCCAAGGCCTCCTAAGAAAAGGACAGGCAAAACTGTTGCTATTGTTGGCTCGGGTCCGGCGGGGTTAGCATGTGCAGACCTTTTAAATAAGAGGGGTCATCAAGTGACCGTATATGAAAAAAATGAGGTTCTTGGCGGGTTGATGACTTTAGGTATTCCAACGTATAAACTTGAAAAAACAATTATTGAAAGAAGATTGGTAATATTAGAAAAAGAAGGAATTAAGTTCAAAACAAAAGTAAACGTGGGTGTAAATGTATCTGTTGACGAATTGAAAAAGAAATTTGATGCTTTAGTTCTTTGTGGAGGGGCAGAGCAGCCTAGGGATTTGCGAGTCGAAGGAAGAGATTTAAAAGGTGTTTATTTTGCGATGGATTATTTAACACAACAGACAAGAGTGAACTTAGGGTTAAAGATAGATAAAGAAAACAGGATCGATGCGAAGGGTAAAAAAGTCGTTATTCTTGGCGGTGGGGACACGGGTTCTGATTGTATTGGGACAGCTAATAGACAAGGGGCAGTTGCGGTAACGCAGTTTGAGCTACTTCCAGAACCTCCTAAAGAAAGAGATCCTGATAATCCTTGGCCCCAGTGGGCTTTTGTTCGAAGGGTTTCTACCTCTCAGGAAGAAGGCTGTGATGTTCAGTATTGCGTTATGACAAAAAACTTCATTGGAGAGGGTGGAAAAATTAAGAAATTGAGGGCGGTTAGAGTAGATTTTGGGTCAAAAGATCCTGAAACTGGTAGAAGTCCGATGAAGGAAGTTGAAGGATCTGAGTTTGAAATTGATTGTGATTATGTTTTCTTGGCTATGGGATTTTTAGGACCATTCAAAGAGGGGATGATCAAAGAACTTGGAGTCGCGCTTGATGTAAGGGGTAATATTAAGACAGATATTACTTACATGTCCAGTATTGAAGGTGTTTTTTCTGCAGGGGATATGAGAACAGGGCAATCCTTGGTTGTAAGGGCTATTGATGAAGGGCGCAATGCAGCTTTGTCAGTGCATAAATGGCTGAGCAAATAGAATAGTCGGCTAGAAAATAAATAGTTTTCTTTAATTGATTTTCGTTTCAAACAATATCTTGCGTGATACTTGCTTTATTTTCCAGGATAAATTGTTTTTGTAAAGTAAAGGCAATAATCCTTGAGAAACCACTAGGCTATTGTATAATGGTTTCATAATATTATTAATATTTAAGAGGAATTAATATGAAAAGATTGCTATTAGGACTTGCGGTAATTGTGCTTTTAGTTGGTTGTGGGTCAAAGCCTGAACAAAAAGTTCAAAAACCAAACAGCAAAGAATACATTGATGCAGGAATGAACGCGCTTAAAGAAGGCGAAATAGTTAATGCTATTAAGAATTTTGATACAGCTATAAAAGTGGACCCAAGAAATCCTGAGAATTATATAGTGTTAGGGCAAGTATATCTTAGGCTCAAGAACTATCAGGCCGCAATTGATACTCTATCTGCCGCAACAAAAGTTGCTCCGAACAGCGGAGAAGCATATTATTTTTTAGCGACGAGCAGAATGATGAGGCAGAATCCAGGAGATAAAGAGCAAGCTATTGAAGATGCAAAAATGAGCGCAGAAATATTTTTGAGAAATAATGATCAAGAAAGATTGAAGAAAGCGATTGTTTTAGTTCAGAGTTTTTCACAAGTTCAATAAGTTTGGTTTTTTATCTTCATGTTCCAAACAAAAAAAAATATAAGATTCAACAATTTCCTGGAAATGTTTGCAAAGGCTATTTTCTTTTTTGTGTTAGTTCTTTTCGAGACATGTGTTTTTAGTCAACAGGCTAATGCCAGTGGAGCTATGTCTCAAGGAAGGCAAACGCAGCAAGTGGCTCAGCAGCAGGCTGCTCAAGAGATCGCTCAACAACAAGCTCAAGGACAGGCATCTACTACAGAGCAACAGCAAGTTAAAAGAAAAGCACTCAGAACCAGAACGCTAAAAAAAGAAGTTGATGACCTAAAAGCACATGAGATAGTTGATATTTATCAGGTTTGGGAGCAGCTGGAAGTTTCAAGTGAGATCTGGGCATTGATAATGGATCATACTCCCAAAGATGTTACGGTTGCCAGGTATATTAGATTGTATGCAGAAGGCGGGATTTATATTAGAAAATCTTCTAGTCATTATGTAAAATTAATAGATTCCATGGCTAAAGAAAGTCCAAATCTTTTAAAAAGTCCATTTAGAGAAGTATTAAGATTCATAGCTATTATGGAATATGATTTTGATAATGGACAAGATAGGGGAAAGTTAGCATTACAGACTTTAGGGCGAAAACTATACGAAGATAATAGAATTAGGTTGGGTGTTGAGTGAGAACTAATTAAATATAATGTTAATAGATTGGATCGCAAATGATAAACAGAATCTTAATAGTCGATGATGCACCAGTTACCCTTACAATGGCTAAACAGCAAGCAGAAAAAGAGGGTTATGTTGTTTATGTTGCAGGAAACGGAAAAGAAGGGCTTAAGATCGTTAGGAGTAAAAAAATCGACCTTGTTATCACGGATGTTGTGATGCCAGTTATGGATGGTGTCGACTTTTTTAATGCCTTAAAAAGTGACCCAAGCACAATGCACATTCCGGTCATTGTTATAACTGACAGCATGGTGATCCAGGAATCTTTTCGTGCCCTAGGAGTTAACGACTTTTTAGCAAAACCTTTTGATGGTGACACGCTGATCGAGAGAATTCAAAGGATCAAGAAATTGGGGTTAGGGCCGCATAGACACGGAAAAGTTGTTATTATTGGAGCTGGTAGTAATGATGGTGTTTTAGAGATGAGGCGTTTGCTTGAAAAAAATGGCTGCTCCGTAGTTCTTTCTAGCAATGGGGTTGATTCAATTGCTAAGGTATTAAGAGTTGTTCCCCATATTGTTTTGATCGATGTTATGTTGACAGATGTTTCTGCAAAAGAAGTTATCAAAGCGTTAAGAAGTTTTATTAAGTTGCAGGATATGAAAATCCTTGTGTATACTTTCTTTTCTCCAGAAAAAATGGTCAATGTTGAAGCGGTTGAGCAACTAAAAGATTCAAAGAATGCTTGTATGGACGCAGGCGGAACAGACTATATTGGCAGATTTTCTGCACTAACTTTCATTGATTCTATGCATAAATATTGGGTCAATGCGTAAGTCCGCTAATTTTGACAATAAGAGTAATTTTCCACAGTTCTTTTCCTTTTGATTCAAATATCACAAGAATTATAATATTTTTGTAAAAATAAGGGCTTTATTTGTAGATTTATGCAACTGAAGGTGGCTTCCCTCTGTTTATTTATTGTAAATAAATATTCTTATTAATATTAATAGCGAGTAGGCATTATTTCTTGACAAAGCATGGTAAAAAATGTATTATTCTGCTCGTGAAATAGGTTAATAAAATATTCTGTTGATGTGCAGTACAGATATAACAAATAGATTTTAAGCTTTCATCTCAAGCCCCACATTGTAAACATTAAATGAAAAAAGCAATACTATTTTTAGAAGACGGAACATACTTTTATGGCCAAGCTTTGTCAACTGCAGGTGACACCGCTGGTGAAGTAGTGTTTAATACTTCAATGACCGGATATCAGGAGATCTTGACCGATCCTTCATATGCTGGGCAGATCGTTGTGATGACATATCCTCTGATCGGGAATTATGGAGTTAATGAAGAGGATGTTGAGTCAAACAAGATACACTTAAAAGGATTTGTTGTTAAGGAGTTCTGTCGACGCCATTCTAATTTCAGAGCCACAAAAAGTCTTATTGATTATCTTGATGAAAATAAGATCATTGCGATAGAAGGTATAGATACTCGGGCTTTAACTCGTCATATTCGAGAGAAAGGCGCAATGAAGGCCTTGATCTCAACGGAAGATTTTGATCTAAAAAGCCTGCAAGGAAAGATAAATGATGCACAGTCAATGGAAGGTAGTGACTGGGTTGAAAAAGTATCAGTTCAAGAGAAATATGTTTGGAAGGGCGACAAAATCACAGAAATTAAATACAAGATCGCCACAATAGATTGTGGGATCAAATTCAACATATTGCGTATTCTTTCACGTTTAGGGTGTGAAGTTCATGTTTTTCCTGCAAAAACATCTGCAAAAGAACTGCTAGCTATTAAGCCAGACGGCATTTTCGTTTCTAACGGACCTGGAGACCCTGCCGCAGTTACATATGTTATTGAAACTTTGAAACAATTATTTGGCAAGCTTCCTATCTTCGGAATTTGTTTAGGTCATCAGATGCTAGGGTTAGCCTTAGGTGGAAAGACTTTTAAGCTCAAATTTGGCCATCATGGAGCCAATCATCCTGTTAAACATTTAATGGATGGGAGAATTGGAATAACATCACAGAATCACGGGTTCTGTGTTGACATAGATAGTTTGAAAGAAGGAGATATTGAGATCGTTGATATTAATCTAAATGACCAGACAGTTGAAGGTTTGAGGCATAAGAAATATCCGATAATATCGTTTCAGCATCACCCAGAAGCAGCTCCTGGGCCGCATGATGTGCAATATCTCTTTAAGTATTTTATTGAAATGATCGAAGAAAGCAAAAAAGTGGGCAAGCATGCCTAAAAGAACAGACATTAAAAAAATATTAATTATTGGCTCAGGACCTATTGTGATCGGCCAGGCTTGTGAATTTGATTATTCAGGAACGCAGGCTTGTAGGGCATTGAAGGATGAAGGCTTTGAAATAGTTCTTGTTAATTCAAACCCTGCGACGATCATGACTGATCCAGAGATCGCTGATCAAACATATATTGAACCACTGACGCCAGAGTTTGTCGAATATGTTATTGAGAAAGAGCGCCCATGTGCTATCTTGCCTACGCTTGGAGGGCAGACTGCTTTAAATATTGCGATGAAGCTTTACGAAAATAAGGTTCTGGAAAAGTATAATGTTAAGATGCTTGGTGCTGATTATGATGTTATCAAAAAAGCTGAAGATAGACAGTGTTTTAAAGAAGCTATCTTAAAGATCGGACTGGATGTCCCGGAAAGTGAATTTGCTTATTCTATGGAAGAAGCAAGAGTTGCAGTAAAGAAAATAGGATATCCTGTGATCATCCGCCCTAGCTACACTTTAGGTGGAACAGGCGGGGGCTTTGCTCACAATGATGAGGAATTCGAGAAAATCGCAGCTTTGGGCCTTGAAAGCAGTATGAATAGCGAGATCATTATTGAAGAATCTATTGTCGGATGGAAAGAGTACGAACTAGAGGTCATGAGAGACAATAAAGACAATGTTGTTATTGTTTGTTCTATTGAGAATCTAGATCCTATGGGCATTCATACCGGGGACAGCATTACTGTTGCTCCAGCTCAGACACTGACAGATAAAGAATATCAAATTATGAGAAATGCATCATTAGCTATTATTCGCGAGATAGGTGTTGAAACGGGAGGTTCAAATATTCAGTTTGCTGTTGATCCTGCCAATGGAAGGATGATAGTTATCGAAATGAACCCAAGAGTTTCAAGAAGCTCAGCTTTAGCTAGTAAAGCTACGGGTTTTCCTATTGCAAAATTTGCGGCAAAACTTGCTGTAGGCTATTCATTGGATGAAATTCAAAATGATATCACAAGGGAGACTCCGGCATCTTTTGAGCCAACAATTGATTATTGTGTTGTAAAAGCGCCACGTTTTACATTTGAGAAGTTCCCTGAGGCAAAAGATATTTTAGGTGTACAGATGAAGTCTGTTGGCGAAACAATGGCTATTGGGCGAACGTTTAAAGAAGCATTGCAGAAGAGCTTAAGAGGGCTTGAGATAGGCCATATAGGTTTTGATAACAAGTTAGACTTTAATGATATTCCTGACGAGAAGATCGAGATACGATTAAAAGAACCTAATGCTTCCAGGATCTTTTATATTAAGTATGCTCTTCAAAAAGGCTGGAGCATAGAGAAGATCTTTGAATTAAGCAAGATAGACTGCTGGTTTCTTGCGCATATGGAGCAAATTTTTAATCTTGAGAAAGAGATAGTTTCAACAATCGAAAAAGAAAACGACCTTCCAGATGAGCTTCTTCGCAAAGCAAAGGAATATGGATTTAGTGATGCTCAGCTATCAAAAATGTTGGGCATTACAGAAGTTGCGTTTAGAGCGAAGAGAAAAGAAAAAGGTATTATTGCTACTTTCAAATTAGTTGATATTTGTGCTGCTGAGTTTGAAGCATACACGCCTTATTTTTACTCAACTTATGAAACTGAAGATGAAGCTTGTTTACAGATCGAAAAATTTGATAAGGAAAAAGGTGGTAAAAGAAAAAGAATAATGATCCTTGGCGGTGGTCCAAATAGGATCGGACAAGGTATTGAATTTGATTATTGTTGCTGTCATGCATCTTTTGCTCTTGGGGAAATGGGCTATGACACTATTATGGTGAATTCTAATCCGGAGACTGTTTCTACTGACTATGATATTTCAGACAGGTTGTATTTTGAGCCCCTCACTTTTGAAGATGTGATGAATGTAGTGGATGTTGAGAATCCTGATGGTGTTATAGTTCAGTTTGGGGGACAAACGCCTCTGAATTTAGCTAAGAGATTGAGCGAAGCAGGTGTGCCTATTATTGGCACAAGCGTTGAGTCAATTGATCTGGCAGAAGACAGAGAAAAATTTTCCAAGCTGATCAAGGAGTTGGGTTTGATACAGCCGGAAAATGGTTTTGCAAACTCTGCTGAAGAAGCTGTTGAGGTTGCACGGAAGATTGGTTATCCCGTTTTAGCAAGGCCATCATATGTTTTGGGTGGAAGAGCAATGAAAATAGTTTACTCTACAGAAGAATTATTATCTTTTGTAGAAGAGGCAAAAGATGTCTCTCAAGGACATCCTATACTTATTGATAAATTTATTGAAGATGCTGTTGAAGTTGATGTTGATGCAATGTCTGACGGTAATGATACGTTCGTTGCTGGAATTATGGAGCATATAGAAAATGCTGGCATACATTCCGGTGATTCAGCCTGTGTTCTTCCACCAGCTACGGTTAGCGAGATCATGGTCCAGCAGATCAGAGAAGAGACAAGGCGCATTGCAAAGGCTTTAAATGTCGTTGGTCTTTTGAATATTCAGTTCGCGATCAAAGGACGAAGACTGTATGTTCTGGAGGTTAATCCTAGAGCATCGAGGACGGTGCCCTTTGTTAGCAAGGCTACAGGTATGCAGCTAGCAAAGATGGCAGCTCGAATAATGGCGGGAGAGCCATTAAGTAAATTTAATTTGTCGTATGATAAGCTGGACAACATGAAGCATTTTTCTGTAAAAGAGTCGGTGTTGCCTTTCTCCAAGTTTTCAGGTGTAGATATTGTGCTAGGCCCTGAAATGAAGTCTACGGGTGAGGTTATGGGTATTGCAGCTACTTTTGGTGAAGCATACGCAAAATCTCAAACTAGTGCTTATCAAGAGTTGCCTCAAGAAGGAAAAGTTTTTATAAGTGTGAACGATGAAGATAAAAGAGCGATCGTTTTTATGGCGAAAAGACTTGCTGACCTAGGATTTACTATTGTTTCTACTCGAGGAACTGCAAAGGTTTTACGCTCAAATGGTGTAGAGACTGAAGAAGTAGCTCGTTATGATCAGGGAGAAAAAAATTCTTTGAACACAATGACTTTATTGGAAAATGACGAGATCAAACTGATAATTAATACTCCTTCAGGTCAGAGAAGTCAATCTGACATGAGGTCAATTCGAGCGGCGGCAAATCTTCACAATGTTCCGTGTATTACAACTTTACAAGGAGCCTGGGCTGCTATAAATGGTATTGAATCTCGCAAGTTAAAAAAATTCTCAGTTAAATCTTTGCAGCAGTATTATGCTACTTAACGAAAAATAAGTTTAATTTATTTTTTACAGAAATAATTATTTATTAATGCATTGCTTGTGGTTTGATCGTTGAAGTAATTAGATTTTTGAAAGGAATAATATATGTGCGGTATTATTGGAGTTTCTAATATTGAGAATGCCTCAAGGGTTGCAATGCTAGGATTGCATGCACTGCAGCATAGAGGAGAAGAAGCTGCTGGAATTGCTTCATTTGATGGACAAAATGTCCATATTTCAAAAAGTCCAGGGCTAGTTGACGATGCTATTGATGCAGTACAAGCTGCAGAGCTAAAAGGTTCAACGGCTATAGGGCATTGTCGGTATTCTACAACCGGTTCGAGCAATTATAAAAATATACAGCCGTTCTTAGTAACACACAAAAAGAAACGCATCGCAGTGGCTCATAATGGGAATTTAACAAATACCGAGGAGCTTTACAAAAAATTAGAAGAAGAAGGATCTATTTTTCAGACAACAATGGACTCTGAAATAATTGTACATCTTTTAGTCAAAACAAAGAATGGTGATCTAAAGCAATGGTTCTCAAATGTATTGAGTCAATTAAAAGGCGCTTTTTCTTTGATATTTTTAATCGAGGATACGATAGTAGGGGCACGCGATAGGAACGGTTTTCGGCCGTTAGCAATTGGAAGGCTTGATGGTAAGTATATTTTAGCGAGCGAAAGTTGTGCTCTTGATCTTTTGCAGGCAGAATTTGTTCGTGAAGTTGAGCCGGGAGAGATAGTGATAGTTAATGGAGATAAGCTTGACTCCGTGTTTATGCCTGGGACAAAAGAGGCAAAAAAGTCTTATTGTATCTTTGAAAATATTTATTTTGCTCGTCCAGATAGCGATATATTTCATGATAATGTTTATCAGGTAAGAAAAAGGTTAGGCGCACAATTGGCAAAAGAACATCCTGTTGATGCGGATTTTGTCATGGCAATACCTGATTCAGGCAATTATGCAGCCTTAGGTTATGCGAATGAAATGAACATGCCTTTTGAAGTTGGAATAATCCGTAATCACTATGTTGGGAGAACATTTATTCAGCCAACACAGCTAATGCGGGATTTTAGAGTTCGTGTTAAGCTAAATCCAATAAGAAGCGTGCTTAAGGACAAAAAGATCATTGTTGTTGAAGACTCAATTGTCAGAGGAACAACATCAAGAAGCCGTATTGAAGAATTGCGACGAGCTGGAGCAAAAGAGATTCACATGAGGATCAGTTGTCCGCCTATTAAATGGCCATGTTTTTATGGCATTGATTTTCCAAGCAAGCATGAGCTGATCGCCTCAAACAAACAAGTTCAAGAGATCGCTGATTTTATTAAAGTTGATTCATTGGAATATTTAAGCTTGGATGGAATGTTGTCAGTTATGAAGGAATCAAAGAATTTCTGTGATGCGTGTTTTACGGGAAACTATCCCGTTGATATCCCAACGAACAAAAGCAAATATCTTTTAGAGCAGTAGATTTTTAAATATTTTGAAATAAAGTAATATTTCAATCAAGAGGATACATAATCATGTCAAAATTTATATTTGTTACTGGTGGCGTTGTTTCAAGCTTAGGTAAGGGCATTGCTTCTGCTTCTATAGGGAAGCTTTTGGAGACGCGAGGATTAAACGTTACTATTATTAAATGTGATCCTTACTTGAACGTTGATCCAGGAACGATGAGCCCTTTTCAACATGGAGAGGTTTACGTAACAGATGATGGTGCTGAAACAGATCTGGATCTAGGACATTATGAAAGGTTCACAAATGCAGTTTTGAGTAAAGATAATAATATTACGACAGGCAAGATATATTATTCAGTTATTACAAAAGAACGCAAAGGTGACTATCTGGGAAAAACAGTTCAGATCATCCCTCACATTACTGACGAAATAAAAAAGAGCATTATAAAGGTTTCCAAAACGCGGGATGTTGATGTAACTATCGTTGAGATAGGCGGAACTATCGGAGACATAGAGAGCTTGCCGTTCTTAGAGGCTATTCGTCAACTGAGATGGGAGCTAGGTGAGTCTTATGCTTTAAATGTGCATGTGACTTTATTGCCTTACATAAAGTCTGCTGGAGAACAAAAGACGAAGCCGACTCAGCACAGCGTAGGTAGACTAAGAGCCATTGGTATTGCTCCTGATATCCTGCTTTGTAGAACTGAAAAACATATTACAAAGGAACAAAAAGATAAAATTGCTTTGTTCTGTAATGTTGACAAAGAGGCGGTCATAGAAGCAATTGATGTTAAAAACATTTATGAAGTGCCGTTGTCCTTTAAAAAGGAAGGCTTAGACAGGCTTATTTTGAAAAAACTGAATATAGTGCGAGAAGAAAATGATCTTGCGGCGTGGAAAAATGAAGTTGTGGGATGCTTAAAGAATCCAGAAAAGGAAGTAAAGATTTGTGTCGTCGGTAAGTATGTGGCTTTGCAGGATGCTTATAAATCAATTTATGAAGCATTGGTTCATGGAGGCATTGCCAACAAAGCAAGGGTCAATATTGTTAGAATTGATTCTGAACAATTAGAAAAAGAAAAAGTTGAAAAGCGACTCGAAGGGGCTCAAGGTATTTTAATACCAGGTGGTTTTGGAGACAGAGGCATTGAAGGAAAAATCCAGGCAGTACAGTATGCAAGAGAAAACAATATCCCTTATTTTGGTATTTGTCTGGGAATGCAGATAGCGACGATCGAATTTGCGAGAAATATATGTAAATTGAAAAACGCAAATTCAACAGAGTTCGTTAAGGATGTAAAAGAACCGGTTATTTCTCTTCTTGAAGAGCAAAAAACCGTAAAGAATTTAGGCGCAACGATGCGCTTAGGTGCTTATCCTTGCAGATTGGCAAAAAATTCTTTTAGTTATAAAGCTTACAAGAAAGAAACTATATCTGAACGGCATAGACACCGATATGAGTTCAATAATAAATATAAGAAATCTTTTGAAAAACAAGGTATGATTATTGCGGGGGTCAATACTCACCAGGGATTGGTTGAGATCATTGAACTAAAGAATCATCCATGGTTTGTTGGGTGTCAGTTCCATCCTGAATTTAAGTCTAAACCGGATCAGGCACACCCACTGTTCAAAAATTTTATTGAAGCAGCGCTTAAATGTGAAGCATAACTATTGAAGTTTAAAAGCATTGCGCGGGTGGCGGAATTGGTAGACGCGCACGTTTGAGGGGCGTGTGCCTATGGCATGTGGGTTCAAGTCCCACCTCGCGCACAAAATTTTGAAAGCATTCTATGGCAAAAGAAAAAAAATATTTTGTAGACTTGCTCAAAGATAGTTTTATTCTTTATTCTGGCAAATTGTTTTTTCTTGAGATCGGAAGAGCACACG
>JAHJCZ010000194.1 GCA_018812705.1 Candidatus Omnitrophota bacterium
ACTATGCTGTCATTTATCTCTACCTCACCCTGATTTGGACTATAACCATGAGCGAAAAATTCAATTATTGCAGAACCCAACTGGCGGACTCTTGCCTCTATCGTACTCTTATTTGTTATTCTGATGTCGTCTCCAGCATCAAGATCTATCTTTGCTGTTCCATCATCATTAACTTTAGCTTCTACTGTACTTTCAATTACCTTAATATCCCTACCGGCTACTGCTGTTACAGTTGCATCACCATCTTCATCAACAATAGCTGATACTGTACTTGGATCGATAATAATGTCATTATCTGCATCAAGAACTACATCTGCATCGCCATCATGACCAACTTTTGATAAGATCGTACCACCTGTTATTTCTATATCACCTTCAGAACCAACATCACGAGCATTCATTTTAACTAAAGCAGTACCATTTTGCGCTGCTTCTGCTCTTAACGTACTTCTGGTTATTCTTATGTCATCGCCAGCATCCATATCAATAGTAACTGTGTTTGTATCGTTAGAATCATCATCACCTATTGCTTCTATCGTGCTGTCGGTAACTTCAATATCATAACCAGCATCAAATTCAACAACTGCTGATATCTCGCCACTACCTACTTGAGCAAGCACATCACTGTTATTTACAACGCTTATATCTGCTTTTGCATCAACATCAACTTTAGAAGAACCTTCGCCACCTACCAAAGCTTTTACCCTACTATGATTAATGATAGCATCTTCACCTGCATCGATTTGAGCCAATGCTTTTCCACTATTATTAACTTGTGCTATAACATCACTACCACTACCTTTAAGAATAACATCTCCTAGAACTGTTTCTAAACTTACTACTGCAGCAATCGAATCCCAGTCTTCAGTTCCACCTGCATATGTTTCTGCCTTTAATAAACTGCGATCAAGTTCTATTTCATTAACTGCATCATAAATGATATGTGCATTACCTTCACTATTATTAACAGCTCTTACAATTGTATCTGTATGTCTTATGCTCCCTAAAGCATCAGCAGTAATGATCGCTGAATTTGTGCCGCTTCCAACTTCAGCAAGAATTGTGCTGTTTGCCATAAGAATATCTCTATCCGCATTCATAACAACTTCAGCATGACCTTCACCATCTACTAAAGCATTGATATGCGCGCGGTTTGCATTTATATCTTGACCCGCATCTAATCCAACATGTGCTGTTCCTGATCCCATAATTGAATATAAATGAACCCCTAATAAAAGTTCGCCATCTCCAACTGGAGCATAACTGATAACAACATCATTATAATCTCTATCACCTAGGTTAAATTGATCTTCCCATGAAACTGTAATTTTTCCGTTTGGATCTATTGAAACGTGATCTTTAAGATCAGCGTTAAGTGCAGCATTTGTGTAGAATGTTCCGACTGGAGTTGCTCCATTATACATAACAACATAAAAACCAAGATCAGTTGCATTAGTTATTGTTGCTGCTCCTAAATTCTGTCCTCCGTCTTTCCCTATATCAGTTCTTAATGAAGCGCCTGGAAAAGGAACTTCAATAACATCGCCATTTGTATCAACATAATAATATCCTATTTCAACTAACTTATATCCTCTGTCTCCACTTACATATTTCCAGTCTAGGCCTGAAGCTAATTGGCCAGGAACTCCTAAAATAATATCTCTTAGTGCTTCAATATTAATAACGCCTTCTTGTACGATAATTGAAGAGCCATCTTCCATAATATAGTCTCTTCCAGCACTTCCTGTAAAATCACCATTTTTAACAAAAACATCACCATTAGTACCATGCTTCACATCACCTGTAGAGGAAGCACCAACATTACCATTTTCAGCAATTACAACACCATTTATAAATAATTCTGCAAGAGTTGCAACTGATAAATTTTCGGCTGTTAGCTGAATATTTCCTGAATTAGCTTTAACTGAACTTCCAGTATTCAAATAAACACTTGCCCCTTCAATAGAAGCATTACCGCTTGTTAACAAAAGATTTCCAGAAATAGATACATAACCAGTAAACAATGAATCAAGATCATTCTTGTCTGCATGAATAGTTACATTGCCACTATTAACTGTTATGTTACCACTAAGAAATACATTTAGATCATCTTGCCATATCTGATTTCCGCTATATGTACCACCAGTTATATAAGTATCACCACCATTTGCATTGTAATAACCATCAGCTGCATTAATAATTCCTGAATAATCTGCACCTTCTGAATTAACTATTACAGTTCCACCTTGTGCATTGATCTGACCCGCCACATTGACTCTTTGATTAGCTTCTAAAACAACTTGACCATTTACACTATTTAGAGAACCTGCTTCGATCACACCTATATTATTAATAGCATTATCAAAAACGCCGTTTAATGCTTTTGCACTTAAAATAACTTTTCCGCCTTTAGCTGAAATTGTTCCTGCATTTAGGACTGCTTCTGCTCCGCTTAAACTCTGTGTCGTTGCCGCATCAACAACTACAGTGATCATATTTTGAGCATCTAATCCTAAAGTAATGGCTTCACCTGAAGCTAATACTACACTGCCTAGATCTGCTGAAATTAAACCTGTATTTTTAACACTTGAGCCTAAAAGAGCAACATATCCACCGGGAGCTGACAATCTTCCCTGATTAATAACAGATCCGCCTAATCCTTGGAAAAAGTAATTACCATTCATAAAGTCTGCATTACTTATATCCAGAGTAGACGCAACCAAGCCATTAACGTCAACAGTAGCCGTAGGAGAAAATACTATACCGCTAGCATTGACCAAAAATACCTGTCCATTAGCGTTCAAAGCACCAAATATCTGAGAAGGATTTATTCCTACTACTCTGTTCAATGCTACAGATGAAGCGCCTGGCTGGTAAAAATTTACCGTTTCTGGCTGGCCGATAGAAAAACTCTGCCATTCAGCGATCATTTTCTCTGTTTCTTGATTAATATTAAGGGTATTTGCTATTGAATCATCAATAGTGGCTGATCCGTCAACCACTACGCCGCCCTGAGGAAGGGCAAAAGAAATGTTTGGATAGCACATGAAAGTCAAAATGACTAACAATGCTACGATTCTGTCTAAAATTACATTGCGGTTTCTAAACATTATTAACTCCTTTTTAATGATTATTTTTCAAATTTATGAT
>JAHJCZ010000064.1 GCA_018812705.1 Candidatus Omnitrophota bacterium
AGCCTTATTGGCTTTATGGTTGTTTGTGTGTTTCTTTGTTATTTGCACTATCATTTTCAAATAAGTGGCTGAAAAATATTTTTGTATTACTAATTCTAATTTGCATGCCATATAAGTATTTGTTTGAAACCAGTCGAATGGGAATGTTGAGTAATCTTATATCGATTATTTTTGTGATTAGTATTCTTAGCATCATTTTTTTATCGAACAAGAAAAAATGGGTCAAAGTAGATGTAACATCTATTTTAATTTTACTAGTGTTCTTAGGTTTTTATAAAATGGTCGATAAACCAATATTTTTGTCAATATTCAATATTGTTCAGATGAAACAAATGATTTCTAGATATGATAATAAACTTAATGAAGGATTGAAAAATTTTACTTTTAGGGATCTAAAGGTTGGATTATATAATGAAAACTTGGATTACCAATTATTTTATTATAAATTGGTGCAGAAAGAGAGAAAAGCTTTAGAGGTTAGGGTTGCAATGAAAGATTCTATGGCAGATGTTGATAGTGTTATTGTAGATTCTGATAAGGCTAAGGGAGATCAATCTGAGAAGAAAAGTGCAAATGAAGAAAGAGTAGATTATAAGATGGCCAATATTGTATTTCGTTTATTTATATGGACAGATATTCTGGATGATATTAAAGCTGAGAAAAAAATATTTGGTATTCATTTTGGAAAGCCTTTTCGCTCAAAAAGACTGGAAATTTTGGATTGGGGCACGATGGATTGGCAAAGAGATGGATGGATAGCAGCGCATAATTCTTATTTGAACCTAATATATCGTGGAGGAATTGTGGGCGTCATACTTATCTTATATATATTTGTGATTTTATTTCGATTGATCAAGTATTTTATAGCAGAAAGATTAATTTCCGGAATTTTGCTTTGCAGTGTAATAATTTATTGGTTAGTATCAGCGAATTTTCTAGTTATATTGGAACTGCCTCAATATGCAATACCTTTTTGGTCACTATATGGATTTACCTTCGCGTATTATCTTGATAAAAAGAAGACCATTCTTATTTGAGATGAAATATGATTCAGATATTTATTAACATCTTTTATAATAGCGGAATTTATGGAATGACCTTGATTAAAATGATTAAAAAATAGATTACCCCGATTGGATTCTTTATTTGGGAAACAATGTATATAATTTAACTAGGTTTAATATTATCTGTGTAATCTTTTAAAAATCTGTGCAATCGGGGTCTTTCAAACGTTCTAAGTAAGAAAGAACCTAAAAAGAATTGCATATGTTTGTACAGGCCTTAATGAATTAGATGGGACAAATAGTTTAACCGCTAAGTTTGCACATATGTGCGGTGTAGATTTTGATGGTGTTGCAATTGGAACATTTGCTAGAAAATTAGTTAAGGATTATATTACAAGCGATGAAATGTTTGGTGATGATCAAAGAATAAAAGAGGCAGTTAATATTGCATATAAATTGATTAAGGACAATATCGGGGAATCTATATGGTAAATCTTAGGGCAGAAAGAATTTGTGCCAATTTTAATATGGATCTTTCAGAGCATAAAGAAAAATTAATGTTTGAGATGGGTGTCGATCTGAAAAATAATAGATTGAGGCCTGAAGGGCATGTTGCCTAGGTCAGTTGTTCAAAAGGTTGCTGAAGATTATGTTAAAAGATTTGTGCAAGATGTCAAAATTGAGGAAGTGTGTTTTAGGGTCTTTGAAGAAGTGGATGAAATTATTTTGTCATATTTGAATTCTTTTATTAAGCCTATAGATGGTGCAAATGAACTTCTAAACCAATTAAGAAATCGCGGATGTAAATTAGCTATTGCTACAACTGATAAAACAGAGCGGGCTGAGTTAGCTTTGAAGCATTTAGGTATTTCTGATCTGTTTGATATTGTTGTAGGTGCTGATAAAGTTGAAAAGTCTAAACCTGATTCTTAAATGCTTAAATTAATAGATGATGAAAAAAAATAATTAATTAGGCAAATCAAGATTAGTTTTATAAAGACCGAGACTGTGTTAAAAACGGAGAATTTTAGTTCATGAAAATATTATTTATTTTTTCACTCACTGACGTACAGTCTTTGTTAAAACCACTGCAGTCTTTGGATCAAATTCAATTAGGAGTTTCATATATATCTTCTTATTTGAAGCAGCATGGACATAAGACAGAATTGCTAGTGTTGAGCAAGATGTTTGAGAAAAGCAATTCTGTTTTGATTGACGATCATATAAAAAAATTTTCTCCAAAAGTAATTTGCTTCACAGCTGTTGCAACGGAATATCCTTTTATATCTAAAGTAGCAAAATATATTAAGCAAAAATATCCTGACAGATATTTAGTTGTTGGCGGTGTCCATGCTTCATTAAATCCAGATGAGGTTTTGGAAGATGTCTTTGATGCTGTTTGTGTTGGGGAAGGTGAACAACCTGTTTTGGAGTTAGTTACAGCTTTAGAAAATGGGAAACGGCCTACGAAAATTCCAAATTTATGGATAAAGAAAGATTTGTTTATTGAAAAAAATCAAACACGAGCATTTATTGAGAATTTAGATGTTCTCCCTTTTCCTGACAGAGATATGTGGCTGAAATGGATAGAGGAACAGTCTGGGTCGACGTTTTCTGTTTTGTTGGGTCGAGGGTGTCCATATCAGTGTTCATATTGCTGTAATCATGCTATACGAAAATTGGCTCCAGGGAAATACGTACGATTTAGGTCACCGAAAAATATTGTATCTGAGATTAGAGGAATTGTTCAAGAGTACCCTAAAACTAAAACGATTGCTCTCGAGATAGAAACAATTGGTGCAAACAGACAATGGGCAACTGCATTATGTGCAAAATTAGAGGAATTTAATAGTTTAAGATGTGAGCCTATTTCATTTGAAGTGAATTTGAGGGTGACTAAAAGTGCAGATCTGGAGTGGTTGTTTATAGCTTTAAAGAAAAGTAATTTTAAATCTGTTACTGTTGGTATTGAATCAGGTAGTGAAAGAGTGCGTAGAGATATTCTGAAAAGGGATTATTCAAATCGAGATATAATTAATTGTGTAAAGCTAGCAAGAAAATATGGAATTGCAATAATATTTCAAAACATGATAGGTTTGCCTGGGGAAACTTTAGAGGACTTTATACAAACTATAGAACTCAATAGAGAATGTTTGCCTAATTGGATATATTTATCAATATTTTTCCCGTATCCAGGAACAGATATTCATTCTTTGTGTAAAAGTAAAGGCTATGTTACTGGCAAAATTGATACTGAAATGGAGCGTTTTAAGGCTACCATAAATTATCCAGACTTTTCAAAAAAGGATATTCAACGCAATTTTATATGGTTTTATTTTAATATATATCGTGGGCATAAACCTTTTATTAGATTGTTACTCCAAGTTTTAGTATTAACCTTAAAATCAAATTTATTTATGAACTATATCTATAGGGGAATTACGAGATTGGAACTGGTTAAAGGTATTAAGAATCGTTATAAGTTGAGTTTAGGACAAAAAATATATTTTAATGAAACAAAGAAAAAAGAAGAGTTAAGTGATTATAAAGAAAACAATTTAAAAGACCCCTTGGTTTCAATAATCATGCCGACATATAATTATAGTCAATTTATTGCTAAGTCTATTAAATCTGTGTTAGATCAAAGTTATTCTAATTTTGAATTAATTGTAGTAGATGATTATTCAGAAGATAATACTGAAGAGGTTGTGAAAGGGTTCAAAGATTCAAGAATCAAGTATTACAAAGTTGCTAATAATAGGGTTATAGCAGCTTCCAGAAATTTTGCGATAATGCATGCGGTTGGTGAATTTATTGCTTTTCTTGATTCAGATGATTTGTGGTATGAAAACAAACTTGAAGAGATTATTCTAGAGTTCAACCAGAATCCAGACGTTGATTTTATTTGTCATGCTCTAAATCTGGTTTATAAAGATCAGAGTGATAGAAAAGTAAGAGTTGAGAATAGGCCTTGGGTAGATTATGAAGACCTTCTTTTTCGAGGAAATTGTATTACAACATCAGCAACAGTTATTCGCAGTAATAAGCTCTCTAAGG
>JAHJCZ010000065.1 GCA_018812705.1 Candidatus Omnitrophota bacterium
CAATTTTTTCCAAAAGGAACAGATTTTAATAACATTACATTTAATAGAATTAAAGAAGTGCAAGATTTATTAAACGATCGACCGCGTAAAAAACTTAATTGGCATACGCCACATGAGTCTTTTAGTAAACTGTTGCACTAGCAACTTGAATCTGCACTGTCACCTTTTTTATTTAGGCCCCTTGAAAGGCTTTAATATTTATGATGATAGGTATGAATCCCTGAATATCGATATTATCTATTGGTTGCTGAAGAAGGTCTAAAGGAATGCCTTTTTCATCACGCTTGATCTGCATGTCAAGTAGAGCCGGATTAAAGTCGATACCACCGATCTCCTGATCTTCTGGTTTGTTAAGGGCTTCTGCTATGCTGATCGTTTCAGCTGCAACAGGGGTATCATTCAAAGCAGAACGTGTTTTAGTGACATCAATATCACCAATCATGCTTGAATCTGGACTTACTTTTTCTAATGTAGTTCTTAGTAATTGTTCTAAAGCATTTAGATCAGAATTCATTTTTTTCTCTTCCTCTGGGGTGATCCTGAAAGTCTCAACAACATATGTTCTAACTTGGCCGTTGTATTGTATGTTCCGTAATGTAGCATTAATGGTGTCTGGATCAACATTATCTATTTTAAATTCATTATTAACTTCAAAAGTGGCTTCGTTAGCATCACGATCTACTCTCATAACTAATCCATCGCCAAGTTGGTATCCACCCATTTGAGATCCTAGCAAAGCCATTTTAAATGTTTCTTCGTCAAAAATACTTTTAAATAGTGCAAGCTTTTCACCTTCGTACCCTTGAAAGGCTGCATTTAGATCTGTTAAAAACCAAAGCGAATCAACTGTTCTTTGTGCCGCAATGGAAGGTAGATGACTCATTGTCAGATTTAGATCACCTTCAGGTAAAGTGGTGCCGGCAAGAGTGCTTATCATTTCATCAAAGACATCAGGGTCTTTTGACAGGAGAACTGTCTTTATGCCTTGCATGGCAGCCCAGCGGGTTGTTATTTGTTTTTTTGTAACACCTGGTTTTGCTTTTTGTTTTTTGTAGGCCGCGATATCTGCCATAATTTTATTCTTTTGCGAGAGCCATTGATCTGTTTCTAGAGTTCCTCCTAGCATAAAGATCGTGTCCAATACCATCGGGTCGCTGGTTTCGGCATAAAGGGTTTTAAGTGTATTGGCAACAATATGAGATCTTTTATAGTTTGCAACAATAAATTCCTGGGCAGTTGCTTTTAGATCATCTTTGCGTTGAGAGAACATTCTTGAAAATAGAACCATAAGCTGACTGCTGTCGTCAGCTTCCGCAGTTTCTAGTAGATTGTACGGGAGTTCTTTATTTGCTAATAATGTATTTTTGTCTATTCGTAAAAGAAACATGAAGTTGTCAAAAGCTTGATCATAGTCACCAATAAACAGCTGCATGGAAATAATATCACCTAAATAAAAAGCGACAGGATCTTCCTGCTCTTGTGCAGTATATGTTGTACGGTCAGGAGCAAAAGCATCTATTAAATTGCGGAAACTTTCCAAAGTTTGTTCAAAAATGTCTGAGTTTTTTGCCGCAGCCCTGAAGAAGCTTAAATAATTTTTTCCTCTAAAGCCTTCGATATCTTTTTTCGTCATTTTAGAATAAAAAAGGGTCTTTTTTACTTTATCTGCGTTGATCTCACCTTTAGCATAACTGTCTGCTGTTCTCAGGTCTTCATACAAGCCTGCTACTTTAAGGTAAGTGTTAAGAATTAAATATGCTTTGGTGTTTTGGTTGAGCGTATTAATAAATTCTTCTGCTTTATTTCTAAATAAGGACATTTTTTTGCCTGATCTCAAAGCTACAGAGATCAACTCTATATAAGAGGATGCGATGTATGCTTGATAGTTTTGCTGCAGAATAGGCTCGCTTGCAGGTATAAATGCTTTTACGGCCTGTAAGTCATCTATTGACTCCTGAAGCAAAGTAAAGGCTGTTGCATCATCAGTTTCCTGCAGCTCATTTGCGGTAAAATATTTTATCTTTGCAATGAAGTAGGAAATGCGGTGCAACAAAAGAGAACCTTCCTTAATAACAGCGAGTTCGTCTTTGCTTACATTTCTATAAAAGCTGTCTAAGGAACTGGTATTGACTGAAGCTTTTTGTGCTTCACGCTGAATTCTTAAAAATACTGTTTCAGCAGCATTTAAATATGCGGCATTAGTTTCTGTTGCGGTTCCTTCAGTAAATAGAACAGAAGCTATCATATCAAGAGCAAGTAGAGTCTTTGCTTGATCGTCTTTAATAGATTTTTCAATATTTTCATAAGTGTTATTTATAGATCTTGTTTTTGCTGCAGAGTCCATTTGTTTGCTTTTGGCAAAAAATTGCGTGAGAGCAAGTTTGAATAATTGCTCAGTCTGCTTAGGTGTAAAATCAGATAGTGCAATAGCATCGTTCTCTGCCATATTTCTTAAGAATTCTAGAACATCTTTTTCTTTATCTACGGATGATGCTGCAATATTATCCATTGTTTTTATGACATCATCAACGGTATCCATATCAAAGGTATTTGTTTTTCCGTTAGGCCCTAGGTCGAGAAGAGAGACTGTTACAATTCTTTGATCACCATATTTTGACGATGGGCCTGCTAATATTGAGCGGTCTATTTTTGGCACATCTTTTAATTGCCTGACATCAAGTGACTCTTGAGAAATAACACCTTTAACTAAACCGCCTGAGAAATACTTTCGGGGAATAATGCTATTGGTTGCAGCATCGTATTCTTCTTTAATATAGTTATAAACACCTTCTTTGAAAGAAGAGACGTATTGATCGTAGATCTTAAGCTTGGCTGATTTATCAATGATATCTACGCCTTGAACCTTATTTTTATTTACATAAACTTTGCCGAGGAAGCTTTCCTTTAATGCTTTTTTGTACCAGGTTGCAAGTATCATGGATGAATAGATCTGGCGAAGCACCGCAAAATGTTTGCCTGTGTTTACTTCTTTTTCGATCTCAGGCAAAATAAGTTCTCTTATCGTGTCGCTAGATAGCTTGTCATTTTTCGATTCTTCAAGAGAACCTTGCTCTGCAATTGATGATTTTTCTAAAGCAACATAATCTTCCTGAAGCATAACTTTTAAATGCATTTCAGTTACGTAAGCGCCGGTTTCATGTTCGTATACAACTGCCTTGTCAGGAACGATCCAAACTTTATTAAAGGTATCTACCTGCATGTCAGGGATATTGTATTTATCTTGGACTTGAGCATAGATCTTTTGCCAGAACATTTCTCCTAATTCATTTTCTGGATACATTAAGGAAGCGGTGATCTGCTTAAGAAGATAGTCCTGATCCAACATATCGCGTCCCATATCTGTCAGTCCAAGGTTGTCAGGAATTATCCTGCTCTTTTCATAAGGAGAGAGGTTAACCCAAAGCTCATCTTCAGGGACAGTAAGGGCTGCCAGGAAATATTTGACCAGCTTGGTAGATTCCTTTTTAAAAGCCTCACCCTGGAGATTGTCATCTCCCGAATCCACAACAAAATCAAACATCAATGGATTGTTTAAATAAACATTGATTCCCTGAATGATCGCTGGCGAATAAACTTCGCTGGGGTTGATCAGAGTTGATGGTGTTTGGATACTTTGTGCATGGACAAAAGAAATCGAGAAAACATTAATAATGAAATTCAGAACAATGAAACTGCTTAAAATTTTAAATCGAGAAGAGCGTCTTGATTTACAAACATTTTTAGACATATAAAGCCCTTTATGAAAACAATATTAATAGTAATTTAAAAGCACAGAAATATTTAGAATTGAAATATAACATATTTATCATTATTTGCCCAATTATAGGGTTCATGCTGTAAAGACAAATCAAAAATGTCCTGTTTTTAATAAGCAGTGATAATTAATAGTCCAACAAGCATTCTTTTTTATTGATACAAGCTTGTCGCGATTTAACCCCATTTTTTATTATTTCTAGTCTTGTGATTGATATTAGTTTTTCCGTGAGCTAGAATGTTACCAATAGGAAAAGATGATCTTATGAAAGAAATAGAGATATACAAGCCGCTTAAGCAATATTTGGAAGACAATGGTTATGTTGTTCATTCTGAGGTAGAGAATATTGATGTTATGGCTCAAAAGGGTGATGAGATATTGATCATTGAAATGAAGACAAGTTTTAATCTCCAGCTTGTTTATCAAATTATTGAGCGTCTTAAAATTACAGATCAGGTTTATGCTTGCGTTCCTTTGGGAAAAGGAGGGCGTTGGCTTAAATCTTACAAGAGGATGTGTGCGCTTTTGAAAAGGCTTCATTGTGGCCTTATAACTTTAGATCAGCACACAAAAAAGAAAGTTGTTGTGGAGTTTGACCCAACACCTTTTAAATCGCATAAAAATTACACAAAGAAAAATCTGGCTTTAAAAGAATTTGATGGCCGGAGCATTGATCTGAATCAAGGAGGAAGTACAAGGGAATTATTGTTTACAGCGTATAAGGAAAATGCGATCCGGATCGCTATGTATTTGTTTGAGTGTGGGGCATCATCTACGCGGGATATTAGAAATAATCTTGATATAGCAAATACGGTGGATATTTTGAATAAGAATCATAATTTTTGGTTTGATCGTGTTTCAAAAGGAG
>JAHJCZ010000066.1 GCA_018812705.1 Candidatus Omnitrophota bacterium
ATGGCCCAACATGATCGTGGTCTGGGGGTTAGGGCTGGTATGTTCCAGCAAAACCTTCTTCCCCTGCCACGACTCATTCCGGCCGTAATTCTCTTTTTCCGTCAAAATCTTTTCCACCTTAGCCAGCAAAAAGCTTTGATCAAGAGAAACATTAATGAAGCCAGGCTCAACCGCTTCAATTTTGGCCACATAATCAGGTAAACCTTGACCTCGCCAGGCAACAATTAACTTTTGGGCTAACTCAATTGGGGTGTTAACTTCCGCTAATTCTTTTTTGGTCTGCCAGAGTTTCTTTTCTTTAAACAGCTTAACTGCCTTTTGATAAAGAATTTCAAGATTTTCTTCAAACTCAATTCTCACCTTTTCACGCTCTTCTTGCAATTCTTGCTGTCTTTTCTTTACTAACAACGCTAACTGAGTCCTCTTATCTTTTTCTAACTGATCACCATTTTCTGCTTTTTTATCATCGACTACTATTACTTCATTTACTTTCTCAACTTTTAAATCAGAAACCTTAGACTTTTCGCCAGATCTTTTACTTAATCTATTTCTTTCTTTTTCTTTCTCCATTTTTTCTAATTTTAACATCCTAACTTCTTCACGTCTTTTTATCTCCAATTCTTTATTCTTTATTTTTTCTTCCTTCAATTGTTCTTTAGAAGCCAACCATTCTTCCTTTAACTTTAATTTTTCTATTTCCATTTCTTCTTTTAATTTCTCAGATTCAACTTTCTTTTTCTCAATTTCCAGTCTATTCTTTAATATCTCAAGTTCTTTTTTCTTCTCTTGCTCTAATCTTTCCTTTTCCTTACGCATTTTTTCTTCATTACGTTTCATTAATATTTCATTATCTCTCTTCTTCATTTCCAGCTTCTGTATAATTTTGTCACGCTCTTTTGCCATACGTTTTCTAATGCTTGCCTTATACTTTTCATCAAAATCATTTTCGCTAAGAATTTGCTCAACTTTTTTAAATTTTTCACCAAACTTTTCTAGATCTTCATTTTTAGACAACGCTACTGCTTCTTTATATTCTTTGTCTAGGTCTATCTTTAATCCCCTTATTAATTCAGTTTGTTTTTTTCTTAAAATTTCTTTTTCTTCATTATCCTTTGCTTCATTTTCTTCTTTTAGTTTCATTTCTTCTTTTAAAAGGCTGTCTATTCTTTCCTGCGCTAGCTTATCTAGCTTTTCCTTTTTATCTTTTAGCAACTTCTTATCATTTTCTTCTTGCTCAAATTTTTGTTTTTTAAACTTTTCTGCCTTCATTTCCGAAAGCAAATTATATTGCCTTGCTTTATCATGATCCGGATCAAGTTCCTCGACTAAAGAGAACAACACTTTTGCTGCCTCATAATTCTTATTCTCAAAACTTCTTAGACCATCAAGATAGATATCATTAATACTACTACCCCATCTCGAACTATCTTCCTTACGATTTTTAGATTTAAGCCCCTCAATAATTCTTTGTTGTTTATTCATGATCTTTCGTTTATTTCTTTCAGCCTGTTCCAACCCTTTTTGGTCATAATCAACAAAAAGGCTGCTGGAAACATTCATTCTTTTTGCATCTTGAACATTTCTTATCTTTTCTAATTTTTCTATCTCCCTTGCCTGCTTCTTTAAGACTTTCTTCTTATTCCTATCAGACCTAGTCAAAGCTTTCTTAATTAACTTCATCTCTGTCTCAGCATCTTTTTCGATAAGTTTTAATTCAATTGTTTGCTGCTCAACTTTTTTCTTTTCTTCCAATTCTTGCTCTATTTTTTGCTTCTCCACAACTTCTTGTTCTGCTTTTTCTATACGTTTTTCTTCAATACGTTTTGCTTCAATAACTTCTTGTTCTGCTTTTTGCTTCTTAAAAGCTTCTTTTTCTATACGTTTTTCTTCAATACGCTTTGCTTCACTAGCTTCTTGTTCTGCTTTTTGCTTCTCAAAAGCTTCTTTTTCTATACGTTTTTCTTCAATACGCTTTGCTTCAATAGCTTCTTGCTCTGCTTTTTGTTTCTGTTCTTCAATATTATGCAATAATTGTTTTTGCAGTTCTTCCGCTTCTTTAATCTCAGCTTCAGTATTATAATCATCAGCTATCAAACTCTTTTTGCGCAACTTATCTTTTTTCTTTTGCTCAAGAATAGCGTTTCTTTCTTCTTTTTTTTCTAATCTCTTTCTTTGCCTTTCTTGTTCTGCTTCAATACGCTTTTCTTCTCTTTGCTGCAGTTTAAATTCTTTATTATTTTTTTCATCTACATATTCTTTTCTTTTTTCATCAGCCTTGATCTTTGCTGCTCTGATCTCTGAAGCTTTCTTCCAATCATACTCACCTTCTATATCAGACTTAACTTCTTGATTCTTCACTTTTTTCTGAGCAACTTGTTTTTTAATTATCCTGTCGATCTTAATAATATATTTATCAGCATTTCTATATCCAGGAATAAGCTTCCCAACCTTCATAAATTGTGCTCTAGCTACTTCATATTGCTTATCCTTATATTGTCTTACTGCTCTTTGATACATTTCACTTGCTTCTTTATCAAAGCTCACGCTAGTGTCTTCTTTAATTGCTTTTACTTTATTAGATTGCTTCTCCACTTCGTTCTTAGCAATTTGTTTATCTATCAGAATGTCAATTTTAGAAATATAGTTTTTAGTCTTTTTATATCCAGGAACCAGCTGTTCTACCTCCATAAATTTAACTCTAGCCAATTCATATTGCTTATCCTTATAAAGCTTTACTGCTCTTTGATACATTTCACTGGCTTCTTTCTCAAATCTGATCCCAGAAGCATCTTCCTCTTCTTTAATTTTTAAAATCACTTCTTTGTTTTCTTTTGATACTACTAATTCTTTTTCTTGCTTAGATTGCTCCTTGTTTCTTAACTTTTCCTGATTACGCTCAATATCGGCATCTATATTGTACAAATAGTCAGTAGTATCTTTATAGCCCGGCACTATTGCTTCTACCTGAATAAACTTGATTTTAGCATCTATATAACTACTAGCTTTGTAAAACTTAATTGCTTCCTTATATTTTGCTTCTGCCTGTAAAAACAATTTTTTGTTTCTTTTTTCTTCTTCTTCTTTAATATAATTCTCTTCTTCTGTAAGATTTTTTATTACAGAAATTTCATCAACAGTTGAAGACTTATCATAACCCTTTGTTCTTTCTTTTATCTCCTGATATTCCTTTTCTTCCAACATCTTTTTATCATCATCGATCAGTTTTTTATCAACGATCTCTTCTTCAGTAATTACTGACGCATCCTCTACTTTGCCCTTATCTAACCAATCCAACCTTGCAATATATTTTGCAGTAGATTTGTAATCTGGATAAATTGCTTCAATTTCAAAAAACTTCTTTCGACATTCAGAATAAAGCTTTTTCTTGCAAAGTATCAATGCGGATCTGTATAGAATATCCGCTTCTTTTCTTAAATTATTATTTTCTTCTTTTTCATTTAATCTTTCAATTTTACTTTTCGTAAGGTCCTTTTTCCTTTTTTCAAGATCATCTTCCCTTAATTTTTGTTCTTGCATTTTACGCTTTTCCTGCATCTCATAAAATTTACTACTCTTTATTTTATTATCCACTTCTATCAAATATCTATCAACTAGCTTATAGTGCGGATATTCAGAACTAACTTTTTCAAACTTTTCTTTAGATATCTTATAAAGTTTTTTATTATAATATTTTAGGGCTGACTTATAATTGCGGCTTACTGTTTCTTCTTTTATCTTCTTCTTTTGTTTTTCTTCTTGAAGAAGCTGCTTTCTGCGCCTTTCCTCTAATCGTTTCTTCTCTAAGTTCTCATTTCGCAATTTTATTGCTAATTCTCTCTGCTCCTCTTCCTCCTTGTTTCTTTCAGCCTCTAAAACCTCTTTTTTTATCTTCTTAATAAAATCTTCCGTTTTCTTATATCCAGCAATAATATCCTGAACTTCCTGAAACTTTTCTTCCGCTTGGATATACAACTGTTTATTATAAAGTAAAACAGCTACCTTATATGCATGCTCTGCAGAAATATTTAATTCCCTGATCTTGTCATTTTCTGCTTTTTCATCTCTTAGGCGACGTTCTCTTTCTTCGCGTTCTTTCTGCAACGCTTCTTCCTTCAGCTGTCTCTCGAACTCTCTTTGTTCCCTTTCCTGCTTTATATTTTTTTCCTCTTCTATTACATAATCAATGTTCTCTAAATATTTAGTTGTTGATTTGTAATCAGGATAAAGCAGCTGAACTTCTTCGAATTTATCTTTAGCTTTATCATATAATTTTTTCTTATAATGAGAAATTGCAGCTTCGTATAACACGCTTGCCTCTTCTTCAAGCCTCTTTACCCATTCTCTCTCTTCTTCTTCCAAAAGCTTCAATCTTCTTGCATCTTCTCTTTCTTTAGCTAGCTTTTCTTCTCGTTTCCTTCTTTGTTCCATCAAAAGCCTTGTTTGCTCTTCTTGATCTGATTGCTCTTCGATCTTTTTATCTATTCTATCTAAATAGCTTTCAACCGCTTTGTATTTGGGATAAAGCATCTGGATTTCTTCAAATTCTACATAAGATTCCTCATACAAGCCATTATCATATAAACTTACTGCTTTCCTATAAAGACTTTCTGCTTCTCGCTCCAGCTTTTCTATCCTTTCCATCTCTGCTTGTTCTCTTTTAAGGATCGCTATCTTTTCTAAACGAGATCTTTCTTTTTCTTTTTCAGCCATTTCATACTCAAACTCTCTTCTTTCCCGTTCAAATCTTTGATCAACATCTTTTTCTAGCTGAACGTCGATACGATCTATATATTTTTGCGTATATTTATAATCAGGGTACATTTCCCTAACTTCAGAAAATTTTTCTCTTGCTCTATAAAGCTCTCCTTTTTCATACAAAACTATAGCAGCATCATAAATAAATCCAGCCTCTTCTTTAAGCCTATCGACAACATCTCTTTCTTCCAATTCGATTGACAGTATCCTTCTTTCTTCCTGTATCCTTCTTAAAGCTTTTTCATCATCATATTCTTTATCAACTTTTTCTTTTCTTTTTTCAAGACCAATTATCGTATCTTTTTCTATTTCATTATCAACATTTATCAAATAACGAACTGTAGATTTATAATCAGGCAATATAAATTCGACTTCCTTAAATCTTTCTTTTGCTTTTTCAAATTCCCTCGCCCTGTAATATTTCAAGGCATCTTCATAGATCGCTTCTGCCTGTTTTTCCAATTTCGCTCTGCGATTTTCTTCTCTTGTTTCAAGCTCTTTTCTCCACGCCTCTTTCTCCTGCCTTCGAACAGAAGCCTCTTTCTTTAATTTTTCATCGATCGATGCCTGTTGATCTTCCTGGATCTTTTGATCAATTATCATCATATAGCTTCTTGTTGCTCTATGATCAGGGAACATTTCTTCAACATTTTCAAACTCTTCCTTAGAAACCAAATATTTTCCCTGCTTAAACAATGAAACAGCAGTATTATATGCTTCCTCAACCTCTACAACCGTATACCCTCTCTCGACCTCAAGCCTCTTTAACCGTCGCTCTTCCTCTTTGCTGAGCATCTCTTTCTGCAATTTCGTCTTTTTTACACTCTCCTTTAAATATCCCCTCATTTCAGGATGATCTGTTATTTCAATTGCCTTTTCCCAATAATCCTGAGCTTTCTTCAAATTACCTTGTTCGTAATAACGCATAGCCTTATCGTAACAGTCTCTTGCTTTTTCTTCCCGCTGAAGATTTCTTCTTCTTATTGCCTGATCCTTTATCTTCTCATTTGCTTCTTCAATTTTTTGTTTTGATTTCTTGATCAGGTCCCTGATATTTAAAATATAACCATCTTGTACTTTCTGATCATGAAGGGCAGGAATTTCTTCTTCAGATTCTGCATGCACTAAAACAACTGAAAATAATGCAATAGAAATAGGAATGATTAAAGATAAGAATGTTAAATTTTTATATTTTTTTGTTGAAAGGTTCATAGAGTTCATACAAGCATTAAATAAATCATCGAGAAAGTTTCGCTACCTTAAAATATTTTTCAAGAAAAGTTAAGACTCCTTGGTGTGATATATTTTCCTGCGCAACAAGAAAGCATAACACAAACCATTTTCTCGTCGAAAATGCATCTTCAGATTATATTGATTTATAGATAATTATAAGTATAATAGATATCTTTTAGTATTGTGTTCATTCTAACATAGGTTCATTGGTCTCTTCCAGGATTTTCTCTAATATTTTCTTCGCTTTTTCATACTGCCCATTCTTAAAATATTGGTCCGCAAGAACCTTCATTTCTTTTAGTTTTTCTTCTTTACTAATTGCACCTCTAATATAAGCACTCGCTTCTTCAAACATCATTTGACCGGCAATAACAATATCTTTGTATATTTTTCTGGATTCTTCTATCTCACCCTTGTCATAAACTTCTTGCGCCATTATGAAATGCTCATTCAGCTCCTGGAGAACAGGGCTATCCTTCTTTAATAGCTCTTCGTTAACCATTACCCATGCCCATCCCCTAATTTTTTCATCGAGCCATCTTTGGCGCGCTCTTTCTCTCTCCTCAGGAGTTCTGTCATAAAGCTTTCCTGTCATTCTAACAAATGGCCCTTGAGATGAATAATCCAGGTCTGTCAGATCATCGCTGAATGTTGTGAAGTTGTACCCGAGTCCCAACTGTGAAAAATCTCCCAAATTACGTGAAGCCTCTATCAGAAGACCTCTCTTGATGTCCTTAGCTTCGACAACACTAAGCGTCCTGAACTCACCCCCTATTGACCAATCCCTATCGATCTTATAATTCAATCTATGTATCATCAGCCATGTCCGGGTCTTTGTAAAATTAAAGCCGGCAACTTTCTCTTCTGCTATCCTAATTGCGAGTTTTTCCGCAAATTGCCAATGTTCATTGATATCAAAAACAGCCTCGCCAGAAAGAACATGAGCTCTTTCTTCTTCTACCATAGCTGTATCTTCTTGCTCTGCGGGTCCTTGAGACTCGAGATATGTATAGCGACCCAAAAGATTCAGCCTGTCATGCAGTACTGGCCTATAGCCAAAACCTATCATAACTTCTCTATGTTCAGCTTCTGTCGTACCATTAGAAATATTCTCAGTAGCTGAAACTTCTATCTTTGTCATGATCTTTAGATCTGGCGTTACATATCCTTCAGTTGCATTATATGCCAAATACTGCCTTTTATCATCGCCTCCATTTGCACCTTGATCACGCCTTAACTCAATTTTTGTTGAACTTGTTAAAGTATCACCCGTTTCTTCATCTTTTTTGGCATACCCAACACCTAGAGCAAAAACATCTCGCTTTGTACGAGTTCCATCATGATTCTGGACATCTCCTGCTTGATATGACCCATCAACCGCCCAGCGATCATCAATATCCCCAGTTAATCCAAAAATGTTTGTTCTACTTACATCTCCTACTTCTGTTTCCGAATACTTTCTACTCAATGATCCTGTCAGGGTCTTGCCATCTTTTTCTCTTATTAAAGAATAACCGCTTTGCGTGAACGATTCTTCCGCTGTCTCTCCAAATGTCTTTGTTGATGCCAGCTCAAAATCATTGCTTAACTTCTTCTTTGTTCCAAACGTATATGCCGTCGTCCTTCCTCCATCTGTTGCCTCTGTTACTGAAACCTGTGTTTCCGTTGTTGTTTTCTCATCAACCCTCGATTTTCCTCCGAACGTTACCGCAGATGATGCGCCTTCATTCGAGCCTGTTAATGATAGTTTGCTTTCAACCATTGTTTCTGGATCTAGCTGCGAAATTCCTCCGACGCTAACTGTAGTTGCTGTTTCTTTTTTAGAATTTGCAACAGATATCGTGCTATCAATAGAGGTTGTCTCATTTAGTTTTGATTTTCCTCCCAACGCTAAAGTCGTCGCCATATTTTCACCTAATATGTCAGTTGCTCCTAAAGTCGTTGCAAGCTGAAGCTTATCGGTTATATCAATAATTGCTCCGAGTGAACCGACAGCGCTAGCAGAAGTATCATCCGTTGAGATCTTTAAAAGATTCTTACCCTCTTCTTCCCCAACAGATGAGACAGTATCAAGATCATTTGTAATATTGCCCGACCTATCTCTTGCAACTGAATAATTACCAACAAACTTAACTCTTCCGTCCGTTTCGATCTGCATGTCCAAATTGGTTGCGATACCTTTTTCGCCAAAAGTTTTTTCAGCTCCAAGAGTGATCTTGTCAGTTGGCTTTGCAACAATGCCTACTGTTGTTTGATCATTATCTTCACCATCTATCGATATATCTTGCTGCAGTGAAACTTTCAACCTGTCATTGAATTCATAATCCACCCTCGTAGCCAAAACATTTTCTTCAGTATTTGAATCAGATTCAAACTGGCTGATCCTGCTGGTAACAACTTTCCTGCGGTACTCACCAGTAAGCTTTAACTTTCTCAATTGATGTATGAACTGTACTAATGTTGTTGACGTTTTCGTCGCGCCTACCTGCAGCTGCGTTTGAATGTTGCCGTCTTCGATCAATGTTTGAATGTCATGCCTAAAAGAAATACGCGACTGCTCACTAAGATCATAGACAGATTCAAAACCAAATATCTCTTTACCTTGTTGCGCAGTAGTAGCAGAAGTCGAAAAGTCATTTTCAACAAACTGATATTTCGCTGTCAATCCCAATCTGTTAAACAACTTTGCATCTCCCTTAATCCCATAGGCCCTTCCTTTAGCACCATCAGATATCGCGATCTGTGTAAATGTGATACCGCCATCTGTAGAAACATAATTATCCCCCGGAGACGAAGTTGTCTCAGCATATTCATCAGAAACATTAGCATCTGCACCCAAATGAGCCTTCACATCAGCGCCTTTCAAAGTATAATCAGTTGTATTTTGGCTTTCCTTTACATAAGTACCTCCAACTAGAACATTTTCTCCTATAGCCTGACGAACTCTTGTACCGTAATTGGCTTCATTCAGCTCATCAATAACTTCATATGTGTAATCAGCAACAACATAAACCAAATTGCCGTTAAAAAGATCATCAGAAATAATAGAATAAGACCTCACTATCATCTGTATGGGCTTCCAGAACAACATTCTTCCTCGCTCATAATCCATCTCATAATCAGCGCCTTCTTTCATTTCTTCTGACTTGATCACAAGCCCGGTGACCTTATCCCTGACCTCAATTAAAACTTTATCTGATTCTGCAACAATGTCCCTATGCTTCAAGTAATACAATGATCCGCCTGTAGCTAAATACTCAACATGTGCTGTTTTCTCTTTTGTTTTTGAATGGAAAACAACAGCATTGCTCTTTGCTTCGCCATATTTATTTGTGGCCATGCTTTCAAAAGAAACATTGCCGCCATAAAGCGATCTTGAGAACTTAGCGAAGTCTGTATCAGCAAAATTAACAGCATAATTTCCCCATTTTGCCGAAGATTTATCCCATTCAATTAGCATGTACAAGTTGCCTTGAGTATCTGTTGCTGTCCGGTCAATAGTGGAATCGTCACCATAAACCGGATAATATTCATCCTTGTCTAAACCTGCAAACAATGCCTTCTTTTCTCTCTCTGAATCATAACTTGATGTGATCAAATACTTCCCTAATACCTTGCCTTTTAAAAAGTATGACAATTTTCCTTCTTTCCAGAAGCCACCATTAAATTTATCATCATCAGCAATTGGCTCAATATTACCACTTGTGAAATTATAGCCTGCCTTTGCGTCGCCTAATCCAACAAAGAACATGTAATCTTCACCAACACGAATTGATTGAGAATAGGTTTTAACTGGCGACTCAACAATCTCTCCTGATAGAGACCCGTCTCCAGATGTACCTGTTCTGGCTGTAAGCCCATCATAAGCCCCACCTGAAGCAGACAACATTCCCTTTACAATGCCTGTGTCTTTAACATCTTTTTTCTTTTCTCCAAGATCTTCCTGCACTAGAACTTCGTAATCACCTTTTGGCAATATTATTTTTAATTTATCTTCTTTTTTAGTAGTGTCAGCTCCTTCCAGGATCTCTCTTGCAGTAAGCCCATATCTCTCAATAACCGGAATGTCAACGACCACTTCTCCGCCTTTCATGACCCTAATGCTCTTTAACTTTGCAGATATCCTGTCAACAAATACAGTTTCACCATCAACATATATTCCTCTAACTTTTAACCTGTTTACCGCTCTTTCCTTATTTATCCAATTTCTGTATTCACTAGCGCTAGAAACCTTTTCTGCTATATATTTATCATAAGCCTCTTTATCATCTAACTCTCTAAACACAAGCTTTTGAGATTCAGTTTCGTCATAATTTCCCTTTGCATTTTCTACATAAAGCATGTACTCAAGATTCCTGTCCTTGAATAATACATGTTCGCCTTTCATATCCCGTCCATCCCAAAATATTGGGTCATGTATGTTGTATCTATTGCCTGTAAAAACTTGCAATTTTCTCTTAGTATCGGAATCAAATATCTCTAGCCTCCAAATTTCAATGAAAGGAGTATAGTCAGTGAAGATCTTGAATTCTGCTTTTTCAACAAATGCCCCGTCATAGGTCACGATCTCATTACCGAACAAACTTACATTAAGCTGCGGATCAGGCTTTCCTTTTTCTTGTGAAACCTTTACCCTGCTAGCAAAGAATTGCGCATCTTCTGTTTTAAATCGATCATAATCCAGATTAACGCCAAAATTAACTTTCTGGATCATGCCCTGGGTAATATCAACAATGACTGCCTTATCAGTTGTTAAATAACTCCCTTGAGGAAGAGTTCTTTCATCTAACCTTAGCAAATGCCTCCCGGGGAGAACTGCGGGAACCGAGAACCTGCCATTCTTATCGGTTGTAATGACCGTGCCATCTTCCATGACGATCTTAACGTTAGGAATAGGATTTTCTGTTATCACATCACGATCCATATGAACATATTCAGGGGCATCTTGAATACCGTTCTCATTTTGGTCGAAGAAAACTTTACCTATAATCGTTCCAAGGTCAAATATTGGATCGAGTACGATCTTGACACTTTCGGTAGATATATTCGACACGTAACGATCCACATCAGCATAACGGGCATAAGCACTGTTCTCATAATTTCCTAAAGTGACACCGGAGCCAACTACCAATTGATATTTCAGATATTTGGTCTGACCAGCAATAAAATCACCAACAGAGAACAAAAGGTCCCTCTTGCCCGTAGGGTTCTCTATTGGGACACCATCAAGGATCACGCGGTCGTCAATATACTTGAATCCGGGCGGGATCCTATCCTGTATATACAATTCTTCAACCAAGTTCTCACCCAAGTTCTCGATTTTGATCTCATAAGTAACAACATCACCTATTCGCGCCTCTTTCTTATTAGCAGTCTTTTCAATGCGGATAGTGATAAAATTAAAGTCCATAGGCTGATCCATTTCAAGAACTGCTCCATTATTTAAACCAGTTGTAAACTGTTCACCCAAAGACCCTGTAATGATCGACCTTCCTGCCGGGAAAGTAGTCTGTAATGAAGGGTAGTTATATGCCGCTGATTGTATATCTATGTAATAATCACCATTTGCTGTCAAGAAACTATAAAGGCCATCCTCTGTCGTGGTAAATGGATTTGTATCGCCGACATCAAGATCCCCGTCCGCTACAGTAGCCGGCTGATTATCTGCTGCACGATATAGTGTAATAACAGCATTATTTATTGGAGTATCTTCAACCGAATCAAAAACGACGCCAAAGGCATCTCTCAATACCAGCCAAACAATGTCACTTGCAACACCATCGACAGTAACGGACAGATAATTTATGCCTTTAAGTAGCGCTGTCGAAAGCTGAACTGAATAATTGCCAAATCCGCTTCCAAGGTCCGGACCTACTGTTGTGCTTCCAACAGATTGAAGAAACATATTGCCATTTTGGTCATGAGCAAGAATATTCACAGCTGCACCAGCAAGACCCTGGCCTGAAATGATTGGAGTTCCTCCTCTTACCTCATCGCCGTCTGAATGAGATGTTATCGTAGGCTGTTGTGCAGGGGTCGGTGATGCTGAAACATAAATATTAATCCGTCCACCTTCAAGAAGCCCTAAATATGGCGTTATATAGTTTTCCTCTTCATCTATCAAACTAGCATCTGGTATTTCAAACCTAAAATTTCCATTTGCATCGACTACAACACTTCCAACACCGGTATCAATATCTCCAACAAGTGACCTAAACGTTACAGTTTCTCCGGCATCAGACAAACCAATAATAGTTGGACCTCTGTCTGTTATCTTTAAATCCTCCGGTATAGTTATAGAAAGTGCCCTGAATAACCAGTGCGGGGAGGCTTCTAGGTCATCATTATTATTGCCATCATTACAGTTAAAACAGACCAGATCGTTTCCGATATTTCCAGGACCACCTATATCAGAATCAATAACATTCAGGAACTGAACTGATTGACTAGCTGAGTTAACAATTATATTTGCTCTGGTATTTGGAGTATCCGACTGAATTGTCAGAAGATTTCCTGTTGTCCCTTGTAAATTAACAGTATTATCAACTTCAACAGTATCTCCTGCAACTATTGTAATTACCTTACCAAATACAGTTGACGTAAAATCATAAAAAGTACTGTTATTCGTATTAATAGTTGCTGCTTCTGCAGAATCAAATGTGATCTCGCCGCTTGAATGTGTAAAACTACCGGCTGTCTGTGTAAAATTACGGCCTAAAGTAAAAGCTTGTCCTGCGCCAGGAGCTGTAAAAGCACCTCCTGATATTTCAAGATTACCATCAACATTCAAATTACCTGTCGTAGCTGTTAACGCACCGCCGCTCAATGAAACAGTTCCGACTGCTGCAGTTGTAAATCCTCCTGAAACATCAAATGTACCAGCAGACACTGTCACATCATCGCTTATATTAAGATCTGCTCCAGGATTAAAAGTTCCTCCACTTACAACAAGCTGATTATTAACTGTAAATACAGCATCAGTATTAAAGATAGAAGGCGTAGGATTTGTGTCATTGATAGTTAAGTTATAATGCCCACTTGCACCAAAATCCTCAACAGTAAAAGTATTTCCAGTATTGTTTCCAACATAAATGAATGTTCCGGCGGCAAGAGAGGTGTTGGTCTCTACACTATTTATTGTTAATGTTTCACTACCATTTAGAATGATAGTTCCATCATTTGTTAGGGTATCTGTAATAGTTAAATTCTTTTCGCTTGCATTTGTGCTTAAAGTTAATTGCCCTCCGCTTCTGATCTCAATATTTGCGACCTCTACTCCGGCACCAGCTATCGAAGCCAAAGTCGGGTCTACTGTAGCTACGTCTGGAATAATGGCCGTATCTCTATCCTCAGGAACTAGCCCAAGATCCCAGTTCCCTAAAGTATCCCAATCCGTCGATACATCCCCTTCCCAGATAATGATAGCACCTGACAACAACCAATTCGTATTATTATTATTTGGGTCATCTGAATTTCTTGCGACCAATGGAAGAACATTTCCCGCCCCACTTCCTCCTGCAGCCGTTCCTGATGCGTTGGAATCCCTTACCTCTAAGAAATTTAACCTTTGCGTTGCTCCAACAGTAAGCTCAATAAATGACTGTGTCCCTAAAATATCACTTCGTATATAAAGCAAGTTTGTTGTATCACTTCCCTGTAGTGTTAAATTTCCCCCTGCAGCGATCGTTTGAATAGAATCAGTTGTAAAGATCAAAGTAGAAGGAACAGTTACTGATTTATTAAAATCAAAGAACGTTGTATTTGCATCACCAAGAACACTTTGATCACCGCCATCAAGAATGATCGTGCATGATGAATGTGTAAATGTTGCGGTATCTGAATGAGTGAAATCTCCATAAAGAGTAAAGATATTATCACCATCAGGAGCAGTAAATGAAGATGTTCCGGCAATTGATATGCTTCCGTTAGCATCAAGAGTTGTTGTTGAAATATTGACCGATCCTGTTGCACTAACCGAAATATCTCCTTCAACAGACATAGCATTATTTGCAGATGTAAATGAACCGCTGCTGACTGCAAGATCACCATCAGTAGTTATCGCTCCGGCATCAGATGTAAAAATACCACCATTAACAGTTACACCACCAACACCTGCAAGACCTGCCGTAAGAATATTATTGTTTGTTGCCAGATCGAGAGTGCTAGCTGTGACCGTCAGAGTTCCTCTTACAACAAGATCAGCACTCGTTCTAAATGTATCCGCTGCACCGCCATCATTATCATTAATAACAAGATTAAAATAATCTATAGCGCCGAAATCTTTTAGGATAAATATCTCTGAAACATCACTGTCTCCTATAAATTCAAAAGTTCCGGAATCTTCGTCAATAGCTGTGATCGCAATGTTTTGCGTTGTCTGCCCGTAAAGCTGAACCGTACCTTCATTATCTAGAGAAAGTACGCTCAGATCACCATCTTTAACTTCAAGCATTGCTCCAGCATCAAGTTCAAGTTGACCGGATACAACAAGGTCTCTTGCATTCATATCCACTGTCGCATCATCTAAAAGGGTCATATTCGCAACTGTAACATCAGAAGAGAACCTTGGCTGAACATACATAGCAGTTACATCAGGAATTCTTGCAGTATCAATATTTGAAGGGACGATACCAAGGTCCCAGTTTGCTGCCCTGTTCCAATCATTATCAATATCGCCCTGCCATGTTACGATCGCAGAGCCGAAAACCCAATTTTCTGTATTTGCAAGATTTGATGATGAGTTGCGCCCTACCAATGTCAATCCAGAAATACCACTTGCACCTCCTCTGGCATCCGAATCCTCTACAACTAACCATTCAATATCTTGAAGCCCTGAATTAGAATCACTAACTTCACCTGGCTTGAGAGTTATCTTAGCCATTGTAGTAGGCGAATTACTTACCAAGTTCATAATGTTGCCCATTGCGCCTCTTAATGTCAACTTGCCTTCAAAAACCTGCTCGCCATTAATATCAAAAGTTAAAGTATTTCCTGGGGACTGTTTAGTAAAATTGTAGAATGCAGAGGTACTTCCTCTTATTGTCTGATTGCCGCCTTCAAAGACAACTGTTTGACTTCCATGAACAAATGTTGCAGAACTTCCATGGCTCCAATCCCCGAGAATTGCAATAGTCTGTGTATTTGAATCAAAAGTACCTGCAGCATTTTCAAAATCACCTAATATCCTAATATCATCGCTAATAAGCTGAACTGTGCCTGCCCCATTATGACCCAAATTATAAAAATCCCTTGCAATAGTAACCCCACCTGATGTTATTGTTTGTGTGCCTGAACTTGCCGTGAATGTCACAGAACCCGTTCCTGATGCATACAGTCCAGTAATATTCTCCCAATTACCTGAAAGAGCAACCGTTCCTGTTGTGGCAATCAACGAACCTTCAATAACAACATCCCCACCAACATTGATTACCCCATTATTCAAATTCAAAGTAGATCCTGATGGAATAACAATCCCAGCCAGTATTGCGGTTGCGGTACCTGCTACTATTTTCCATTTAGGTGCCATGTTGATATATAAGGACCTTCCTAGCATTATCGCTTTTTGGCTGATCAATCCCCAAAATTTAGTTTTGTTTCGTTCCATAATTCGATAAATTAGTGACATGCTCTTTTATCTAAAAAAGAGTCTGCAGCTAACTCTTAAACCTCTTTTTAAATTCATTATCACCTAAAATTCCAGCTCTTTTATTAAGAAGATCCAGATCTTCCCCCTGATAGCTCATTACTAAAGTTCTATACGCTATTTGCCTCTCAAATCCGCTCACTCCCAAACTTAAAAACACTTCGCTTTCATCCAAATCGATATGACCAGTCTTGCCTGTTGTCAAATTGGAATATCCTGACCAGTTGTAATCTTTTGGCTCGGATACAACGCCTGCCTTAACCGGATTCAGATCAATATATCTAGAACATGCAAAAAAATACCTTTCCTGCTGGACTAAAAAACTCTTAAATCTACCCTGAAAAACATGGCCTACCCTTCCATATTTTTTATTGAAATATTTTGCATATGCTTTTGAAGTATCTTCCATAACTTTAGACAGACTTCCATCCGCTTTTGGTTCAACCAAAAGATGAATATGATTATCCATCAAAACATAATTATAGATCTTTAGGGGGTATCTTTTTCTTGATTCGTCGAGGTGAAATAAGTATCTTTGATAATCTTTTGTGGATTTAAAGAGAGTCTGCCTATCATTCCCTCTTGAAATGACATGATGGACATATCCTGCTTCTTGTAAACGAGGCGCTCTCGGCATACAAGCATTGTATCAATATGGCACTTATTTGTCAATAGGTACCACCTACCTTTTTGTTTTTTTCTTTTTTCAAAAAGGTAGGTGGTACTACCTATTGATACTACCTATTGATACCTATTGACATTAGAAGTTGATTCCAAACCATATTCCTTTGCCGCCTTCTAGGGTATATTCGCCCATATCATAACCGTCATCTGAGCCACCAGTAAATATTGCTCTTGAAACAGGGAATAGCGCATCGAATATCCAATGAGGAGTTGCATCTCCTGAATCTGTTCCGCCTTTGTTAACTGCACCCCAGGCATAAATATCATTTGATGAAGCATGCGAATCCTGAACGCTTACATAGTAGATATTTTGAACAGCACCAGGCACGTCAAATGTGAACTCAACAGCACCAGGGGTACTTTCTATGTAGATCTCCCCTCCCTGATACTGGCCATTAATATTTAATGAACCGGACACAGTATATATCAATCCGTCTGAGAATTTTAACGATGCCCCTGGAGTGTTCACTGTCAAGTTAGTCGTTTCAAAAGAATCGTCAAACGTAACATAATCAGAAGAATTTGTGATCACAACATCAAAGAATGTGCCTGTATTAGTAGTGATAGTTTGTGTGGAAGCTCCATTGAACGTAACCGTTGAAGCGTCAACCAAAAGAACACCTAAGCCAGCACCTGAATTTTCAAGAGTATAATCTCCTGCAACATAAATCGGCGAGTCATTCACTCTATTATCCAAAGTCTGAACACCTGGGGCATCTGTTTCAACAGATAAGTTTCCTGAAACAGTCAAAGTACCTGGACCTAAAACAGCAACTCCGCTACCGCCATCCACATTATAAATAACCAAATTTCCGCCATATGCAAATGCCGGCAGGACATTTGTAGACCCATCAGCAGTTTCATAACGGAAATTACTAATGCCTATCGTCCCATTATTCAAGAACCTTGTCGTAATATCAACGGCTGAAGATGTATAATAACTCAATGTCCCGCTTCCACCAAGTGTCGAACCTGTTCCAATAATAAACGGAACATTTGTATTCAAGCTTCCTACAGAACCAGATGCAAAAGAAAGTGTTGCCCCATCATCAATAGTTAAAACAGCATCATCTCCCGAGCTATCACTTCCTATAAAGAACCCGCTATTTTGCAACGTGTATGTTCCCTGAATTACCAGTTTCTTAAAATCACCATTACCGCTCGTTCCTCCTAATCTTATATCCTTTGATAAACCTAAAAACTTAACAGAACTGGCATCTTCATTAAATGTGCCTGCAGCAGTATTCCAGCTTCCAGATACATTTATAGTCGAAGTCGATGCTGTTAGCTCGCCGCTAGATGCCATCACAAAATCAGCACCAACAGTCAGATCATAACCTGCCAGATCAACACCTGCACCATTTGTATCAGTAGCTGTAACTGTAAAACTATTAGTTGTAATTAATCCGTCAGCTAAAGCCCATCCTCCGCTGTCACCTCCGCCATCATTTACAACTAAATCATAAAATGATTTTCCATCGGATATAATCGTATTTCCTGTAACCACCGAATCAAAAGTTACAGATGAATTATCGATTGTAAACGTCCCTCCTGTCATATCCCAGCTTGCCCCAGCTGCAACTAAAGTCCTATCACCCGCAACATCATCCGTCGCGTCAAGAGTGCCGTTAATATCAATGAAGCTACCTATATCAAGGTCATAACCATTCGTATTTAAAGTATCGCTATAGTTAATTGTCAATACGGTTGCAGTAAGGTCTGTTGCAAGATCTGTCGTCTCAGGTGATCCTCCAATAACCAAATTACCAATATCAACACCACCGACATTATCGTTATAAGTGAGGTCGCCATCAAAATTAACAGTGCCTATACCCTTAATAAATGTTCCGCCATTAAATGTAACCGCATGCGCAATATACATATCAGGATCATTGGTAGCCAGATCAAAAATACCATCCGTCATAATAAAGCCACCATTAATATCCATATCATCCACCGGCTGAATTGTTGCAGTTCCTCCGGCATCATCAATTATCAGATCGTTAAATGTCTGGCCCCACGATGTTATTGTGCTTGTTCCTGCCGTATCGTTCATAGTAACAGAGCTAGACCCGGGAACTACTGTAGCCCTTTCAAAGTCAATATTTCCGCCTACTGAAATCTGCGCATTATCAAGATCAAAATATCCCCAAGTATCCGTCGTACCTTCGACATTAATATACTCACCGATCGTATGATTACCTGAACCAAAATCGATCTTTCCATAATAGGCTGCTGCCGCAGTATCACCCAAACTTAAGTACCCTGTTGTCGTCAAATTATAAGTATCTGTGTTAAGCGTCATAGCCTCAGCTTCTGTATCACTCGATGTATCCCCGTATATCCTCAGATCATCAACCGACCAGTTGCCTGTCATTGTAATAGACGCATTGTTAACATTTGACAGCCTGACTATTACATTAGGGATTGATAACGTGCCTTGGGTCACATCTCCTGTCGGCCTTAGGAACAATGTTCCACTTGTTATAGATGCTCCTGTTCCCATAGTAACAAAATCATTTGTTGTCGGGAAGATAACAGCATACCCTCCAGTCAAAGCAAGCGATGCAGAATTTCCAAGAACCAGATCTTCAGCGATTCGAAGATTCCCAGATGTAGATGCTGAAATACCAGCTCCAACTTCGTAAGTATTAAAAGCATTAGATGCATTAGGATTTGATGCCGTTCCGTCATTCAATTGTATCCATCGTCCAGTTGAAGTAACGATATTTAATGCATCTTCTACATCAATGTTCCCGTAAATATTAAGATCATAACCACCATCAGTAAGATCAACAGATGCACCACCAACATCATCATTAACTACTATGCCTCCCGCATAAGCATCAGCTGACATCGTTACAGCATGAGAATCAACGGTAACACGGTCTGATGGACCAGGATAATTCACACCCATAACAGAACCTGCAGGCTTATTCCAAGTAGCATTTGATGTCCATGCTCCATCTGCAAAATCATTAAAACCTGTTGTCGAATAAAGACCGAATAACCAAAAAATATTATTACCACGATCAACTGAATTACGCGCGGTCAGTGAATCAAACAATGACACAGAATCCTGAATATCGGCAAACTCAACATCTTCAGTAGTCGTTGGCGTATTAATTGTCCACTGAGTACCTGCAACCGTAGAGTTAAGATCAATAAATGTCGCTAATGCCTGGCCATCAACAGTAAATGCATTGCTTACTGTCGTAGTTGTTCCTGCAGTAAAATCAACTTGCTTGCTTGGGATAATAATTACTAAATTGTAAAAGGCAGTATTTCCAGATAGCGTTGTAACCTTACTTGAATCATCAAAGAACACTGATGAAGTCCCCGCAGTAAACGTACCGGCTGTAGCCATTGACCATGTTCCTGCAACATTGAGATCATAACTTCCACCCTGGAAATCACCGTCAGCAATTGTAACATTATTATCAACTTCAAGATCATCCAACAAAATAACATCATCAGTTGCACTTGCCGCATCAGTGTTATTAATAACAAGATCATAGAATGTCATTCCCCCTGTAGTTATATTCTGATCGCCCGAAGTGCTATCAAATACAACTGTTCCTGTTCCAGATGTAAACGTATCACTATTTGTCCAATCACCACCAATATTAATCGATCCTGTTGTAGCAACAAGAGCATTTGTACCACTTGCATCAGATAAGTAAATTGTTATATCAGAACCAACGTCAAGTGTTGATGCTCCCAAGTTCAATTGAGAATAACGTGCGGTACTTCCACTATTCCCAATACGCAAATTAGACAAAGATGTTATATTATATCCTGCAGCTTCCAATACATTATTACCACCATCTGTAAAACCTGTCACTCCTAGTTGAGCAACTGTTATATCGCCTTGCAGTTGATACGTTAAAACACCTGCACCATTATGTTCAAAATTTAAATTATTATATCCTGAGTATCCAGGAACATTCACTGTCGCTGTTGTCGCTGTGGAACCAGCAAAGATTATTGGAGTATTAATTGTTGAACCCAATACTATTGCTAAAGGATCAGAATAATCATTCGTTCTATCAACATAAAAGGAGAAAGAACCACTATCACTCAAAGTTCCCCCACTCAATGTTGCCTGATTGTATGAAAATGAGTGCGTATTCAATGTAGTAGTTTGTCCAGGAAAAGCAACTTTAAGATCATAAAGAACATTACTGTTATCATCGTAATAAACACCTGTTCCGATCAATAAAACTGTTGAAGTCCCCCTGTTAAAAGTTCCACCAGTCAAATACCAATCTCCAGAAACTTTAATCGATGAATTACTTGCTGTTACTTCCCCATTTGTATCTATTATAAAATCACCACCAACTGTTAGATCAAAACCATCCAGATCAACACCATCAACAGAGTCACTTGCTGTAACTGTAAATAAATTTCCAGTCTCAAGGGCATCAAGAGTAACTGACCAACCGCCGCCATCAACTCCGCCATCATCAAAGACTATATTATGGAAGGTTTGGTTGTTTGTTTTGATCGTGTGGCCTGCATCAATAGCATCAAAAGTAACCGAAGAAGTTGAGCCGGTATATGTCGCATCATTGTAATTCGCCCAGCTTCCTCCAACATTAATATCCTGTCCACCTGTCACTAAAGTACCTGAAGAAAGAAGAACATTCTCATCAACATCCAGCGCATCCTGCAATGTATAAGTATTATCATTATCCCAATGAACTTCTGCCTTGGCCAAAGCATTTATTTCATCAAGCGAAAGAACGCGGTTATAAATACGGACATCATCAATCCTGCCTGCAAATTCATAAAATCCTGTACCCGGAGTTAATGCTATCCTCATATTATTAGCTGCTTCGCTAACGACATTTCCAACACAGGCAGTTTGTGAATCATAAGTCACCTCGCTACCATTTATGTAAATTCTAGGAGTTCTATCCCCCTTATCGTCATAAGTCGCGACAACATGATCCCATCTATTAACAGAATATGTATTGGTGACTGAAGAAGAACTGGCATCGGTAGTTGTACAGTCAACATATGCTGATATTACTCTTGGAGACCCACCAGTTGTTGCGCCATAAACCAAGTATTTCCTTCTTGAACTACCATTACCTTTTTCAATAATTGGACTATTTCCATCAGTGTCAGTAACTTTGGCCCAAGCGGAATACGTAAATGTATTTACATCATCCAAGATCGACGGAGAATATAATTCAACACCATCATCCGTACCATCAAATAATAAGCTTCTGCTATTGGCAAATCTAAATGGCTTCGGTGAATCCGTACTAGCTGTTGGAAACTCAAACCATTCACCATGACTGCCAAAACCGGATGAATCACAGGCATCATAATTTGATCCATCGCCGGCACAATCTCCTTCGTCAGTTTCGTCCAGCTTCCAATATCCGATAAGCCCGTCACCTAATGTGAAATTATAGAATGTTTCTGAATTTGTTGTAATTGTATTATTGGTATCTGACGCGACAAAAACAACCGTTCCATTACCAGCTTCAAATGTTGTTGCAGCACTCGAAAAATTGCCTGTTAAAATCAAATTCTTATTCGGTGCGTTGAAGACTCCTGAGGTCAATGTTAAATCTCCAACATGAGCAATTGAACTCTCAACACCTGTAAAAGTACCTCCTCCTACCGTTGTAGCCGCTTTGATCTCTGTAATGGCCAGATCTGTATGATGTGTTAGCGTACCGTTAGATAAAGAAAGCGCAGTAGCCTCAACATCATCATATAAAGTCCATGTTCCTGTACCATTAATTCCTAGACTAGCAAATGTTTCACTGCCAGATTGAATCACTGAATCAGAAGCTGAGCCATCAAACGTTACATTCTGCGTATTCTCAACAAACACTCCTCCATAATTCCACCAGCTATTAGCAACTGTCATATTATCAAAACTTAGATCAAACGTTCCGGCAGCTAAAACAAAATCCCCATCAATGTTCAAATCACCAGAAAGGGTATATTTTCCAACCGCTGTTTGCGGCTGATCACCTTGGGACAGACGTGAAATCTCAGCAGCACTAAGTTCGCGATCATAAACACGAACGTCATCTATAAGGCCATTATGAATTTTCAAACTACTTGTTGTATCACCAATAAACCAGTTTCCAGGTCTTTCTGTAATTGTAGCTGTTAGATCAGCTCCCTCTTGAAGACCGTTTACGTACAATTTAGCAACTGTTCCACTATATGTAAAAGCAACATGCCACCAAGAATCCGTGTTTGGAATAGTTGTTCCATAACTTATCTGCCAGCCCGCATCATATATTGTAATAGCAAATCTATCACTTGCCCCATTTTCATCCATCCAAAGTTGAAACTCTTCAGCCCCGCCAACATCTAATCCCACAAAAGCACGGTCTGCAGTCAGATCATCAATTTTCATCCACCCTGCAACAGTTCCGCCTTTGCTTATATCTATGTTTGGTGTCTCAACATAATCTCCCGTACCATCAAGATCCAAACTATAAGGATCAACGAAATTAACATTTGGAGTTGTTGTTGTCGCTGTCGGATCGCCTCGCCATGTTCCGTGATTTCTATGGCCACTATGATCAATAACACCCACAACATCTGTAGTCGCAACTGCCTCATCGAATTTCCAATAAGCAATCAAACCATCATTAATGGTTAAATTGTTAAATGTTTCTGCATTAGAAGTAATGGTATTATCTGCATCCGTTCCGGTAAACATTACTGTTGAAATACCCGGCTCAAATGTTCCTGCCGCAGAATTCCAATTACCCTTAATAACGATTGTTGATAAGTTTGCAAATAAACTTCCTGCTGTTAATGTAAAATCTCCTCCGATAGTTGTCTCCCATCCGCCCAAGATAACACCGGCAGCTGCGGTATTCGTCATTGTAAAATCATCAGCAACTATCATTCCATCAGACAGAGTCCATCCACCTGTTGCACTATTAAAGACAACATCATTGAAAGTTTGTCCCCAAGACAAAAGGGTATTATCAGTATCTGTTGCATTAAAAATAACTGTACCTGTCCCTGGATAAACAGTTGCATAAGTAAAATCAACAGTCCCTGCGCTAGAGATAGTTGCCGATCCGAGATCAAAGTATCCCCATGTTCCTATTATTCCGCCAGGCTCATCAGCAACATATACATTTCCACCAATAGTGTGTGTCCCCGTATCAAAATCTATCTTACCAAAGGCATAAAATCCGACAGTATCATCAGAACCAAGATATAAATTCCCTGCAACTGTAAGATTATTTGAGTTAGTATAAAAAGTCATCGCTTCTGCTTCTGTATCGCTGAGATTATTTCCACTCATGCCGATATTATTAACTGACCAATCACCTGTTAATGTCAGTGATGAATCATTTGATGCACCAAAATAAACCGATGTCGAAGGTATACTCAAAGCGCCATGAGTAAGGTCTCCAGTCTGGTAAGCAATTAAACTCCCACCTGAAATAGTTGCACCAGTTCCTATAACTATAAAATCGTTATTATCCGGACTCAACGAAAAATTATTCCCAGTATTAACAAGAGAAGAAGAAGCGCCAAGAACTAACTTTTCATTGGCCCTAAAGTTCCCTGTTGTAGTTGAAGTTATGCCAGCATCGATCTCATATATAAATACCGGATTTGAAATACTCGGATTAATAATGTTCCCATTTGCTTTTTGCTTCCATGTTCCTGTCGAAGTTATAAGACCAGCAACATTCTCGATCGTAATATCACCATAAATATTAAGATCGTAACCTCCATCCGTAAGATCAACGGCTGGGCCACCAACATCATCATTAACAACAATACCTGCCATGTAAGAATCTGCGGACATTGTTACTGCATTGGAATCAACCGTAACATAATCCGATGGCCCCGGATAATTCGTTCCCATTACTGAACCTGCCGGCTTACCCCAAGTTGTATTTGAAGTCCATGCCCCATCTGCTGCATCATTAAAACCAGTTGTAGAAACCAGACCGAATATCCAGAATAAATTATTACCACGATCTATAGAGTTTCGTGCCGTCAATGAATCAAGAATAGAAACAGAATCCTGAATATCTGCAAACTCTACATCTTCATTAGTTGTTGGAGTATCAATTGTCCATTGAGTTCCTGCAATGGTAGAATTCAAATCAATAAAAGTCGTTACTGCCTGGCCATCAACAGTGAAAGCATTAAGGACTGTATTTGTAGTACCAGCCTGAAAATCAACTTGTTTGCTTGGAGTGATGATCTTTAAATTCCAAAATGCAGTTTCACCTGTAACAGTTGTAACCTTAGATGCATCATCAAACTCGACGCTAGATGTGCCAGCAGTAAATGTTCCAGCACTAACCATTGTCCAGAGTCCACCAACCGTAATGTCATAACTTCCACCCTGAAGGTCACCATCAGTAATTGTCACATCATTCTCAACATTCAAAACATCAGTAAGAACAATATCATCATCCGAGGTCGTTGAATTCGTGTTATTGATGACCAGGTCATAGAAACTTTGTCCATTGAGATCTAGTGTTTGGTCAGCTGAAGAGCCATTGAATTCAACAGTACTTGTTCCATAAGTAAATCCATTTGTTCCAGCTAAATTGGTCCAACTGCCAGCAACCTTAATTGTTGAGCTAGATGCTGTTACCTCACCTGCTGCTGCAACAATAAAGTCGCCACTTACTGTAAGATCATAACCAGCCAAATTTACACCATTCACAGAATCAGAGCCTGACACAGTAAACTGATTACCTGCATCAAGAGCATCAACAAGCGACCATCCGCCGCTGTCTCCGCCGCCGTCATTAAATATTACATTATGGAAGGTTTCAGAATTTGCTCTTATCGTGTGGCCTGTCTCAACAGCATCAAAGGTAACTGAGGAGGTTGTGCCAGTGTATGTAGCACCATAATTAGCCCAACTGCCGCCAACATTAATATCTTGAGCACCGGTAATAATCGTACCCTTTGCAAGTGTTATATCCTCATCAGCATCCAATGCATCCTGCAAAGTATAAGTATTATCATTATCCCCATGCACTTCAGCCTGAGCAAGAGCTTTGACCTCATGCGCCGAAAGAATACGATTGTAAATACGAACATCATCAATTGATCCGATAAAATCTCTTGTGCCAGGTGGAGTATTTCCAATACTAAACTCAACTGACGAATCATCCAATGCAGTTCCTTGCGGTGAATCTATTTCTGATATAGAAACAACACTTCCATTAACATAGATAATCGGATTATTTGAAGAGCTAGAATTATCATAAGTCACTGCAATGTGATGCCAAATACCAATTGTAAGCGGACTATCCGTTTGCCAAATTCCTAAGCCGCCAATACTAAAACAATGGCGATATTCTAATGTTTCATCTGCATTTAAAAGCATGTCCCATCCAGGAATAACAGTAGTATCTGCTTCTTTAGCAACAATACGGCCTTGTCCAGGAAAATCACCCGGCTTAATCCAAACAGATACTGTTTTCTTTTCAATATTATTCAATTTAGGAACACTTGTCCCCATAGCAATACGATCAGTTCCAGCATCAAAAACCAAGGCACGAGGATTTGAAAATCTAAACGGCATTCTTATAGAAGTAGTTATTGTCGGGCTGTCCTCCCATTCACCATGATACCCATAACCGGAAGAATCACAAGCATCCAAGACCCCACCTGGACAACTTCCTTCTGCTATCTCATCTAGCTTCCAGTAGCCAACAAGACCATCACCCAAACTAAAGTTGTAGAATGTTTCAGCATTAGTTGTAATTGTTCCATCTGTATCAGGCGCACTAAAGATAACCGTTCCATTTCCAGCCTCAAATGTCGTCGCAGCACTTGAGAAATTACCTGTAACAAGTAACTGATTAGCCGGCGCATTAAACACGCCTGAAGTAAGCGTAAGATTTCCATCATTTACTATTGAACTTGCAACACCAGTAAATATACCACCATTCAAAACTGTATTTGCAGTGATAACAGTAACCGGAAGATCTGTTGAATGAGTCAACGTTCCATCGGTGATATTGAAGCTATTAGACGCCTCAAGATTATCTCCAAGGGTCCATCCTCCGCTATTTCCATTTATTGCTATATCATAAAATGTTTGACCGCCGGACTGAATAATATGCCCAGTCGTTGTGCCATCAAATGTAACAGCACGAGTCCCTTCATCTAATATACCGCCGTAGTTGTACCAACTTTCCTGCACATTAATATCCTGACCATTAACATCCAAAGTACCGGTTGCAAGTATAATATCCCCGTCAACATTAAGAGCATCCTGCAAAGTATATTTCCCGACTGCTGATTCAGGTTGATTTCCATAAGCAAGTTTTGATATCTCATGAGCAGACAAGGCACGATTGTAGATGCGGACTTCATCGATCAATCCATCAATAGCACTAGATGTTCCATCAGCACTAATACCAATCCTAACATCATCATTCAATCCAACAGTCATAGTAGTAACCAAGCCTTGCGTCCCCAAAGAAACACCATCTACAAATAATTCCAGATTTGAACCATCGAACGTACCTGCATAATGCACCCAACTGCCTTCAGGCTTAATTGCATTTTCAACCTCAAAACAATTAGCAGAAGCATTATCCAAGCTTCCAATACAGAAATTAAAATCAGCATCATCACAAGAGCCATCCCCCTCATACCATAAAGCATACTGTGCAACACTTGAAGAATCCACATTGCCGCCTGACTTTAACACTATCGTTCCGTCATTTGTTGAACAACTCGTCAAATTAACCCAAGCAGCAACTGTCACCTCATTTTTAGGGCTTAAAGAGTCAGAATCATTCACAAAAATATAATCACCAGTCCCATCAAGGTCCAAAGCATATGTATCTACAAAATTAACATCCGGAGTTGTAGATGTTGCAGTAGGATCACCTAACCAAGTACCAACATTACCATGTCCACTGGAATCAATAACACCTGTAATATTTGTTGTTGCCGTTGCCTCATCCAATTTCCAATAAGCAACCAAACCATCATTGATCATAAAATTATTGAAAGTCTCTGCGCTTGTTGTGATCGTATTATCGAGGTCTGTTCCATTAAAGACTACCGTTGAAACACCCGGCTCAAATGTTCCTAGCTGCGAATCCCAGTTTCCTTTAATAATGAAGTTAGAACCATTTGCGAATAAGCTTCCTCCAGTTAAAGTTACATTATTGCCAACTGTCAATTCATAACCTGCCAAGGAAATACCAGCAGCAGCTGTATTTGTTACCGTCAGATCATCGGCAACCATCATGCCATCTGACAATGTCCATCCACCTGTCGCACTATTAAAAACAACATCATTAAATGTCTGATTCCATGAAGTGATAGTGTTATCAGTATCAATCGCATTGAAATTAACTGTTCCCGTACCCGGAAAAACTGTTGAATTACTAAAATCAATATCACCACCAGCATTCACATTCGCAGAATTCATGTAGAACCATCCATGAACAGCAGAATCATCGGGACCCATCAAGACATCCCCTATTGTATGTGTCCCCGTCCTAAAATATACTCTCCCTGAACCACCAACAAATAATGTATCACTCACAAGAAATGGACCTTCTACATTCAAATTATAATCATTGGTATCTAATGTTGCTGCATCTGTTTCAATTGTACTTGCACCCAGTCCACCCAGATCTAAAATACCCCCTCCCCCACCTATATCTAACAAATCCCAATTGCCTGTCATTTCAACAGTCAGTGTATCTCCAATAAGTAAAAAAGCACCTAATGTAGCTTTAATTGCTTTTTGCTGTATTGTCTGACCTCCAATATTAACATCTAAAAAATATAGGGTATCAATATTAATAGAAGACGAATCCACAATCATATCAATAGGATCATCATTACGTGCATCAATAAACAAAGCTGCTGAACCTGTTTGAGTTAACGTTGATAGTGTTCCTAACTCAAGACTATTAACTCCTATCATAGTATCAACTGTTGCTGTTACATTATCTAAAACCTTATAATTGTTTACTACTGCAAGTGGCGCTGGTGCAGGAATACTAACAATTCCATCAGCTACCTGTATCCACGTACCTGTAGACACAACTATATTCGGTGTATCTTCAACAGATATATCGCCATAAACATAAAGATCATATCCGCCATCAGTTAGATCAACACCGCCGCCTGCATCATTGGTAGAGCTGATCTCAATAGCCTTGGCATATGAATCTGCTGTCATAACAACAGAATGCGAATCGACAGTAACTTCATCTACAGAACCAGGATAATCAACACCTATAGCTGTTCCCGGGCATTTATCCCAAGTTGCACAGGCATTCCAGGCTCCATCGGCCGCATCATTAAAACCTCCGATCATGCCGAAGAACCAGAAAATATTATTCAAGCTATCCACTGAATTTAATGCCTGCATAGTAGCATTTGCTGAAACAGAATCCTGCACATTTAGATAATTAACAAAAGCATTCGCGACTGGCGTATTG
>JAHJCZ010000067.1 GCA_018812705.1 Candidatus Omnitrophota bacterium
ATAAATAAAATAAAGCCTGATAGAAATATTGGGATAGTTTATCAAAGATACAGCCTATTCCCATTTCTTACAGCCTTAAGGAATGTTGCTTTTGGATTAATGCTTGATGGAACAAGTATACCATTCCGCACGTTCAAGCCTTTTGAGTGGAGAAAGCTGAAAATAAAGCATTTGGAGCAAGCCGAGTTTTTGCTTGAAAAGTTAAAGCTTAAAGACGCCATGGATCGTTATCCAAGCCAACTTTCAGGAGGAATGTGTCAGAGAGTTGCAATTGCTCAAGCTCTTATTATGAAGCCAAGAATCCTTCTGTTGGATGAGCCTTTTGGTGCGCTTGATGAAGCAACTCGAAAAGAATTACAGGATATGTTATTAACTTTATATTCAGAAAATCAAAAAGCAAAACTGTCAGGAGAAAAACCGCCATATACGATAATAATTGTAACACATGAGCTTACTGAAGCTATACGTGTAGGCGACAGAGTTGCGGGATTATCAATGAATTGGAATTGGCAGAAAGAATATAAACAATTCCCAGGGACAACTATAGTTTATGACAAAAGGGCTCCTGTTTTTATGCCGCAAGAGCCTGTTGATTACGAATCTATTCAAGAGCAAAAAGAAGAGATCGCTCATGCGGTATTTGATCCGTTATTTATGCAAGATAAAGATGAGTTTAAACAATTTTGAAAAAATTATAGAAAAAATCGGAGTAATAATTTATGGATAATATAAGTTACAATTTTTTCCTTCAAACAGGAAGGGTGTTAAATTCGCTTGAATCAAGCACTATTCTTATGACCGGCAATGTGCACGATTATTTTTATGCATTAAAACTTAAAAAATATGTCCCGATCATTGAATTTCTGAAATCTTCTATGAGCTTAAATACCAATATTATTGTCACGTACAAAATAACCGGAGGAATCCAGTTTCAGAATAAAAATGATGCAAAACTTTTTTCTAACGCATGGGAATACTGGAGATATGGAAAGGAAAATGCCGAAGAATTTCAAGGACTTTGTAGGACGGCTGCAGGCAACATCACATATTCTTTAGAACTGCTCAAACAAATGTGTATTTGCTCGATGGCGGTTGATGAAAATAATAATCCTATCCTAGAAAAAAAACTCCTTATTATTATAGAAGGGGCAGAATCGATAATACCTGCAACTCCTGTTAATCAAATAAGTGACAGCGATCGAGTACGACTTCAGATTTGCCTAGACTGGTTTAAGGATCCTGATTTTGTTGAAAGCAAAGATGCTGTTATTCTTATAGCTGAATCAAAGGGGTTGATCAGTCCTGTAATTTCAAGACTTCCTCATTTAGGTGAAATACCTATTCCTGCACCAAATGAAGAACAAAGAAAACATTTTATAGATTGGTACAATGAGAATCAGGTGAAGTCATATAAAGTGAAATTACGCGGCAAGAAAAACGAACTTGCTCAATTGACAGCAGGACTTTCCATTTTAGCCTTAAGAAGGCTTTTAAAAAACGCCTCGCATTCCAGAGGAGAACTAAAATCAGAAGATGTTATGTCTGAAGTTAAAAGTTTTATTGAGCGTGAACTAGGAGATATTGTTGAATTTAAAATACCTTCACATAATTTATCAGATGTCATTGGATGCACGAAAATAAAAGAATATGTAAAGAAGAAGGTTGTTCCTAGATTTAAAAGCATTGGCAAAGATAGCCTGCCTGGTGCTGCTATTTGCGGGCCTATAGGCAGTGGAAAGACGTTCTTTTGGGAAGCCGTTGCTGCAGAGTCTGGTATGATAGTTCTTGTATTAGGTAAACTAAGGGATAAATGGTTTGGTGAAAGTGATGTTAGGCTGGAGAGATTAAAACGAATTTTATATGCGTTTGTCAATGTTTTGATATTTATTGACGAGGCAGATGCCCAGTTTTCAAGTTTAAGCGCAGGAGAGCAGCATGCAACAGAAAAGAGACTGCAGGCAGGGATCCTATCTATGATGTCAGACACAAAATTGAGAGGCAAAGTGAAATGGCTTCTTCTGACAGCAAGAATTGATAGGCTGTCGCATGATATGTTAAGACCCGGCAGGCCAGGAAGTCTTGTGATACCGATGTTCGATCCAGAAGAAAATGATAGAAATGAATTCTTACGATGGGCAATCGAGCCTGTATTAGAAAAGAAGCTTGACCAGGCTACTATCAACAAGATTTCAAAACTTACAGAAGGCTATTTTGCCGCGATGTTTTCAGAATTAAGATCTGAACTTCTAGCAGAATCTAAAGGTAAGAAGTTGAGACAGGAAGAAATTGAGACGGTAATTAAAGATATTGTCCAACCGGCAGTTAGTCGTACAAGAAAATATCAAACACTTTGCGCTAAAATCTACTGCAACAGAAGAAGTTTGCTTCCTAAAGATGAGAAAAAAGAAGATTGGGAAGCTGAATTGTTGAAATTATCATAAAAATGTATTGGTAGTAAAGTTTACTGTCTCTAATATTATAATTTTCTAAAAAATAAAACTATTATGATCAAAGAGCAATTTAAAGAACCTTTGTTGGCTGTAATATATTCTCTGATCCTGCCTGGGTTAGGACAGATTTATTCTAGGAGAGTTAAAAGAGGCATTGTGCTTCTAGTAATAAGCATTATAGCTGGGTTGTTAGCATATTTTTATGTAATTCATCATACAATGAAATCAAATATTTATATGGCTATCGCCATGATAGCTGTATGGATCTTTGGTGTTTACATAATTTTTGATTCATATTTTTGCGCAAAAGCATTTAACAATAATAATAATCAAAAACGACAGATTTCTATTGTCAAAAGAATTGTTTTGAATTTTGGTATTGTTTTATTTGGATATGTATTTTATTTGTGCAATCCAATTGCAAATTATGTGAGAGTTAATATGGTTCAGGCCTTTCGTGTTACTTCTGGATCGATGGCACCAACATTAATTAAAGGCGATAGGATATTGACGGATAAATCTGCATACAAAAGTACAGAACCACAGAGAGGAGATATTGTAGTATTTTACTATCCAGAGGACACGACCAAGATATTTGTGGATCGATTGATCGCAAGTGGTATGGAAACAGTTGAGATTAAGGAAGGAAATGTTTATATTGATGGAGCCTTGGTTACAGACCCGCGAATAAAGGACGTTAATTATATTAATCGTGGTGATTACGGAAGTGGTGTGTTTGACGTTCCCAAGGGCCATTATTTTATGCTAGGTGACAATAGTGTTTCCAGCCATGATAGTCGTTATTGGGGAAGTGTTCCTAAGAGAAATATACAAGGCAAGGCTTTTAAGATCTATTATCCCTTTAATCGTTCTGGAGCTGTTGAATAGCTGAACCACTATTTATTTATACTTATATATTGTCCAAATTCTGTTTTAATGATCGATAGAAAATTTATAAATTTCAGTTAACTCGAATTCTTAAACTGCTAAATCATTTTAAAATTGTATCTATTAGTCTTTTTTTCTGTTAAACTGTCGACAATAAGTTCTATGTAGACACTGTAATTATTTGTATTAAAAAATGCTTTGAAGTATTATTTGCACATCAGCCAATCAAATTGCTTTATTTCTTTCTTGGGGGTAGTTATAAAATATTCAGGTATCTTTATTTATTAAAAAAGGAGGGGCATAATGGGCGATAAAGGCAAGAAGGATAAGGATAAGGGAAATAAACAGAAAAAAGCAAAAAAGGAAAAGAAATAAAATGAACAATTGAACAAATTTTGTTCTTTTGATTCTGTTTTTAAAGAATAATATCCGGAATTATTAACACAATTATTAAGTAAAAAGAGTCAGTGATTTAGATTGCTGACTCTTTTTTATGTTGTGATATAATGAGATTAAACAAATAAATAGTTTTACAAGCTATTGATAGACATGTAAGACGATACTATTCAAATTTGAGAAATACATTTACCATGAGTGAAAAAAGATACAGATTAAGAGTAGTCATTCCAGCGTATCCTGCATTTAATATCTATTCAAATTTTGCCGACAAAACTACCGCGTTGGGACCAGTTTCTCTTGCAAGTGTTATTAATGAAATGGAAGGGTGGGATGTTGAAGTTATTGATGAAAATAATCTTCGCAGATTCGGCCCCAGAAGCGATCTAAGAGGCGCTGATCATGAGTTTTTGCAAACACAAAGGCCAGCAGATATTGTTGGGCTTTATGGAGGGTTAACAAGCACTATTCCAAGACTTTATGAGATCGCCCATTTTTATAAATCTAAAAATAAAGATATTATTACGATCTCCGGTGGTCAGCATTTTGTCCAAGAGACTATTCCTGAGGCCTTAAATTCGAATATAGACTATATAGTTATAGGTGAAGGTGAGCAGACAATAAAGGAACTTATAAAAGTTTTACAAAAAGGATTAGATGTGAGTTCGGTAAAAGGAATTGCTTACTTGAAAAAAGGAAAGATCGTCTTTACGCCACCGAGAGAACAGATCTCTGATTTTCAAAGTTTACCGTTGCCTAATTTTTCATTAGTGCGATATGCTAAAATAAAAGTTTTTCCTGTTGAGAGAATTCGTGGTTGTGGAATGAATTGCGAGTTTTGCACCGTTAAAGGCAAGCCAAGATGCGCTAGTCCGGAGAGGCTTTTAGAACAGATCAGCTTTATCGTTGAGACTCAAGGCGCTAGCCATTTTTTTATTGTGGATGACCTCTTCGGTCAGCAGAGAGAGGAGACTATACGTTTCTGTCAGATGCTAAGAGATTATCAGAAAAATATTAGAAAAAGGTTAGATTTCAATGTTCAAATACGGCTGGATAAGGCGATAGATTCAGGTCTGCTAAAAGCCATGCGTGAGGCAAGCATTAATATGGTTGCAATTGGATATGAGTCTCCAATAAAAGAAGAATTAAAGGCTATGAAAAAAAATATTAAGCCTGAAGATATGATATCTCTTACGAACATATTTAGTAAGTTTGGTTTTATGGTACATGGTATGTTTATTTTCGGATATCCTTTAGAAAAAGGTGTAGATTTTAATATGACGACGAATGAAAGAATGAAAAGATACAGGCAATTCATTAAAAAAGCAAAAATAGATACTTTTCAAGTATTGCTTCCTGTCCCTTTACCAGGGACACAGTTGAGAGAACGATTAATGCAGAAGAATATAATTTACCCTTTAAAGGATGTGGGATGGGAATATTATGATGGTAACTTTCCTCTATTTGAGCCGGATGAACCAATGACAGCTGAACAAAATCTACATGCAGTGCGAAGACTTATGAAAGGATTTTATCAATTTAAATATATGTTTA